>DATLBG010000145.1:0-5699 GCA_035527035.1 Gemmatimonadaceae bacterium | reverse complement strand
ACGCCGCGATGGGGCCGTACACCATCGTGACGAATAGCACCTGGACGAGCACCAGCAGCGTGAGCATCACCGGGTTGAGCGGATCGGAGAAGTGCTTCATCCCGAGATAGATCGGGTAGTACGACAGCGCCGCGAGCAGGTTGCCCGCCATCATGACGCGTTTGCGTCCAACCCGATCCGACAGAGCGCCGAAGAACACGAACATAGGCGTGCCAAGGATGAGCGCAGCTGCGACGATCAGGTATGAGGTGGTGAGCGGCACCTTCAACACGGTCTGCATGAAGAAGAGCGCGTAGAACTGGCCCGTATACCACACCACGGCCTGGCCCGCCGTCGCGCCGAACAGTACCAGCAGGAAGAATTTCCAGCGCGGCCAGGTGCCGAAAGAATCCTTGAGTGGGGCGGTGGAAGTCTTGCCCTGCTGCTTGAGTCGCGTGTACAGCGGCGATTCCTGCAGCCGGCTTCTGATGTGGTACGAAACGATCACCAGAATCACGGAGAGCAGGAAGGGAATGCGCCAGCCCCACTGCTTGAACGCTTCCTCCGACATGGACGCGCGCACCACGAGAATCACGCCCAGCGACAGGAAGAGCCCGAGCGTGGCCGTGGTCTGAATGAAGCTGGTGTAGAAGCCGCGCTTGCCGTCCGGCGCGTGCTCCGCGACGTAGATCGCCGCGCCGCCGTATTCGCCGCCGAGCGCGAGCCCTTGCAGCAGCCGCAGTCCAACAAGAATGATCGGAGCCGCGACACCGATCTGGGAGTACGTGGGCAGAAAGCCTATCGCCGCTGTCGCGCCGCCCATGATCAGCAGCGTGACCAGGAACGCAAACTTCCGCCCGACAAGGTCGCCGACGCGACCGAACACCAGCGCGCCGAACGGACGAACGGCGAACCCTACCGCGAACGTTGCCAGCGTCTTGAGGAAATTCATCGTCGGGCTGCCGGCGGGATAGAAATGCGTGGATATCACCGCTGCCAGGCTGCCGAAGATGTAGAAGTCGTACCACTCGATCATGGTCCCCGCCGACGACGCCGCGATGACGTGCCGCAGGGATTTCTTGTCGATGGTGAATCGCTCCGCGCTCGGCGCGCCGGGCTCGCTCATGTGTGATCCCCGGCGACAGGAATCGTGGCGTCGGCGGTCCACCTGTCGAGAATGGTCACCGCCGCCATGTGGCCCGTAGCGTTGGCCGCGGTGCGGAACATGTCAGGTATCGCGTCCAGCGCGAGCAGCACGCCTATTCCGGCGACGGGTATGCCGACTGCGGCGAGCACGGGGGCCATGATCAGGATAGTTCCTCCGGGTATGGACGGCACGCTGAACGTGAGCAGCGCGGACATCACCGCGATCGTCGCGAGCTCGGCGAAGCCGAGGCCGATGCCGTACAGCTGCGCGACGAACACGGCGCCTACCGGGATTGCAACCGCGCTGCCGGGACGGAAGATCGCCGCGGAAATCGGCAGAAAGAAGCCCGGCAGGTCGCGGTGCACGGCCAGTCCGGCCCGGGCTCCTTCGAGCATGGCGGGCAAGGCGGCCAGCGATGAGCGCGCGCTGAAGGCTACGGTCTGTCCCGCCGCCGACGCCGCCGCGAAATCGCGCACGCGAATCGCCGACGCGACACCGACGAGTGGATAGAACGCGGCTATCACGAGCAGACAGAGCGCGACGACTACGGCGACAAAGACGCCGAGCGCGCCGACCGCGCCAGCACCCAGCTTCGCGGCGAGCACGAGCGCGAGCGCGAACACGCCTGCCGGCGCCAGCATGAGCACGAAGCCGACGATCCGGAGCATTGCATCCGAAATCGCCTCGGCCAGGTCCCGGAGCCGGTCTCGCTTGTCCACCTGAAGCGTCGCCGCGGCCAGACCGAACGCCACGGTGAAGATCAGCAGCGGCAGCATCGCCCCGTCGGCGGCAGCCTTCACCGGGTTCACCGGCACCAGCGACACCAGCCATTCGACTATCCCGGGCACCGGCGCGGTCGGAGCCGCGGTCGTGAGTCCGGCGGCCGCGGCTCGCGCGCGGTCGAGCGCGACCCATGCGAACGCGGACTGAGCGGCAACCACCGACAGCGACGTGATGGCAAGGGCGATGGATCCGAGCAGCGCCGCCGCGCGCCAGCCGAGCCGCGCGAAGAGCTCACGTGAGCCGGGCGCGAGCAGAGCCGCCAGCACGGTGGACACGACGAGTGGAATCACCGTCATGCGTATCGCGTTGACCCAGAGCGTACCGATCGGGTCGGCGAGCGCGATGGCCGAGTCGGCCATCGCGGGGTCCTGGGCGCGCACCAGCGCGCCGATCGCGAGACCGAGTATCAACGCGACGATAAGCCGGAGCGAGCGGGTCATTGGAGCTTCACCGCCTGGCCCGTGATGTTGCGGCTGGCGTCGGAGCAGAGAAACAGCACCGTGTCCGCGACCGCTTCGCGCTCGACGTACGCGGCGCGGTCGCCCATCCCGGCCACGTTGTCGGCGGTGCGAATCTGCGTCGGCGCGACGGCGTTCGCGCGCACCACCCCGAGCTCTTCCGCGGCGACCGCACGCATCAGCGCGAGCACGCCGGCCTTCGCCGCGGCGTAGCCGCTGATGTTTTTTACGCCGCCGTCCGGGAGTACCGCGGCGGACGCAAAGAAGACGATCGCGCCCCGGGTAGCGCGCACCAGCGGGAGGAAGGTCCGGGTCGCAACGTACGCCGTGGTGAGGTTGATCGCGATCTGCTTGCTGAGCACGGCGATGTCGCTGTCGGCGACCGGGCCGCTCATCGCGAACCCTCCCGCGAGATTGACCAGAGCGGCGACGGCCCCGCCGCTATCGGCGCGGATCCGCTCCGCGACTCCGGCGACTTCGTCGGAGTTGGTTAGATCGCACAGGTAGGGCGAGGCCTTGCCGCCCGACCGCGTGATCTCCTCCGCGCGGGCATTGACTTGGTCGTCGCGATCGATGAGCGCGACGTGCGCGCCGGAGTCGGCGAACGCCTTGGCGACGACTTCCCCGACCTGCCCCGGCCGTCCGACGCCGGTCAGGACGATGGTTTTCCCCGAAAAGTCGAAACTGGTCACGGCCCGATATTACGCGGGGAGCCGACCGCGCGGCAAATTAAGGAGTGAAACGCGGGGGCCGTTCAGACGTAGGGACAACGAATCGCAAACCCGGGACGTGAGCTCATATGCAGGCTGATCCACAGCAGCGGATAATCGATCGTGACCAGCTCCGAGAGCAGATCCGGCAGACCATCGAAACCGCGCGCGACGCGGGGGTCGTCACCCAGGGCCCTACAGGAGTCGCGACGACAGCGCCCGCATGGGACCCCGCCGACATACCGCCGCGGGCGCAGGAAGTCGCCATCGCATCGCTGTTCACACTGGCGACGATCATCATTGGATTTCCCATCGCCCGGGCGCTGGCCAGGCGGATCGATCGCTCCGGCATCGCTCCGCGGGTGCCGACCGAGGTCACGTCGCAGCTGGCCCAGCTGAATCAGGCGGTCGAGTCGATCGCGATTGAAGTGGAGCGGATCTCGGAGGGACAGCGCTTCACGACGAAGCTGCTGTCCGAGCAGCACAAGCTGCCGGCCGCTACGCGGAACGTCTCCTAGCTGACCGGTCGGCTCCGCTCAGGCGGAGCGTTGATCGTCTATCCGGCCCGCGATGACGTGAGCCTCGGTGCAGAGCGCGCGCAGGTCCTGACCGCGAAAGCTCTCCCAGCCCGGAGGTATGGGCGCAAGGCGGCGCTTCTCGTCGTCGGACTTGAACACGAGCCAGCCGGCGGCCAGGGACCCTGTGAGCCGCGCGCGCGACTCGGGTAGCTGCCTGCGGTCCGAAGAAACGCGACGCTCGAGTCCGGTCCACGGCTCGGGACGCTCTGCCCTGCGCTCGACGTCCCTGCGCTCCACGTGGTCGGGTCGGACATCCCAGACTTCCCAGTTCTTTCCCTGATCGTCGGCGAACGTTCTATACGGCATGAGCGGTATCACCCCCGCATGCGTACGATATCAAACCGTGGGCCACATTTGTCGAAAGTGGCCGATTCCCTGGCAAGGACATTTCGCGACGGGCTGGCGGACCGGTGTCAAACGCGAATATTCGTTGCGAGGAAGTGACGAACCGGTCACCCACCGTGTTCTTGTCCCGAGGGGGGCGCAGGTCACCCGGGAGAAACCTTATGACACGCCGGACGCTGGTCTGTACCATGACCGCTCTGTTTTTCGCGGTGCCGATCTCGGCTCAGCGCCATGGCCTGGAGCCCGACAGCCTCGAGGCGATTGGTGTCTCCCTCAAGGGCACGAGGCCGGATAGCGCACTCGCCCATTTCCGAAAGGCGCTCGCGACCCGGAAGGCGTCGCTCGACCGGCGCGGCGAAGCCACGGCGTTAGGCCATATCGGGGAAATACACGCTGACGCCGGGCGGCTCGATTCAGCTGCCGTCGCGTTCCGCGCGGCGCTGGCCATCCGCCGCGACCTGCGAGACGTCGAAGGCGAAAGTGAAGTGCTGACAAGCATCGGCGATCTGTATTCGAAGCGTGCCGAATTCGATTCGGCGCTTACGATCCTACGCGTCGCGTTGACGCTCGCCCGGCAGGCGCGCGCCGTAGAGATCGAGGCGACGGCGCTCTCCAACATCGGCCACGCGTTCGGGGAAACCGGCCTGCTGGATTCGGCCATGGCCTATCACCGGGCGTCGCTGCCATTGCGGCGCGCGGTGCGCGACACGATTGGAGAGGCCACGTCGCTCAACAACATCGGCAGCGTGCACAACGAGAGAGGAGCGCGCGATTCGGCGCTGTACTACTTCGACGCCGCGCTGGTTCTGGCCCGCAGCAGCGGCGATCGTGAGCTCGAATCCGTGACGTTCAACAATATCGGCACGCTGTACGCGCTCACGGGAGAGCCCGACTCCTCGCTACGCTACTTCCAGGCGGCTCTGTCCATTCAGCACGACCTCGGAGCGCGCTTCCAGGAAGTCACTACGCTTGGCAACATCGGCTACGTGCACGGCTCGGCCGGGCGGGCCGACTCGGCGCTTACCTACTACTTCATGTCGTATCGGCTCGCGCAGGCAATAGGAGAGCGGGTCGGCGAAGCGGTTGCGCTCACCAACATCGGCACCCAGTACCGGGAATTCGGCCGCGCCGACTCCGCGATCACGTATCTGCGCCTGGCCCTGCCGCTGCACCGACTCATCGCTGACCGGCAAGGTGAAGGAGTCACGCTGTACAATCTCGGAATGTCTTTCATCGAGACGGTGCCGGATTCGGCGCTCGCATACCTGCGGGAATCGCTGCCGATGTTCCGAGAAGGGGGTAACCGCTGGAGCGAGGCTACGACACTACAGGCGATCGGCGGCGCATTCGCGAACATGCGCCGACTCGACTCGGCCGCGGTCAACTGGGCGGCCGCGCTGCCAATCCAACGTGAGGTCGGCGATGTCCGCGGCGAGGCCGTGACATTCAACTATCTCGGACGACATTACCGCGAAACCGGCCAGCCGGATTCCGCGCTCGCCGCGTTCCGCCGTGCACTCGAGATTCAACGCGGCATTCCCGATCCGGCCGGCGAGTTTCTCTCGCTCGACAACATCGCGTTTCTGCACCATACGGCCGCGCCGCCATGGCGCGATCTCCGGACCGCGACGATTTACTACGACAGCGCCGCCGCCATCTTTGCCACGCTGCGCCGCCAGGCGGGCTCTGACGCGAATGC
>DATLBG010000144.1:0-14289 GCA_035527035.1 Gemmatimonadaceae bacterium | reverse complement strand
GATCTCCCGCGACGAGCGCGACCAGCGACTCGAGGACCTCCTCGACGAGCTGAACATCAAACACCTGCGGTCGAGCCGTGCGTATCAGCTCTCCGGCGGTGAGCGGCGGCGGCTCGAGATCACGCGGGCGCTCGTCACGCGGCCGAAATTCATGATGCTCGACGAGCCGTTCGCCGGCGTCGACCCCATCGCCGTGCACGACATTCAGAGCATCGTCGCCGGGCTGCGCAATCGCCGCATCGGCGTCCTCATCAGCGACCACAACGTCGAGCAGACGCTCGACATCGTGGACCGTGCGTACATCATGTTCGACGGACAGGTGAAGGTCTCGGGCGCCGTCCGCGAGCTGGTGTACGACGACACCGTCGCCGAGATCTATCTCGGGCCGACGCTCACGGCGCGCCTGCGCGCCCGGTTCTCCGCCGAACACGGGGAGGATGCCGCATCATGAAGCCCGGACTCAACCAGAGCACCCAGCTCAAGCAAGAGCTGAAGATCAATCCGCGCCTGTACCAGGCGATGGATCTGCTCTACATGCCCCTCCTCGACCTGCAGCAGCACCTCAAGCAGGAGCTCCTCAACAACCCCGTCCTCGACATGGTCGAGCCGGAGGAGGACGAGGACGAGAACGAGGACGCGACCGAGGCCGAGGACTCGCAGCAGCCCGAGGAGGAGAAGACCCCGAGCGACGAGATCGACTGGGAGGAGATCTTGCTCGACGGGTTCGACGCGGGCGGGCGGCGCGAGGAGCACGAGGAGAAGGAGTACTACGAGCCCGTGACGGTGGACTCGCGCGACCTCAGCGACCACCTGATGGAGCAGATCCAGCTCCTCGAGCTCACGCCGCGCCAGGGGATGCTGGCCGAGGAGTTCGTCGGCAACATCAACGAGGACGGCTACCTCGCCTGCTCGGTCGACGACATTCGCGAGGGGATCAACGAGGTCGTGACGAAGGCGGTGGAGGAGTCGGAGCGTCCCGACGAGGACCTCCCGCTGTACGCGCAGACCGAGGTCGAGGCGTTGCTCCAGGTGATCCAGAGCCTCGACCCGCCGGGCGTCGGCGCGCGCGACCTGCGCGAGTGCCTCATGCTCCAGCTCCGCGACGCGGGGCTCGAGCACTCCGTCCCCTACCGCCTCGTGCGCGACTGCTTCGACGAGCTCATCAACCACCGCTGGAGCGAGATCTCGAAGCGGTTCGGGATCAGCCCCGTGGACGTGCAGCGCGCGGCCGACGAGATCGCGAAGCTCGACCCCAAGCCCGGGCACAAGTTCTCGGCCGCGACCGACAACTACATCATCCCCGACCTCATCGTCGACAAGATCGACGGGAAGTACCACGTCTTCCTCAACGACGCCAACCTCCCCCGGCTCAAGCTGAGCCGCGCGTACCAGGAGATCGCCCGCGACAAGAAGAAGTTCGAGGGTGAGAACAAGGAGTTCATCTCGAACAAGCTGAACTCGGCCAACTGGATGATCCAGGCCATCGAGCAGCGCCGGCAGACGATGCTCAAGGTCATGAACTACATCGTCGAGCGGCAGCGGGAGTTCTTCGAGAAGGGAGTGCAGTTCCTAAAGCCGTTGACGCTGCGCGAAGTTGCTGAGGTCATCAGCATGCACGAATCCACCGTCAGCCGCGTGACCAATGAGAAGTACGTGCAGACGCCGCGGGGCGTTCTGCCGCTCAAGTATTTCTTTTCCTCCGGACTCGCTACCGCCGACGGCGAGGACGTCTCGGCGCGCGGCATCAAGGCGCAGCTGCAGAAGCTCGTCGAGGACGAGGATCCGAAGCACCCGCTGACGGATCAGGCGATCGTCAACATACTGAAGGAGAGCGGCGTTCAGATCGCGCGCCGGACCGTCGCCAAGTACCGCGACCAGCTCGGCGTGCTTTCCGCGCGGATGCGGAAGCGCGTATGACGGCTTCGGGCATGATGCGCCAGGAGACTCCGTTCCTCGACAGGCGCGCGCGTCGGGTCGACGTCAGCGTACTCGTTCCCGCGCGAAACGAAGCCGAGAACCTGCCTCTGTTTCTCGAGCAGGCAGCCGTGGTCGCGGCGGCGGCCGGCGACGTGCGGTACGAGTTTGTCGTCGTGGACGACGGCTCCACCGACGGGAGCTGGGACCTGCTGCAGCTGCTCATGGAGGAGCATTCTTTCCTGAAGGCCGTGAGGCATCGGTCCGGCCGCGGCATCGCCGACGCGCTGCGCACCGGCTACCTGCACTCCACTGGCAAAGTGCTCGTGTTCTACCCCGCCGACCTGCAGTACAAGCCGGAAGACATCCCGCGCCTCGTGGAGCCCATCCTCGCCGACAGATTCGACATGGTCACCGGCTACAAGGAAGGCAAGTACGAGAAGGCCTTCGTCTCCTCCGTCTACAACAAGCTCAGCCGGTCGCTGTTCAACGTCCCCGTCCGCGACCTCAATTCGGTGAAAGCGTACAAGCGCGAGATCATGGACACGCTCCCGCCGCGTCCGGACTGGCACCGGTACATGGTCGTGATGGCCGCGGCCCAGGGCTATTCGGTCACCGAGGTTCCGGTTCCGCTGTACCAGCGCCACGCGGGGAAGTCCAAGTTCGGAATCGGCAGAATTCCGATCGGCGTGCTGGACATGCTCGCGGTGTGGTTCGAGCTGCGGTTCGCGCGCAAGCCGCTGCTGCTGTTCGGCATGCTCGGGGCCGCGCTCTTTCTCGTGGGGCTCATAGTCGGCATCGGCGCCATTCTCTGGCGCGTGATCGGCGGCGTGGGATTCCGGCCGCTCATCGATCTTGTCGCGGTCTGTTTGACAGTCGGCTCGGTGGCGATTGCCACAGGACTGATAGGGGAGCTCATGGCAGCGCAGAGGGCGGAGTTGCGCGAGCTCAGGCGGCGCGTGGAGGAACTCTCGGCAAGACCCGGGTCGCAACCC
This sequence comes from Gemmatimonadaceae bacterium, assembly GCA_035527035.1. GTDB lineage: Bacteria > Gemmatimonadota > Gemmatimonadetes > Gemmatimonadales > Gemmatimonadaceae > JACDCY01. The sequence continues at coordinate 11,380 of DATLBG010000144.1, read as the reverse complement.
ACGGAGATTCCGTGAGATCGGAACGCGCCCCGTCCGCCCCCGTCGGCACCTACTGATGAACGTTCTATTTCTCTCGCACGCCTTTCCGAGGTATATCGGCGATCCCGCCGGCTCCTTCGTGCTGCGGCTCGCGAAGGCGCTCGAGAAGGTGGACGTCAAGGTTCACGTCGTCGCGCCGTCGAGCAGCGGCGTGGACAGCACCGACGAAGTGGACGGCATCACCGTCGAGCGATTCCGGTACGCGCCGCGCCGGTACGAAAAGCTGGCGTACACCGGCAACATGGCCACGGAGTTCCAGCGGTCCTGGAGCGCGAAGCTGACCATGCTCGGCTTCCTGGGCGCCGATTTCGCGAAATCCGTGATCGCGCGCCGCAGGGTGGCGCCCGATCTCATCCACGCGCACTGGTGGTTTCCCGGCGGTCTCGTCGGCACCTGGCTCGGCGGACTCTCGCACCTGCCGCTCGTGACCACCCTCCATGGAACCGACGTGCGGCTGGCGAAGAGCGTCGCGGTCGCGCGCCCGCTGTTCCGTCACGTCATCACCCACTCGGCCAAGGTCACCACGGTCTCGCACTGGTTGGCCGGCGAGCTGGAGACGCTGGTGCCGAACCGCTCGCCGATCGTCGCGCCGATGCCGGTATCCACTGAGCTGTTCGAGCCGGACGGCGCGAGTCCGCGGGACGGCATTCTGTTCGTCGGACGGCTCAACGCGCAGAAAGGATGCGATCAGCTGCTGCGCGCGCTCGCCGGAATGAAAGCCAAGGCCACGCTCGATGTCGTGGGCGCCGGACCAGCGCGTGATTCGCTCGGCTGGCTGGCAAGCGAGCTGGGCGTAGCGGACCGCGTGCGCTGGCACGGGGAAGTGAAGCAGAGCGAGCTGCCGAAGTTCTACCAGCGCGCGCGTGTGCTCGCCGTGCCGTCGCTGGACGAGGGACTCGGGCTCGTGGCGGTCGAAGCCGCGCTTTGCGAGACTCCCGTCGTGGGCTTCCGATCAGGCGGCACGCCCGACGTCGTGCGCGACGGCAGCACGGGCATCCTGGTTGATCCGGGCGACGTGCCCGCTCTGTCGCGCGCGCTAGACGACGTGCTGGCGAGCGAAGGGCGCGCGTCCTCGCTCGGCCAATCCGGGCGGCTGTACGCGCTGGCAAACTTCGCGCCTGAATCGGCGGCGCAGAAGTATCTCTCGGTCTACCAGCAGGCGATTGCCGGTTACGAACCGTAAGGCCTGGGTAGTCGCACAATGGCTGTTCGCGGCCGCGCTGGTGTGGTTCGCGGTACGCGCTCTCGGTGGTCAATGGGGTGAAGTAGCGGCAGGGATCCGCGGCCTGCGCCCAAACTGGCTTCTGATCGCAGCTGCAAGCGCGGTAACGCTCGTCGCATACGCGCTGTTGATCGAGGGATGGCGACGGCTCATCGCCGCGGCAGGCGAGCGCCTCGCGTGGCGCGACGCGTCCCTCATCTGGCTCGCGGGCAACCTCGGCAAGTACGTGCCCGGAAAAGTTTGGTCCATCATCGCGATGAGCGGAATGGCCGCCGAGCGCGGCGTGAGCCCCGCGACGGCCGCTGGCTCGTCGGTAGTGATGCAGATCGTCACGATCGCCGCTGGCGCGGTGGTCGTCGCCGCGAGCGGGGGAGCGATTCCAGGGGGACCGGTCGCGGCCGCCCTCCTGGTGATCGTCATTGTGGCGGCGCTGCTTGCTCTGCCGGTGGTCATCCCGAGAGTGCTGAGTTTCGCGGGAAAGCGGGCGGAAAGTGTGAAGGTCCCGCCGAGGAAAACATTGTGGCTCACGATAGTCATTGCCGCCGCCGCGTGGGTGCTGCTCTCCGTTGGCTTCATGCTGTTCGTGCGCGCGACACTTCCCGCGCTCGGGGGGAGCGTGCTCGCGTATGTCAGCGCGTACACGGCGTCGTACATCGCGGGATTTATCGCGCCGTTCGCCCCGGGCGGAATCGGAGTGCGGGAGCCGGCGCTGGTGATAGCGATGACGGAGCTCGAGCTGGCGACGACGGCGGATGCCGCAGTGATAGCGGTAGCGTCGAGGCTCTGGCTTACGGTTGTCGAGCTTGTACCAGGACTGATCGCGCTGGCGGTGCACTTCTCGAAGCGCAAGACTAACTAGCTTCCGCCTCACGGCCCGGATTCCGGTGGGAGTATCCCTGTAGGCAGGGATATATTCCCCGTCTATGCCCCCGCGCATTCAACCGGCTTCTCAGGAGCTCAAGGATTTCTACCGCGCCAGGAGTAAATGGCGGAGCTCGGGAGAGGAAACCACCCGCTTCCGCCGCGCCACCGCGCTCGCGCGGGTCCCTGAAGGCTCGCGGGTCCTGGACATCGGCGCGCGCGAGGGCGGGCTCCGCGTCTTTCTCCCGAAAACCGTGAAGTACCAGGGCATCGACATCACCCCGGAGTTCGCGTCTGATTCCGTCATGACGCGGGACATCTCCGATGGAATCCCATTCACCGACGGCAGCTACGATTTCGTTTTCTGCATCGAGGTGCTCGAGCACGTTCCCAATCCTTTCGCCGCGCTCGGCGAGATCAATCGCGTTTTGCGCGACGGGGGAGTGCTGATCGTGTCGGTGCCGAATCCCTACCATCTGAAAGAGATCGTCTGGAACCTGTTCCGCACGCCCGACCGGCAGGGCCACATCTATTCCTGGACGCGCCAGGCAATGACGCAGCTCGGCGAGATGAACGGCTTCCGGATCGATGCGTATGGCGGCACGTATTTCCACCCGCCCGTCCCCGCGCCCGCGCTGCTCGCGCGCTCGGTCATCTACCGCTTCGTAAAGGACTCGACACGACCGTGACGACCGACGACCAGCTGGCGCCGTCCACCCGGATGGGACTCATCTGGGCGAGCCTCGTTTACGCGTTCGCTACTCTCGCGCTCGGATACCAGGCGCTCGCGGGAAAATTTCTCGCCGGCCCGCATAGCGATGAGTACATCGCGGGATACGCGTTTCGCGAGTTCGGCGCGGCCACTCTGCGCGAGAGCGGCTCGTTCCCGCTCTGGAACCCGTACCTCTTCGGAGGGATGCCGTTCGTCGGCGCGATGCACGGCGACGTTTTCTACCCCACGTTCCTGCTACGAATGCTTGTACCGACGGACGTCGCCATGACCTGGACGTTCATCATCCACATTTTTCTCGCCGGCCTGTTCGCGTACATCTTCCTGCGCGCGGCCGGCTTCGGCTTCGCCGGGGCGCTGCTCGGCGGACTGGCGTACATGCTCGGCGGACAGATCGCATCGCTGGTGTCGCCGGGACACGACGGCAAGCTCTACGTGAGCGCGCTCTTCCCGCTCGCGCTGTTCGCGCTGACGCGCGGGATTCGCGACGCGCGGACGTGGGCATGGGGCCTCCTGGCGATCGTCGTCGGCCTGGCCGTGCTGAGTCCCCACCCGCAGCTGCTGCAGTACATGCTGCTCGCATCCGGTGCGTACGCGCTCTTCCTTGCGATGCGTGGCAAGCGCGCGGGTGACTTTTCCGGAATCGTTGCGGTGCGCCGTCTCGCCTACGCGCTTGGGGCGGTCGTGATCGGGTTGGCGATAGGCGCCATTCAATACCTACCCGTTCGCGAGTACGTCCAGTTCTCGCCGCGAGCGGGAGGAATCCGCGATTACGCCGTCGCCACTTCGTACGCGTGGCCGATCGAGGAGCTGCTCGAGGTGTACCTGCCGCAGTTCGCGGGCATCCTCGAGAACTACTGGGGCAGCAACGGAATTCACTTTCACAGCCAGTACATCGGCGCCGCCGTGCTCGTGCTCGCGTTCGCCGCGTTCGGCGGTATGCGCCAGAGCTCGCGCAGGTCCGAGATCTGGTTCTGGACCGGCACGCTCGTCATCGCCTTGCTGTGGGCGCTCGGCGGCGATACGCCGTTCTATCGCATTCCGTACGCGCTGGTTCCAGGAACGAAGTTCTTCCGCGCGCCCGCTACCGTGTTCTTCGTCGGCGCGCTGGCAATTTCTTTCCTGGTGGCCGTAGGGACCGAGCGTTTTCTCAGAAGGGAAGTGAAGCAGCGGTATCTGGTCGCGTGGGCGGGGTTCGCCGCGGTCGTAGCCGTCTTCGCGCTGACCGGGATTCTCGACGGGATCGCGAGCACTGTCTCACAGCCCGAGGTCGTCCAGCTCGTGGACGCCAACTCCGGCGCGCTCAAGCTGGGCGCGTTTCGCTCCCTGTTCTTCGTGCTGGCTGCGGCCGGAGTGCTGTATGCGCTGCTGCAGCGCCGCATCTCGCCCGCGCTCGCCACCTGGGCGCTGGTGGCGGTGGTCGCCGGCGACCTTTGGAGCGTGATGCGGCACTACTGGATATTCTCACCGCCCGCGGCGATCACGTACGCCTCCGATCCGACAATCGCCTACGTGAAGAGCCAGCCCGAGCCGTCACGCGTGCTGCCGATTCAGATAGACCGCGCTTCCGGGTCACGCGATCCGAACATCAACGGCGACGGGCTCATGAGCCATCACGTGCGCAACGTGCTCGGCTATCACGGCAACGAGCTGGCCCGCTACGACCAGCTCGCGGGCAAGGAGCGCGGCTTCGACCAGATCGGAAATCCGAACTTCTGGGAGCTCACGAACGCGCGGTTCATTTTGACGAACGTGGATTCCCTCCCACTGGCGGGCGCCACGCGCGTCGTCGGGCCCGTACGCACGGCTGCCGGCACTACAGTTTATCTGTACGATCTTCCGGGAGAGCAACCCTTCGCGTGGGTCGCGCCTCTCATGGTAAAGGCCCCCGACGACGCCGTGCTCGCGACCGTGCTCGATCCGCGATTCAAGGTCAGAAGCGCGGCGCTGTTCGAGCCCGACGCGCCGGTGCAGGCCGTTGCCAACGTCCAGTCTCTGCCCGAGGAATCACCGATCCGCGTGACCACCACCAGCTATGCTCCGGGCGACATCGCCATGACGCTGAGTGGACCGGCGCCCGCGGGATCCGCGCTCGTCGTGACGGAGAACTACTACCCGGTGTGGAAGGCGGAGGTGGACGGAAAGCGCGCAGCCATCGGCCGCGCCAACTACACGCTGATCGGCGTCGAGCTGCCGGCCGGCGCGCGCTCGGTGCGCCTGCGCTTCGACAGCCCGGCTTTCGATTCAGGCAAGAAGATCACGCTGCTCGCCCTGTTGCTCGCTACGGCCTTGCTGGTAGCTGGAATTGTCGCGGACCGGAGAAGGGTTGCCTGATCGCTCCGTAGTAGTAATCCCGACCTACAATGAGCGCGACAACATCTCGCGGATGATCGACGCCGTTCTGTCACAGGATGCGTCGCTCGACATCCTCGTGGTGGACGACGGCTCGCCCGACGGAACCGGAGCGATGGTCGCCGCCATCGCCTCCGCCAACGACCGCGTCCACCTGCTGCGGCGCAGCGGAAAGCTCGGCCTCGGCACCGCATACATCGCCGGCTTCAAGTGGGCGCTGGAGCGCACCTACGGGCACGTCTTCCAGATGGACGCCGATTTCTCGCACGACCCCGCGTACATCCCGGATCTGTTCAAGGCAGCCAAGTCCAGCGACGTGGTCGTCGGATCCCGCTACCGGGACGGGCGCGCCAACGTGGTGAACTGGCCCGTGTCGCGCCTGCTGCTGAGCTACTTCGCCAACGTTTACGCCCGGCGAGTCACGGGCCTGCCTGTCTGGGATTCGACCGCGGGATTCAAGTGCTGGCGTAGGAAAGTACTTGAGACCATCCAGTTAAATGACGTCCGGTCAAACGGTTACGCGTTTCAGATCGAGATGATCTTCCGCGCATGGAAGCATGGCTTCCGGATCGCCGAGATCCCGATCGTGTTCGTGGACCGCCTCGAGGGCGAGTCCAAGATGTCGAAGAAGATCATGCGCGAAGGCATATGGATGGTGTGGCGGCTCAGGTGGTGGGCGATGCGGAATCGGATCCCACGCGTAGCGCCCGACGATACGCGGCGCGCGACCGACGCCGACCACGCGGCATGACCGCGCGCGAACGGGCCGGCCGCGAGTTCTACAAGATGAGCGGCTCCGGCAACGATTTCGTTTTCTTCGACTGCCGGCAGGCGCAGCCCGGAGATCTCTCGGAGACTTCGCGGATAATCGAGCTGTGCGCCCGTGGCCCCGGCGTTGGCGCCGACGGCGTCGTGTTCATCCTGCCCGCGTCAGAGGGCGGAGCTTATCGGATGAGATACTTCAATGCCGACGGGTCGCCCGGCGCTCTCTGCGGAAATGCCACCCTCTGCAGCGTGCGGCTCGCCGTCGAGCTGGGATTCGCATCGCCGGATGGTTTCGAGCTCGAGACCGACGCCGGAACGCTTGCCGCGAGATTTCGGGATGGCCTGCCGGAGATCGATCTCGAGGCCGTCACCGAGGTCCAGCCGCTTTACGCGCCGATCCAGAAGAGCGGGGAAGAGTCCCTTCTCGGCTTCGCCCTGGCCGGGGTTCCGCACGTCGTTATCGCCTGCCCCGACGTCGAATCTGCGGATGTCCTTGGTCGTGGCGCGGAGCTGCGTTCCCATCCCTCCCTGGCCGACGGCGCGAATGTGGACTTTTTGTCCGAGTCCGCGACCGGGTGGTCCATGCGGACCTACGAACGCGGCGTCGAGGGCGAGACCTTGGCCTGCGGGACAGGCGCGGTCGCCTCGGCGATCCTCCTCAAGGAATGGGGACGGATTGGCGATCAGGTCAGTCTCCGGACCAGGTCGGGCCGGACTCTGGACGTCTCTCTGAGACGCCGGAACGAAGCCTGGTACCCGTCGCTCCGGGGCGAAGGGCGAGTCGTCTTTGAGGGCCGTTTGCGCGAAGTCTGACCCTTGGGGTGCCGTGTGGCGCTTTTGAGTCGCAATCCTGCCCGCGCGGCCATGTTGAAGCTTCTTCCTTAAATGACCAGCCTTAACATCAAGGTGGGGAAGCACTTACTGATTACGCCACCAGCAACGATCCCGTTCTCCACATTATTGCACACTGTCTAGTTTACATAATACATCTTATACGCAGTACAGTAGGCCGGTAGAGGACGGGCGTAGGCAGGCAACCCATCCCCGGCCCCGTCGTTGCAACCCAAAACGACATGCACTTGAGCCGCGCCCGAAGGCTTACGATCCTAGCCGGATTGATACCGGCCATAGCCGGTTGCCTCGGTCCGCACGGTCCCGCAAAGGACTCGCCGAGAGTCGACCTTAGCGTCCCGGTCGATTCGTTCTCCTTTGGCTTGAGGCCTTGGACCAACGGCGGATGGATGTACGGCGGCCCTATCCCCGTCAGGCTGACCAACCACACACCCCAGCCTGTTGGGCTTCGCCACGGGTGCGATCATCGAGTCCAAGGCGTGTTCGTTGAAACTCAGACCGATTCTGGATGGGTATCCGGAGACACCGAAGAGGTGGCCTGCGTCCTCCAGCCCATCATCATCCGACCGGGCCAAACGTGGTCCGATTCAATCGGTTACGGCGGATGCTACCAGAGGTCTAACTGTTTCGGGCGGTGGTACGGGAGCACGACGACGGCTACGATGCGCATTTTTCTCTACGTCTACGGACTCGAGGGGGCGACCCGGCTGACCCGGGCGCCGGTAGCTGAAGTAGTTTCTAACCCCTTCGTGGTCACGCTCGTACACCCTCGGTAGCTGCGGATCCCGCCGCTGAGATCGGAGCCCACGATAGGCGCCGCCCGAACTCGCGCTTCAGCAAGAACAGGCTCAATCCGAGCTGGATGTACACCGACGCAACGGATAGCCACCAGACCCACCTCAGCTCGAATCCGGGCATCCGCGCTACGAACAAAACGCTGACCGCCACCAGCCCGATGCGCACTCCTGACGATATGAGCGACGGCAGCGTGTTCCCCATCGCCTGGAACATGCTCGAAACTACGAAGATCAGCCCCGACGCCACAAAGGCCAGGGAGATGATGCGCAGGTATTCCGTCCCCATCTCGATCACCGCTGGATCCGACGAGAACGCCGAAACGAGGGTTCCGGGAATGCTCCAACACAGGACGCTCAGCGCCAGCATGGCCGCGGCCGCCAGCCACGCCGCATCGCGGAACGTTCGCTTCACCCGCTCGCCGAGCCGGGCGCCGAAGTTCTGTCCCGCAACCGGCGCCACGGAAAATCCCAGTGCGAGCACAGGAATGAATCCCGCTTGAACGATGCGCAGCCCGATTCCAAACGCTGCCTGCGCAGCCGGCCCGAACGGACGCGCGATCGTATAGATGAGCGCCATGTACACCGCCGTAATTCCAAACTCGAAGCCCGCGGGCAAGCCGACGCTGAGCATCCGGCGCCACAGGGCCAGCCTGGGCTTCCAGCCGGCGGTGTCGAACCGCAGGTACGCATCCTTCGGTAGGAAATAAGTCGTCAGCCAGGCGATGCCTATGACCACGGCCACCAGCGTCGAGATTGCGGCTCCGGCCACCCCTAGCGGACGGCCGGTGACCCAGCCGAAAATCAGAAAAGGCGCGAGGATCGTGTTGATGACGACGGTCGCGCTGCCGACTACCATGCCCGGCTTGAAGTTCCCCACCGCTCGCAGCGCGGAGCCCATCGCGACGATGCCGAACTGCAGCGCCATCGCAGGTATGAACCACTTCAGGTAATCCGCCGCCATCGCTGCCGTCTCAGCGTCCGCGCTCATCGCGGTTGCATACGGCCAGCGGAAAGTCATTCCGACGATGAGAAACAGAAATCCCGTCACCATCGCCAGGACCTGCGATTGATTGAACATCACGCGCGCCTCATCCTGATTCTTCCGGCCCACCGCGTGTGACACGACCGTTGTTGTCCCAACGCCGATCATCTGCGTGAGAGCCAGCACGGCGAAGGTGAGGTTCCCCGCTATTCCGACACCCGCGACGGCGGCCGTGCCGAGCCGGCCGACCCAGTAAAGATCGATCAGGATGTATAGCGTCTGAAACAACATCGTCACGAGCACGAAGCTCGTGGTCCTCAGCAGGTGTCTTGTAATTGGGCCGGCAGTGAGATCCTGCATCGTGCTCCGCGCGAACGGGGGTAACTCGACCCCTTATTGCGTAGTCGCGGGCGCCACCGGCGCGGATGTGAGCTCGCCGAGCCGCACCCTGGCCTCGGGCACCATGGATCCCTCAGGCTCTGCCGCGAGCGCCGTCCAGATCACCCGTGCGGAATCCGGCTTCCCGCCCGCCATGAACGCTCGCGCGGCGTTGGCCTTGAAAGCCGCCGCGTCGTTTGGGAACCGCGTCAACTCCGCGGCCGTCTGGTACTCGGCCGCGGCCTTGTCGAACTGGCGCAGACCTTCGTACCCGGCCCCGAGCATGACGTGAACCGACGGGGCCAGCTCCTCAGGCCTCGAGCCGGCCACCTTCTCGAGCTCCGCCATCCCCTCCTGGAACTTGCCCTGGTCATACAGGATCTGCGCGATGGTCAGAGCCGCCTGCGCCGCGCCGGGCGTGCCCTTGTACCGCGTAGTCACGTTCCGCAGATCCGTCAGCGCCAGCGGCGCATTGCCTGACGCCATGGCCTGTCGCGCCTGGAAATATGCGGACTCGGCGCGCTCGGCTTTGATCTGGCCGGATCGGCGGTAGAACCACGCTCCGCCGAAGAGAATCAGAATGGCTGCGACTCCCATCAGCACGCGCTGCTTGTGGAGCACGAGCCATTCTGCGGCTGACTCTGATCTGTCGGAGTGGAGCGCGGGATCGGCGGGACGCGTGGACATGACTGGGGATTTCGTTGGAAGTAGGAATGCCTCGCAGAAAAATAGCGCCAGGCACCGCGCGGAATGAAACGTCCTGGTGCCGAGATCGTATTCCGGGTGGGCCGCTACTGCCCGTAGCGTGCCGACCCTCTCGCCAGCTATCATCGCACAATGCGAGTAAGACCGAGATTCGCCCGCGCCGCCATTGCATCGCCCTGCCCTGTCCTGCGTCGCGGTTTCTTCGCCGCCGCGGCTTTCCTTGCGATCTCGGGCTGCGGTGACTCCGGCGCGACCGATCCGTATCAGGACCATGCGGGCGTGTTTCTGCTGCAGTCGATAGCCGGCGAGGCGCTACCGGCGATCATCACCTCGGACGCGACCAACGGCACGGTGCGCGTCACGACGGGCAGCCTCTTCCTCTCCGCCGATCGCAGGTTTCAGGAAACGCTGACCATCACTCTTACGCCTCCGGGTGGCTCGCCGCAGAACGGCGCGGCGGTCGCAACCGGCGAATACACCGTGGTCGGCGACTCCCTGGAGTTTTCAGTGGCGGCGCGCGGAGCTACACCTGCGAACAAAGTCCAGGCTCGCCTGCGCGGCGACACGCTGACCTACAGCGTTTTGGGGCGCGTCGTCCGCTACCTCAAGCTGTAAGCAGCTCCCGAAAGCGCTTTACGTCCTTCACGCGCGGGATGTTGTTGAACAGGACGTAGGCGTCGGCCTCCGGGCCTCCCGGAAGCCAGGCGATGATCTGCCGCAGCTCATCGTCGGTGTAGTTTGCGTAGTGACTTTCGTTCCCGTGCAGCCGCCAGTAGAGCAGCTCGGGCGTAAGAGACGGACGAATGAACGGGTCGACGGCGTGCAACAGGTCGAGATCGCGGCACACCGACAACGTCAGGTCGTCGGGCCAGGGGCCGCGCGGCTCCCACATCAATCGGACGTTCGACGGCCGTTGAATCGTCGCGAAAAACCCGCGCATCGCCGTGACGTTTTCGTCGGTCGCCTTGAAGCTCGCGGGACATTGAAACAGGATCGCCGTGGCGCGTAGAGCGGACGCGCACTCCAGTGTCGTGGACCACGCGCCCAGCGTCGTGTCATTCACGCGAAACCCGCCCGCTTCGCCGCGTTCCCGGTCGGAGAATTCGCGGCGCAGACGGCGATAAGTGCGGCTCGTTCCGAAGTGCGTGATGACCTGCCACGCCTTCATGGTGAACTCGAAATCGTCCGGCGCCTGCGCTCGCCACTTCTGCACGGTCGCGAGGGGCGGCGGATCGTAGAAGGTCTGCTGCACCTCCACGACCGGAAACTGCTTCATGTACGCCGCGGCGCCGATGGTGAACCCGCACATCCCCAGCTTCATGGTCATGCCGGAGCAAGTGCAAGAAGCGTCACATAGTGAGACGCGAGGGGTGGACATCCGCGCGGGCGGAGGGGACGTTTCAGGTATGCGCTGGCGACGGCTCGTCCGAGCAATGGGAGCGAAGGCAGCCGGTGTTGGCTTGCTAGCGGCCGCTGCATGCGTCGGCGGTGACGAAGCGGCGACATCGGCTCCGCAAGCGCCGGCGCGCGTAGTAAGCGGCGATACACTTCCGTCTGATTATCACGGTGAGCTGGGGCCCGGCTTTCGTTTCGCGACCAGGGATTCACTTCTTCGAAAACTCGGCGCCCCCGATAGCATTCGATCCGAAGTGATCCCCAATCGCCACGTGGCCGGCGTCACCGACACGATCTTTACC
>DATLBG010000143.1:0-6570 GCA_035527035.1 Gemmatimonadaceae bacterium | reverse complement strand
AGCGTCTCCCCGACGGTGCGGATGTCTTGCCTGTGCGTCGCGCCGTACAGCACGAACTGGTGCGCCTCGATCGAACGGCGGTTGATCTCGCCCAGCTCGTGCACGAGCATGATCCGGTACCCGCCGACCTCGAAGCTGTGCGGCGACTCGTACAGCTCCGTGCCCATGGATTGGTCGGCGAAGGCTTTGAGTCCTTCCCGGTCGCCGTCGTTGCGGCCGAATACACCCAGCAGCGCCATGTTGGCCTGGCGGAAAGCCGCGAGGGAGAACGCGGAGCAGTAGTCGCCGCAGTGCATCACCAGGCTGACGCCTGACGCGGATAGCCTCGCGACGAGCTGCTCGATCGCCGGCAGCCTGTCATGGGTGTCCGACAGGACGCCCACAATCACAGCGTGCTCCAGCTGGGCACGACGTGCTCACCCTTCACGAGATCGTCGTAGATCTCGCGCTCCGTCACCACGCCGTACCGTTCTCCGTCCACCATCACCTCCGCGGCTTTGGGCCGCGAGTTGTACTGCGAAGCCATCACGAACCCGTACGCTCCGGCGGAATGCACGGCTAGCAGATCTCCCGCCGAAACATCGTCGATTTCGCGGTTGAGCGCGAAAAAGTCGCCGCTCTCGCAAACCGGCCCGACGACGTCCGCCACGATCCGTCCGCCGACGGACGTAACGGACTCGATCCTGTGATACGCGTTGTAATGCGATGGCCGCAGGAGGTCGTTCATTCCGGCGTCGGTTATGACGTATTCCTTCCCGCCGCTCCGCTTGCGGTAAAGCACACGGGTGAGCAGCACGCCCGCGTTTCCGACGATGAAGCGTCCGGGCTCCACGATCAAGTCCAGTCCTTTCCCTGCCAGCATCGCGGACACCTTCGCGCCGAGCTGGGTGACGTCGATCGGCCGCTCGGTGTCATACGTCACGGCCAGACCGCCGCCGATGTCCACGTACCGGATCTCGCTCGCACCCGCCGCCCGCATCTGCTCCAGCAGCGCGAGCAGCCGCTCGAGACCCATCTCGTACGGACCAAACAGCGCGATCTGCGACCCGACATGCATGTCGAGTCCAGCGAGCTCGATGTGCTTCAGTCCCAGCGCCACGGACGCGACGCGCAGCGCCTCGTCGTGCGGAATGCCGAACTTCATTCCCTTCTCGCCCGTGCGCGTGTAAGGATGCGGCGTGTCAACCGTGACTTCAGGGTTGATGCGCAGCGCGATCCGCGCACGGCGCTTCATCCGTCCGGCCACCTCGTCCACGAGGCGCAGCTCCTCCTCCGACTCCACGTTGATCAGCAGAACGTCCGCCGTCAGCGCCTCGACGATTTCCGTTTCCGTCTTGCCGACGCCGCTGAAGACGATCCCGCTTCCGGAGTACCCGGCGCGCAGCGCGCGGAACAGCTCGCCGCCCGAGACGATGTCCACGCCGGCGCCCAGCTCTCGCAGCACCGCGAGGATCGCGAGGTTGGAGTTCGCCTTGACGCTGTAGTGCAGGCGGTGCGGAGTAGCGGCGAACGCCTCGCTCAACCTCCCGTACTGCTCGCGAACGCTCTGCGCGCTATAGACGTAGGACGGCGTCCCTACGCGCCCGGCGAGCGCGTCGAGCGGCACGCCGTCGCAGTGCAGCGTGCCGTCGACCCTGCTGAAGCCGGCGGTCAGTACGCTCGCGCCCAAAGCGCCTCGGACTGCGACTTGGCGCCGCAAGCCAGGCAGCTTTCCGGCGGCTCCGCCGAGCAGAACTCCTCGTCGGGAAGAACGCGAATGGTGGCCCTCGTGTCTTCCTTGACCTTTGCCTCGCACGCGCCTGACCCGCACCAGCCGGCGTACACGAATCCACCCGGACCGTCCATGATCCCGCGGAACTCGTCGTACGTGACCTTGCCGCGGTGGCTGTTCTTCTCGCGCCGCTCGCGCGCGACCGAGAGCATCGTGTCCTGGATGTTCACGAGGAGGTCCGCCGCCTCTTCGCCGATGGTGTCGAGCGACACAGGTTTCTTGGTCCGGTCGTCGCGCCGAACGAGCACAGCCTGGTTCTTGTCCAGGTCGCGCGGGCCCAGCTCTATGCGAAGCGGCACGCCGCGCAGCTCCCACTCGTAGTATTTGGCGCCCGGCGACATCCCCTCCCTGGAGTCGAGATGCACCCGCAGCCTGTGGGGGTCGCGCCTTTCCCACTCCACGAGCGACGCTTTGAGCCTCGCCGCGGCCTCGAACACGCGATCCCGGTCTGCTTCCGTCTTCCAGATCGGCACGATCACGATCTCTATTGGAGCCAGTAGCGGCGGAGTGCGAAGCCCGACATCGTCCCCGTGCGTCATGACCAAACCTCCGACCAGCCGCGTCGAGACGCCCCAGCTCGTGTTCCACACGTGCTCGATCGTCCCGGTCTCGCTCTGGAAGGTCACGTCGAACGCCTTGGCGAAATTCTGCCCCAGGTTGTGCGAGGTGCCCGCCTGCAGCGCGCGGTTGTCCTGCATCATCGCCTCGCACGAGAACGTGCGCAGCGCGCCGGCGAATCTCTCCGCATCGCTCTTCACGCCGGTAACGACCGGCATGCCCATGTAGGTCTCCATGAAGTCGCGGTACACGCCGAGCATCCTGCGCGCTTCTTCTTCCGCCTCGTCGTGCGTGGCGTGCGCGGTGTGTCCTTCCTGCCAGAGAAACTCGAGCGTGCGCAGGAAGAGCCGCGTGCGCATCTCCCAGCGCACCACGTTGGCCCACTGGTTCATGAGCAGCGGCAGGTCGCGGTAGCTCTGGATCCACTTGGCGAACATCGCGTAGATGATCGTCTCCGACGTGGGCCGCACGACCAGCGGCTCCTCCAGGAGCTTCCCGCCCCCGTGCGTCACGACCGCGACTTCAGGCGCGAAGCCCTCGACGTGCTGCGCTTCCTTCTTGAGAAAGCTCTCCGGAATGAACAGCGGGAAGTACGCGTTCACGTGGCCCGTCGCCTTGAACATGTCGTCGAGCTGCCGCTGCATCCGCTCCCAGATCCCGTATCCCGCCGGACGGATGACCATGCAGCCGCGCACCGGCGCGTAGTCGGCCAGCTCGGCCTTCAGCACCAGCTCGTTGTACCACGCGCTGAAATCCTCCGCGCGCGGAGTCAGCTTCTTGTCGTCAGCCATATTCTTACACCCGGTGGTTGAAGAGCTCGTCGCCGCGAACGACGCGCTCGCTGCCATCGGCCAGCGTTTTCACGGTCATAGTGCCGGCGCCGGCATTCCATTGGTCGCGCAGGAGAATAACCACTTGCCCTGCCCCCGCGCTTGCGGCCGCCTTCAGCTGGCGGGCGAGCTGCTGCGGCTTGAGGGAATACTCCACGCTGTGGCCGCTTCCACGGAGCCGCGCGGCGACGGACATGACGTCCGGCAGGAGCGCGTCGTCATCGCCAGCTACCCAGTAGTCCACCGAGGGCGCCAGCGCCGGCATCAGCTTGCGAGCCCGGAGCAGCTCTGCCAGCACCACATCGCCCATCCCGAACCCCAGCGCCGGCGCCGGCGCCCCGCCCAGCGTCGCCAGCAGGTCGTCGTACCTGCCGCCGCCGCAGATCGCGCGGAACTCACCGGCAGTGTCGAACAGCTCGAACACGATCCCGGTGTAGTACGCGAGTCCGCGGACCACCGACAGGTCGAGCCGTACCCAATCGGATATACCCAGTGCACCGAGCAAGTCGAAATACCGGCGCAAATCGTACATGTGGCCGCTCATCGCCGGAGCGCCGCCGAGCAGCGCGCCGAGCTCGTCCAGATCCCTCGCGCCAACAGCATCGAAGAGCGCTGCAACAGAGTCCGGCGCAACGCCCGCATCGGTGAGTCGCTTCTCCAACACTCCGCGCGGCTCGCGATCGAACTTATCCAGCACCGAATACACCAGCGGCTGGTCCTTCTCCGCGATCCTGAAATGAGTGAGCAGCGCGGCGGTCAGCCGTCGGTCCGAGACGCGCGCGTTGACATCCCTCGAGGTGAGTCCCAACTCGCGCATCACGTCGATCGCGAGCGCCAGCAGCTCGGCGTCGGCCGCGATGTCCGTCTCGCCCACGATGTCCGCGTTCAGCTGGAAATGCTCCCGCAAGCGGCCCTTCTGCTGACGCTCGTACCTGAAGAGCTGCGGAATCGAGAACCACCGCACGGGTTTGCGCAGAGCGTTGAGCCTCGCGCCCACCATTCGCGCAAAGGTCGGCGTCATCTCCGGCCGCAACGCGACCTGCCTGCCGCCCTTGTCATCGAAAGCGTACAGCTGTCCGACGATCTCTTCCCCGCTCTTGGCGGTGTACAGCTCCAGCGGCTCGAGCGGCGGACCGTCGTACTCCACGAAGCCGAACCGGCGCGCGACTACACGCCACGCGTTCATCACATACGCGCGCTCGGCGAGCTCCTGCGGATAGAAATCGCGAAATCCTGGCAGCGCCGCGCGTGACATTGGTGAAAGCTACGCGGCCATCGGAGATAGCTGCAAGCACGACATCGCATCTCCCACGGTGTGAAACGAGCCGGTGACCAGCACGGTGCTCCCCCGCTCGCGCGCGAGCGCCAGCGCGCCAGCCAGATCCGGAACGGACGAAGCCTTGGCGCCGACCGTGCTCGCATAAACGGCGGCAAGCTCGGGATTCCATTGGCGGGACGCGGGCGCCGTGGGCGGAATGGTGAGTATCAGCTCGTCCACGACCGGCGCCAGGAGCTCGAGCATTCCACGCCAATCCTTGTCGCTCAGAACCCCCACGACGGCGGCCAGCGGACGTGTGACTCCCATGCGCGCGAGCGCGCCGATCAGGCTCGCGATGCCGGCCGGATTGTGGGCGACGTCGAAGATGAACTCCCCGCGTCTGTCCAGGCGACCGGGAAGCCTGACGGTTCGTAGCGCCTCGCTGCACTGGTCCAACGGAACCGAGTACATGCTTCCGGCCGCCCGCACCATGGCGATTGCAGTCGTGGTGTTCCACGCCTGGTGCTCGCCGATGAGCGGCGTCCGCACATCGAAGAGTCGTTCCCCCCGCATCACGGTGAGCGCCGTTCCATCCGGTCCGACGCTGACTTCGCTCGCGATGTACTCCTTCGCGACTTGCACGATGGGAGCAGCGCCCATGGCGGCGGCGAGATTCCCGAGCTCGCGCGCCACGCCGCCCTTTCGCTCGCCGATGATGGCAGGCACTCCCGGCTTGAAGATGCCGGACTTCTCCATGGCGATCTGCACTATCGTGTCGCCGAGCATGTCCGTGTGATCCAGGCTGATCGACGTGACCGCCGCGGCGACCGGTGTGATCACGTTCGTCGCGTCGAGCCGTCCCCCGAGACCCGTCTCGATGACTGCAACGTCCACGGCCTGCCGCGCGAACCAGTCGAACGCCAGCGCGGTCGTCACCTCGAAGAACGTCGCGCCCAGCCGCTCGGCGTCGGGCGTCCACCTGTCGATGAACGCCATGACCTCGTCTTCCGGGATCATCGCGCCATCCACCGCGATGCGCTCCCGGAAATCGACGAGATGCGGCGAGGTGTACGTCGCTACCGTGAGGCCGCGGGACCGCAGCAGGGCCGCGGCCGACGCAACAACGCTGCCCTTCCCGTTCGTCCCCGCGACGTGAAACGATTTGAGCCGGTGATGGGGATCGCCCATGAGCGCGAGCAGCGCCCTGGTTCGCTCGAGACCCAGCTTGGTGTCGCCGGTGGTGCGCGCGAACAGATAGTCCAGCGCGGCCCGGTAGCTCCGGGGAGCAACCGGGCTCAGCTCTCAGTCCATCCGCTCGCGGCGGGCTTGCCGCTCATGTGCCGGAGAAGCGTTCCTACCGTCTGCTTCAGGTCGCGCCGGTGAACGACCTGGTCCACCATCCCGTGCTCCAGAAGAAACTCGGCCGTCTGAAATCCTTCGGGCAGGTCCTGCCCGATGGTCTGCTTGATCACGCGCGGGCCCGCGAAGCCGATGACCGCGCCCGGCTCGGCGAGAATCGCGTCGCCGAGCATGGCGTAGCTGGCGCTCACTCCGCCCGTCGTCGGATTGGTGAGGATGGAAACGTACGGAATCCGGCGCTCCGCGAGCTGCGACAGGATCGCAGCTGCCTTGGCCATCTGCATCAGCGAGAGCACGCCCTCCTGCATGCGGGCGCCGCCGGAAGCGGAGATGAGCACCAGCGGGAATTTCCGCTCGAGCGACTTCTGTCCGAGTCGCGCGATCTTCTCGCCGACGACCGAGCCCATCGAGCCGCCCATGAAAGCGAAGTCCATCGCGCCGACGCCTACGGGCATACCGCCCAGCTGGCCGGTCGCAGTAAGGATCGCGTCGCCGTCTCCCGCCTTCGCGGTGGCCTTCGCCAGCCGCGCAGGATATTCCGGAAAGCTCAGGGGATCGGTGGACTTGAGATCCACCTCGGTCTCTTCGGCGGTGTCGTCGTCGAGCAGGATCGCGAGGTAGTCGCTGGCCCTGATGCGCCGGTGGAAGTCGCAGCTCGGGCACACGTTCAGGTTCCGCTCGAATTTCTCGCGCAGGTCGGTGTGGCCGCATGCCTCACACTTTTCCCAGGTGTCCGGCGGTATCTCGAGCCGCTCGCGCTTGGGCTGGCGGGCCTTTTTTTCTTTCCGGAACCA
>DATLBG010000142.1:0-44497 GCA_035527035.1 Gemmatimonadaceae bacterium | reverse complement strand
GGGTGAAGCGCGGGTAACACCGCGTGGAGGCCCGAACCGGTACGGGTTGAAAACCGTTCGGATGACGTGTGGGTAGGGGTGAAAGGCCAATCAAGCCTGGAGATAGCTGGTTCTCCCCGAAATCTATTGAGGTAGAGCCTCAGGGAAGGCCGCAAGGCCTGTTGTACGCAGGGGGTAGAGCGACTGGATGGGCGCGGGGGAGCGAAGCTCCTACCAACCCCAACCAAACTCCGAATACCTGTGTTATGGACCCTGGGAGGCAGTCGTTGAGCGATAATGTCCAACGGCGAGAGGGAAAGAACCCAGAGCCACAGCTAAGGCCCCAAAATGACGACTAAGTATAGCGAAGGATGTGAACGTGCCGTGACAACTGGGAGGTTGGCTTAGAAGCAGCCATTCCTTGAAAGAGTGCGTAATAGCTCACCAGTCCAGCGTGTTTGCGCCGAGAATGGTCGGGATTAAGTCGTCTGCCGAAGCTTGGCCTTCATACTATGTATGAGGGGTAGGGGAGCGTTCTCATCTGCAATGAAGCGGTCGTGGAAACGTGCCGTGGAGCGATGAGAAGTGAGGATGCCGGAATGAGTACGCGCAAATCAAAGTGAAAACCTTTGACACCGTAAACCCAAGGATTCCTGCGCCATGGCAATCAGCGCAGGGTGAGGCGGAACCTAAGGCGAGGCCCCAGAGGCGTAGTCGATGGATAGCTGGCGAACATTCCAGCCCCGCCGTGTAAGCGTTATTACCTCAGAAGGGACCGTGTAACGAAGGGAAAGCGGCTTTGTGGATGGCCGTCCAACCGCGTAGGAGAAATCCGAGACGGGAGTGCGAGGATGCGGGGCAACCCAAGTCCAAGTTTTCTGGAGTCGACACGCAAGAAAAGCTTCTGTTGGGAGTTTGCACGTGCGTCCGTACCGTAAACCGACACAGGTGGGTAAGGCGAGTAGCCTAAGGTGAACGAGTGAAACGAGGTCAAGGAACTCGGCATAATGATCCCGTAACTTCGGAATAAGGGATGCCTTTCAAGGTTGCATTATTTACTGATGCTGCTTTGGGAGGCCGCAGATAATCGGCTCAAGCGACTGTTTAGCAAAAACACAGGTGAGTGCCAAGCCGCACAAGGCGCCGTATACTCACTGACGCCTGCCCGGTGCCGGAAGGTTAAGGGGAGGGATTATCCCGCAAGGGAGAAGTCCTGAGCCGAAGCCCCGGTAAACGGCGGCCGTAACTATAACGGTCCTAAGGTAGCGAAATTCCTTGTCGGGTAAGTTCCGACCTGCACGAATGGCGTAACGACTTGAGCACTGTCTCGACCTCGTGCTCGGCGAAATTGCAGTCTCGGTGAGGATTCCGAGTCCCCGCGACAGGACAAAAAGACCCCATGCACCTTTACTGTAGCTTGCCATTGCTCGCTGCACAGTGCTGTGTAGAATAGGTGGGAGACGTTGATCCGTGGGCGCTAGCTTACGGGGAGTCATCAGTGAAATACCACCCTGCGCTGTGCGGCGTGCTCACCAGAGTGAGGCAAACCCTCCTTGGGACCGTGGCAGGTGGGCAGTTTGACTGGGGCGGTCGCCTCCGAAAGAGTAACGGAGGCGCGCGCATGGTGCTCTCAGCGCGGTCGGTAATCGCGCCTTAAGAGTGTAACGGCAGAAGAGCGCCTGACGGTGAGACGGACACGTCGAACCGGTACGAAAGTAGGTCGTAGTGATCCGGTAGTACCGCGTGGGCGGGCTATCGCGCAACGGATAAAAGGTACGCTGGGGATAACAGGCTTATCGCGCCCGAGAGTTCACATCGACGGCGCGGTTTGGCACCTCGATGTCGGCTTATCACATCCTGGGGCTGGAGCAGGTCCCAAGGGTCCGGCTGTTCGCCGGTTAAAGTGGTACATGAGCTGGGTTCAGAACGTCGTGAGACAGTTCGGTCTGTATCCGCTGTGGGCGTTGGAAAATTGAGGGGCGTGGACCCTAGTACGAGAGGACCGGGTCGAACAGTCCGCTCGTGTACCGGCTGTGGTGCCAACTGCAGCGCCGGGTAGCGACGACTGGCGGAGATAACCGCTGAACGCATCTAAGTGGGAAGCTTCCCCCAAGATGAATTTTCCCTGGAGCTTCGAGCTCCCTGAAGGGCCGGGAGAGACCATCCCGTCAAGAGGCCGCACGTGGAAAGTGAGCAATCACCTACAAGCGAAGCGGTCCTCATCGCCCGTGAGGCTTGACCTCCCTTGTTGGTCCCGGGATTTCCGTCCCGAGGCCACTTTGAATAAAAGAACTCGCAGAGCACACACGATCGTGAAATGACGATTCGTTGACTTACACGATTACTACCAGACTCCGTTGTTGGATAATGGATTATGGATTTTGGTTTTTTTAAACCACGATCCACAAACCATGATCCATAAACCGATTTTGCTGGCGACTAGAGCGCAGGGGCCACACTCGTTCCCATCCCGAACACGATCGTTAAGCCCTGCAGCGCCGATGGTACTACGATCGAGAGATCGCGGGAGAGTAGGCCGTCGCCGGCTTTTCTTTGAGAGCCCGTCACGAAAGTGGCGGGCTTTCTTTTTGTTATCCATAATTATTTCGACATCCCTAGTTGATCGACCCGAACACATCTTGATCAAACCGGACTACGCCGCGATCGGCCATCAGTCGGAGGCGCGTCAATGATTCGAAAGAAGCCGGACCGGCGCTTGGAAACTCGGGTGATCCGCGCTGCGTTGCTGCCATCGCTGCTGCTCGCGGTGGCCTGTAGCGTTGCTGTGCCATCGTCGCAGCGCCCGCTGCCCGTGCACAATGGACCGCCGAGCTTCGATCAGACGCGGCTGGCGAGGATTAGCGCCCGGATGCAGCAGTTCGTCGATCACGGTACTATCGCTGGAGCCGTGACATTGCTGGCACACCGCGGCCAAATCGTCAGCGTCAACGCAGTCGGTTACCAGGACCTGGAGCTGAAGATTCCCATGGATGCGCGCAGCATTTTTCAGGTCCGGTCGATGACGAAGACTCTGACGGCCACCGGGATCATGATTCTGCTGGAAGAAGGACGGCTCCTACTCTCCGACCCCGTTGAGAAATATGTGCCGGAATTTCGCGACGTCATGGTTGCGGTCGTACGAGAAGGCGACAGGGTGGACAGCGCGAGAAAGGCGATGCGACCGGTCACGGTCTACAGTCTGCTGACGCACACCTCTGGCATGTCAATCGGGGGGCTCCAGGCGCCGCAGCCAACGCTGGCGCGATCAGCTGCCGCCCATGCAAAGCGGCCGCTCGCATTTGACCCGGGGGACGGTTTCCGTTACAGCGACGGAGGCTACGCTGTGCTCGGCCGCATCATCGAGGTAGTGGCAGGTGAGCCGTACGAAGAATTCATTGCAGCGCGTATCCTGCGGCCGCTGAGCATGCATGACAGCTTTTTTTTCCCGCCGCCGGAAAAGTGCGACCGTATCGCTTCACATTACGAACGTACCGACGGCGGATTGAGGCGGTATCGAGGCTATCTCAATCCGCAGTGGAACCTCAGGGAGGGTTGCCGTGCGTACGTGGACTCGGTCCCGCACGCCGGCCCAGCGTGGGGACTTTTCTCGACCGCACATGACATGGCCGCTTTCTATCAGATGATGTTGAACGGTGGGAGCTATAATGGTGTGCGCGTCATCTCGCCCGCGTCCGTTGAGGCGATGACCACTCCCCACATGGGCGAGCGTGTCGGCGGACCGAACGAGCTGCCCGGGCCTTTCTTGCCCCGCTTCCACCCTTTCGAACGGCCCGGCCTGGGCTGGTTCATTGCAAGTGATCCGCGACGCCTCCAGCCGCGGGGCACCTACGGGCACGGCGGCCTCCGAGGTACCCTGGGCTGGGTCGATCCGCGTAACGGCGTTATCGGAGTGTTGATGATCCAGATGGAGAACGAGGACGGCCTGGACGCGCCCGTGCGCAACACGTTCATCGCCATGGCGTACGCGGCGCTTGCCGTGCCGTGATACCCGAACAGGCCAGCTTCCTTTTTACCTGTAGTTTTTGAGCAGCCTCCTCCCCAGGATCTTGTCATGCGCCTCGCTCAGCTGCTCGCGGCCCTGTCGCTGGTAGCATCTCAGGCCAACGCACAGCCAGCCTCCACTCCATCGCCACTCATCGGGACCTGGGAGTCGATTGACCGCGCCCAGGGCGGCATCGGCGGCATCCTGGTCCTGGCTGCTGACAACTCAGTGTTATCGATGGTCAGCGTCTTGTCCGACGACCGCTATACTCGCAGAGGGAACCGCGTTCAGATCACCAGCAGTCAGGGCGACCGCCTGGGCATGAGAGTGGTCATCACCGGCAACACCTTGGTGCAGACCTCGGAGGGGAAATCGGTGAACATGACCCGCATTCCCGGGTCCGGAGCGGACACCGGAATTGTAGGAAAATGGCGGTTCCCATACGTAAGTCCTGAAGGGCAGACGTTGCAAGGCACGGTCGAATACACCGGCGACGGCGTAGCCCGCCTTCGGCTTCCCCTGCAGACCAAAATCGGCACTTACTCGGTGTCGGCCAGCGAGCTCACGTTGCGGTTTCAGGGAGCCCCGCCGGAGACGAGCACGTTCTCGATCGACGGCGACGTGCTCATATTGCAACGCCCAGACGGAGCAAAGGCCCGCATGGCACGGACTCGATAACGGAGCAAACACCCATGATTCTGGTCGCAGGCGCCACCGGCGCACTTGGCTCGGAGATTGTGCAGCGGCTGCTGCAACGTGGACAGAAAGTTCGCGCCCTGGTCCGGCACACGTCCGACCCGGCAAAAGTCGAAACTCTGCAGCATGCCGGCGCTGAGATCGCACGCGGCGACCTGAAGCAGCGCGATACCCTCGACGCCGCCTGCAAAGGGGCTCGCGTGGTCATCTCCACGGTGTCCATGATCGTCACCGGCCGCGAAGACGACTCTTTCGCGGCGACGGACTCCGCGGGCACCAGACAGCTGATCGACGCGGCGCGCGCGGCCGGCGCGGAGCGGTTCATCTTCGTCTCAGTCGACACCAGTCGCGTCCCCGACTCTCCGCTCATGGCGGCCAAACGGGAGGTCGAGGAATACCTCAAGCGCAGCGGGCTTACCTACACGATCCTGCATCCCTCCGCCTTCATGGAGGTCTGGCTCGGGCCCATGCTGTTCGCCGACCCCGCGGCTGGTACGGCCAAGGTTTACGGCGAAGGCACGCACAAGATTCGCTTCGTCGCCACCGCGGACGTCGCGGAGCTCGCGGTGCAATGCGTCGATAATCCGGCGGCGATAAACGCCGTGATCCCGTTCGGCGGCCCCGAGCCCGTCAGTCAACGCGATGCGGTGAAGCTCTTCGAGGAAGAATTCCGCAAGCCGTTCTCCGTCACGGAGATTCCGGAGCAAGCGCTCGAAGCCCAATGGAAGGGATCGGACAACCCGATGGAGAAAACCTTCGCCTCTCTCATGCTGGGAGTGGCCCGGGGACTCGACGCCGGAATCGAGCCGCCCTTCGAGAAGTTTCCGATGCAGCTCACGACGCCGCGCGAATTCGTGCGGCGGATGGCGCGACACAACCCCCTTAGAGGAGAGTGATCATGCAGACGGTACTCACGGACACGGTCTACCGCGCGCCAGTCGAGCCGGTAGGCGACGCCAGCTTCGGGGACCAGATCCAGGCGTCCTTTACCAACGCGATGGAGATGCTCTTCTCGGCGATTCCGAGAATCCTCGGCTTCATCGTCGTCGTTCTCATCGGCTGGCTGGTTGCGAGCCTCATCGCCCGGGCCGTGGCGACCCTGCTTAGGACGATCCGCTTCAACGAAGTCGCGGCCAAGGCGGGCATTACGCGATTCGCGCAGCGCGCGGACGTCAGCGCGGAGCCATCCGACATCGTGGCGGGAATCGTCAAGTGGCTGATCAGGATCGTCGTATTGCTCGTGGGCTTCGACCTGCTGGGACTGCCCGCGGTCTCCGAAGTGCTCCGCGAATTCCTGCTCTGGCTGCCGAACCTCGTGGTCGCCGTCGCCGTTCTGCTCATCGCTGGAGTTGCCGCGAACGCGCTGGCGAACCTGGTTCGCGGTGCGACCGCGGAGACCGACGTTGCGAACCCCGATACGCTCGCGAACATAACGCGCATCGCGGTCTGGGCGTTCGCCGTCGTGATCGCCTTCAACCAGCTCGGCGTCGCCCGCACCCTGATCAACACCCTGGTGACCGGGCTGGTATCCGCGGTGGCGCTCGCTGCCGGCCTTGCCTTCGGTCTCGGCGGTCGCGACATGGCCGCGCGAAAGCTCGATGACTGGAGCGAGAAGGGGCGCCAGCTTCGCAACCAGGCTGAGCGAAAGCGGGGAGGGGGAACTTCGGCCTGACGCTATGAGCGCGGTCCCGTCGCGCGCAGGTTATTACGTTGCAGGGAACGGCCCGCCATGACAGTGGCGGGCTGTTTTGCAAGGGCCGGCCGCGCCTGGGCCCATGGAATTCTCCCGAGGATCATGCTTCGCAACAAACGAAAAGCCCGACTTTACCGCATACGCCGCTCGGGGATCCAAGGGAGAGGAGTGTTCGCGGCGCGGCGAATCCGTCCCGGACAGCGGATCATCGAGTACGCCGGCGAGCGCATCACCCCGGACGAGGGCGACCGGCGTTACGAAGACGAGAAAATGAAGCGCCACCACACGTTCCTCTTCGCGCTCGACAAAGACACGGTCATCGACGGTAATCGCCACGGGAATGACGCGCGCTACATCAACCACTCGTGCGATCCGAACTGCGAGGCGGTGACGGTCGGGAAGAGAATCTTCATCTACGCGAAGAAGAACATCCAGCCGGGAGTGGAGCTCGCGTACGACTACAAGTACGAGTGGAGCGATCACAAGGACGACATCCGGCTGTACAAGTGCGAATGCGGCAGCCCCAGGTGCCGAGGGACCATCATGAAGCCCAAGCGGAAGCGCCGCCGCCGGCGATAGTGACGCCTTACCCGCCCCGTGTCCGGGCCGGTATCTTGGGGATCCCACATCGCTTGCCGGAGATGATCATGGCTCGTTCGCTCACGCGCATCGGCGCGGCGCTGCTCGCGGTTCTCTCGACCAACGTCGCTCACGCCCAGACCCGATACCAGCAGCCTCCCGCGCCGATCGCCCAGATACTCGATGCCGAGCGCACGCCGATCGTAAGCGTCAGCCCCGACAGAACGACCATGCTGCTGCTCGAGCGGCATGGGATGCCGTCGATCACGGAGCTGGCCGCGCCGGAAGCCAGGCTGGCCGGTCTGCGCATAGATCCAAGAACGAACACCTCGTCGCGAGCGACGACGTACAAGGGATTGAGGCTCCAGCAGATCGGCGAAACCGGCGCGGGCACAGAGCGGCGGATCGCGCTGCCAGCAGGGGCGCGGGTGTGGAACACCGCATGGTCGCCTGACGGACGACGTATCGCGTTCGCCATGGTAAGCGATACCGGCGCGTCACTCTGGCTGGCCGACGTCACCTCCGCCACCGCGCGCGAGCTTGGGCCGGTGCGACTCAACGGCGCGCTCGGTACGCCGTGCACATGGATCGACTCGGCCAAGCTTATTTGCCGCCTGATACCGGCGAATCGCGGCGCCGCGCCTTCCGAGTACGCGGTACCCACGGGGCCTGTCATACAGCAGTCCATGGGGCGGGCGGCCGCCAACAGAACGTACCAGGACCTGCTGCAGAACTCCGCCGACGAAGCACGATTCGACTATCTCGCCCGGACGCAGCTGGCGATCGTCACGGCCGAAGGGACCGTCGCGCCGATCGGCGCTCCCGGGATATACACCGCCGCGGAGCCGTCGCCCGACGGCAATTTGCTGTTGATCGGCGCCGTCCAGCGCCCGTATTCCTATATCGTGCCGCTTGGCGACTTCGCTACGAAGTTCATGCTGTGGGATCTTACGGGCGCGGTGGTCAAGATGATCGCCGAGCAGCCCGTGCGCGACGACGTCGGCACGTCGTTCGACGCGGTTGCAAAGGGACCGCGAAGCCTGCAGTGGCGCGCGGATGCGCCCGCCACCCTCGTCTGGCTCGAGGCTCTGGATGACGGCGACCCCGCAAAGCCGGTGGAGAAGCGCGACCGGGTGTACATGCACGCGGCGCCCTTCAGCGGCCAGCCCACGGTGCTGCTCGACGTAGCAACGCGTGCCGGAGCGATCCGCTGGGTGCGACCCGATCTCGTGCTGATCGACGAGGACTGGTGGCGCACCCGCCGCACAAAGACGTGGGCGGTCAATCCCGCAAACCCGGCCGGGCCGGCCAGCGTTGTCTTCGACCGTTCTTCTGAAGACCGGTACGCGCATCCGGGCACTTTCGTCACCGTCGCCGGCGGCCGCTACGCGCGGCGCGTGGTTCTGACGACTCTAGATGGGCGGTACGCCTATCTGACGGGCGCGGGCGCGTCGGCGGAGGGGGACCGGCCGTTCCTCGACCGGATCGAGCTTGCTACGGGGAAGACCGAGCGGCTCTGGCGTTCGGCCGCGCCGTACTACGAATCCGTCGTGGCGCTGCTCGACGAGCGTGCAACGCGGATTCTGACGCAGCGCGAGAGCGTGCAGGATCCTCCGAACTATTTCGTCCGGGACCTGCGCTCGAACATCATCACACGGCTGACGCGCTTCGCCGATCCAGCGCCGCAGTTTGCTTCGGTCGAGCCCAGGCTCATCACCTACAAGCGAGCGGACGGCGTGCAGCTGTCGGGGAAGCTGTTTCTTCCGCCGGGTTACACCGCCGCGCAGGGGCCGCTCCCGTTTCTGTTCTGGGCGTACCCCGAGGAGTTTCGCAGCGCGGCCGCGGCGGCGCAGGTCGTCGGGTCGCCGTTCCGGTTCGTGCGGCCGGCAGGCACTTCCCACCTGTTCCTGCTGACGCAGGGTTACGGCATTCTCGACGGGCCGACGATGCCCATCGTTGGCGAAGGGAGCCGGGAGCCCAATGACGATTACATCCCGCAGCTCGTCGCGAGCGCGAAGGCCGCGGTGGACGAGGTCGTGCGGCTCGGCGTCGCCGACAGGAGCCGCATCGCGGTAGGCGGCCACTCGTACGGCGCGTTCATGACCGCCAACCTGCTCGCGCATTCCGATCTCTTCCGCGCCGGGATCGCCCGGAGCGGAGCGTACAACCGGACGCTGACTCCGTTCGGCTTCCAGTCGGAGGAGCGCACTTTCTGGCAGGCCAGGGACACGTACGGCGCGATGTCTCCGTTCTACTACGCGGACAGGATCAACGAGCCGATCCTGTTGATCCATGGGGAAGCGGACAACAATTCGGGCACCTTTCCAATGCAGAGCGAGCGGATGTACGCTGCGCTCATTGGCAACCGCGCGACGGTGCGGTACGTCGTTCTTCCTGCCGAAGCGCACGGGTACGCCGCGCGCGAAAGCGTCGGACACACGCTGTGGGAAATGGTGAGCTGGCTCGACACGTACGTGAAGGTCGCGCGGCCCGCTTCGGCGCGCAGCGGGCAGTGAAGACCCTGGAAGTCATCCGCCACAACGCACTCAACTCAGCGAATAAATGAAAGCGACCCGCCTCGCCGTCCTGCTGCTACTGTCCGCTCCTTTCGCCGGAATCAACGCCCAGGTGCCCGTGCTGGGAGACAGCATCGGCCGCGACGACAGGAACTTCTCCTTCTATTCCCGCGGGCCGTATCGCGCGAGCGTGCCGCGCCCGGAATCCATCCTCGGCTACAATGTCGGGGAGCTGAACACCCAGTTCGCGCTGCAGGAGCGCGTGCTGCTGGCGATCGCCGACGCGGCGCGCGACCGCATAGCCGTCGAGACCATCGGCATGACGAACGAGCGCCGGGCCATGCGGCTGTTCATCATCTCGGCGCCGGAGAACATCTCGCGCCTGGAATCCATTCGTGCCGATCTCGATCGGCTCTCCGATCCGCGCGGCCTGTCATCGTCCGATGCCGCGGCCCTGATCGCGCGGACGCCGGCGGTGGTGTGGATCAACGAAAGCGTGCACGGCAACGAAGCGCCCGGATTCGAGAACGCAATGCAGACGCTGTATCAGCTCGCCGCGAGCGAGGAGCCGGCCACGTTGAGCGCGCTCCGCAACACGCTGGTGATCCTGAATCCCAGCACTAATCCCGACGGGCACGAGCGGTTCGCGGCGTGGTACAACTCGATCCACGTCGGCGCGCCCGAGGGTTTCGCGCTGGAGCACGGCGAGCCGTGGAGCATCCAGGGCCGGTTCAATCATTACCGGTTCGACATGAACCGCGACGTGATGACCACCACGCAGATAGAGGTGCAGAACATCGTGCGCGCCATGAACAAGTGGCATCCGATGGTCGCGGTGGATCAGCACGGCCAAACCACCAACTATTTCTTCCCGCCGACGGCCGAGCCGTTGAACCCGAACCTCGGCGCCGACTTCCGCCGCTGGATGGAGATATACGGGCGGGGGAACGCGTCGGCGTTCGACCGCTACGGCTGGATGTACTACTCACGCGACGTCTTCGATTTCTACGGCCCGTTCTACTGGGATAGCTGGCCGTCGCTCACGGGCGCGATCGGGATGACTTACGAGACGGACTGCGGCGGCTGGAAGGGAATCCTCTGGCGCCGCGAAGACGGCTCGCTGTGCTCGTTCCGCGACGGCATCGCGAAGCACTTCGTCACGTCGATAGCGACCATCGAGACGACCGGCGCTCGTCGCGCAGACCGCGTAGCGGACTGGCACGCTTTTAGGCGCGGGGCCGTGGATGCCGGGCGGACCGGCGAGATGAAGCGCGTGGTGCTCGTACCCGGCAACGACCCGGCGCGCGCGGCCGAGCTTGCGGCGACTCTGCTGCGGTCGGGCATCGAGGTCAGGCGCGTGAGCGAGGCGTTTTCGTCGTCGCGAGCGCATTCCTACCGCGACGACTCGCGTAGCTCGCGGCGGTTCGAGGCGGGCGCATACGTGATAGATCTGGCGCAGCCGCAGGGACTCGCGGCTAAGGCGGTGCTCGAGCCCGCGCCGGATCTCGACAATGATTTCGCGCGCGCCCAGATAGATAAGCTCGGGCGCAACCTGCGTCGCGGCGAGAACGTGCAGGGCGAGGGTTACGAGTTTTACGACGTAACGGCCTGGTCGCTGCCGGTAACCTTCGGGGTGGAAGCATACTGGACGGAGGACGCGCCCGGCGTCGCCGGGGAGATGCTGACTCTGCCGGCAGAGCCAACGCCACCGGCCACGCCCCGCACAGCCGGAAATCCGTCGGTGCAGCGACTGCCGGTTGCGATCAGCGGGGGGATCGTAGGGCAGAGGCGCGCGACGGCGGCCTACGTGTTCTCGCCGGAGCGCAGCGGCGCGCTGCGGCTCGCGTACCGGTTGCTGGCGGACGGGTTCAGGGTCGCGGTGTCCAATCCCCCGATGGATGCGGGAGGGCGGCGCTGGCCGCGCGGCTCGTTCATCGTGCGCGTAGCGAGAAACGACAGCTCGCTGCATGCGCGCATCGAGCGGCTGGCAGTTGAGTCTGGCGTCGAGGTGATGGGCGTCGGGAGCGCGTTCGCCGAAAGCGGCCAGTTCGGCATCGGCTCCGAATCGGTGCTCGATCTCGCGGCGCCGCGCGTGGCGCTGGTGGGCGACGAAGGTATCTCGCAGACGGCATATGGCGCCGTGTGGTGGTCGCTGGAGCACCGGTACGGAGTGAAGTTCACTCCGGTATCCGCGCGCTGGCTCGGCAGCGGGGATCTGTCCCAGTTCAACGTGATCATCATGCCGAGCGGATCTTCGGGCGCGCTTAACCGGCTGCTCGGCAAGGCCGGCGCAGATGCTCTGCGGAGCTGGATTCGCGCCGGCGGCACGCTGGTGACCATGGGCGGCAGCACGGCGTGGGGCGCGAGCAGCGGCGCGGATCTCACCAGCGCGAGAGCGGTCGGCGCGGACGCCGACACGACGAAGCTGGACGCGACGGGAATCCCCGGCGCCGCTGCGGACTCGGCGGATGACGACGATGACGAAGAAGGGCGCGACGACGAGATCGAGGATCTGCTGGCGGTAACGAGCCCGCTCGCCTCGAACGCGACTCCGGTCGGGCTTCCCGGCAGCCATTTCGACGTGGTGCTCGACCGCACTCACTGGTTGACGCAGGGGTACGATGTATCGCGCCTGACCGTCATGATGGAAGGCTCGACATTCCTGAAGCTGTCGCGCCGCGGCGCGAACGTGGCGGTTTTCCCGGCGCAGGGGAAGCTGCACCGCGCCGGATTCATCTGGCCGGACAACACCGAGCGGTTCCTGCGCAACACCGCTTACGTGATCGAGGAGCCGATCGGCGGCGGGCATCTCGTTGCGTTCGCCGGCGAGCCGTGGTTCAGGGGATGGTGGAGGGCGTTGGACAAGCTGGTGATGAATGCGATTGTGCTCGGCCCCGGGTACTGATTTAAGGCAGCTAACAACAGGTTCGGGTAACAGGTTGTAGGTCGCAGGTGATGGTAAACGACCGGTTACGGGTTAACGGTTGTAGGTGGAGCCGCCGTCACCTCCGACCATCAACCGTGAACCAGTAGTTAACCAGAACCTACGACCTGTTACCTGTTACCCGAACCTGTTCCGGCTATTCGTCTAGATTCACCCGAATGCCCCGCGCCGGAATCGTTACAGTCGCAGGAAAGCCGAACGTCGGGAAATCGACTCTGCTCAACCGCATAGTCGGGCAGAAGCTTTCGATCACGAGCGAGAAGCCGCAATCCACCCGCGACCGGATCGTCGGCATCCACACGCAGGACGACGCGCAGATGGTGGTGTTCGACACCCCCGGCCTCCTCGATCCCGCGTACGAGCTCCAGGAGACCATGAGGCACGCGTCGCTGCGCGCGCTCGAGGACGCGGACGTCATTCTGTATCTCACTGACGCCGGCGAGCACGACACGCGCTCGCTCGCCGAAGCGGCGCAACTGGACGCACCGCCGCGGGCGCCCGTCATTCATGTGGTCAACAAGACGGACTCGGTGGGCCGCGCGCAGCTCAAAGCGGAGGTGGAGCGCTTTCCGGACGCCATTTTCATCTCCGCGCTGACGGGCGAGGGCGTCAAGGATCTGCTCGACACCGTACGCGCGAAGCTGCCGGAGAGCGAGTTCCTGTATCCGCCGGACGACATGAGCACCCAGTCGGTGCGGTTCTTCGCGGCCGAGCTCGTGCGGGAGACCGCGCTCGAGCAGCTTGCGGACGAGGTGCCCTACAGCGTCGCGTGCGTCGTGGAGGAGTTTCGCGAGGACCGCTCGCCCATATACGTGCGGGCGCTAATTTACGTCGAGCGGGACAGCCAGAAGAAGATCCTGATAGGAAGCAAGGGCGCGCGCATCCGCTCGATCGGTGAAGCGGCGCGGAAAAAGATCGAGACCCTCGCTGGCGCGAAGATCTATCTCGACCTCTGGGTCAAGGTTCTGCCGAACTGGCGGAGAGATGCGGGAGCTTTGGAGAGACTGGGGTATAGAAAGAGTTAACAGGTATCAGGTATCAGGTATCAGTTAACAAGAACAGCCTGATACCTGATAGCACCGTCACAGGAGTCGTCATATGCCAGTGCCGCAACAGCTTCTCGAGATCCTCGTCTGCCCCAAGTGCAAGGGCGAGCTAGAGTACAGGGAAAATGACAGCGCGCTCGTCTGCCACGCGTGCTCCCTCAAGTACGCCGTGCGCGACGACATCCCGATCATGCTGATAGATGAGGCGGCTCCTCTCAGCTAGCGCGGGGCTGGCGCTCGCGCTAGCGACCGCGCTTCCCGCGGCGCGCGCGCAGAGCGATACCGCGCTGTTCCTGCTGCTTCCGGTCGGAGCCCGCACGCTGGGGCAGGGCCAGGCGACCGTCGCGTCGGAGACGGGCAGCGAGGCCGTGTGGGCGAATCCGGCGTCGCTCGCGCGGCAGACCACGCGCGAGACCGCGATCCACCACTCGACGACGCTGGCCGTCACGGGCGACGCGATCACCTTCATCTCTCCCGCGCGCGCGCTCGGCGTTATTGGACTGTCGGTCAACATCTACAATTTTGGCGACCAGCAGATCACCGAGGATCCGAACCAGCCGCCCGTCGGGCTGCTCTTGCCGCGCAACATCGTGTACGCGCTGACGTGGGCGCGGGGATTGGGCCCGCACTTCAATGCGGGGATCAACTACAAGCTGGTGCAGGCTCGAATCGACTGCACGGGGCAGTGCGGCGACATAGGCACGGGCTCCGGAACGGCGAGCGCATTCGACCTCGGCGCGCAGTACCGGTTCACCGACGAGGTGCCGCTGACGCTGGGCGTCGCGATCCGGAGCATCGGCGGCGATCTCCGCGCGACGGCGGACGAGCCACCCGCCAGGCTCCCGCGCCGCGTACAACTGGGCGCGTCGTACCGGCTTCGCTTCATCGACAGGTATCTGACGGACATGGACGTGCGCGTAGCCGGCGAGATCGACAGCGCGCCGAGCTTCGAGGACGCAGGCTTCAGGTTCGGCAGCTCGATCGTGTACCAGAAGCGCGTTCACCTGAGGGCCGGCTGGGGAACGGCGGATACCGAGGCCTCCGGTCCGTCGGTCGGGTTCGGGATCACGGCGGGGAAGCTCAGCTTCGACATCGCCCGCACGTTCGAAGGCCTTTCGGCCGACGCAGGGGAGCCACCGACGTACTTCTCGCTGCGATACAACTTCTAGAAACGGGCCCCGTGGCCGGTCGTCTTTGACTAGGCGTGCTCTATAGTCTTATTTTGCCCGGCTCTGCCCACTCCAAAACCGACATTGATCCAGCCGACTGCCGTACTCTTTTTCCCGACCGGACGCGAGGTGCCGCCCGCCATAGAGCAATGGCTGGCGCAGCAGTCTCTCGGCCGGGTGGTGGTGGCGGACGCAGGGCAGATCATGCAGCTGGCGCTGCGAAGCAGACCGCGCGTGGTAATAATGGACGCCAGGGACGGCTCCTCGCATGTGATGGAAGCGTCGCGCCGGCTCAAGACCGACTCCTACACGGCGATAGTTCCAACCGCGATCCTCTGCGGTGTCGACGATAACGCGTTCGGCGAGGCCTGCAGCACGCTGGCGGACGAGATAGTCCGCGATAAGACTTCGTCAGAGGAAGTAGCGGCGCGCCTCGATCTGATGCTGCGCCGGTCGGACCGCGACACGGAAGTGCATCCGTCCACGCGCCTGCCGGGCACCACCACGATCGAAGCGGAAATCACGCGCCGGCTCGACACTGGCGAGCCCTTCGCGGTGTGCTACGCCGACCTCGACTTCTTCAAGGAATACAACGACCGCTACAGCTATCGCGACGGCGACAGGGTGATCCGGATCCTCGCGACGATCCTGCACGACGTGGCGAAGGGAGTTTGCGGCGAGCGCGGATTCGTCGGGCACATCGGGGGCGACGATTTCATCTTCATTATCCCCTCCGCGGCTGTCCCCGAGGTTTGCGGCGAGATCGTCGCAGTCTTCGACCTGCTGATCCCACACCAGTATTCGGATCAGGACCAGCGCGCCGGCTATTTCTTCGGCAAGGACCGTCGAGGGCACCTGCACCGGGTTCCACTCATGACGCTCTCGATCGGAGTGATCACCAACTCGAGGCGGCACTTCACCAGTGCACGCGAGGTGAGCGATCTGGCCACGGAGATGAAGTCGTACGCCAAGACACTGCCGGGGTCGGTGTACAGCGTTGACCGGCGGACGGTCGACCGGCCGGTCGCCGTGGACCAGCGGGTGCCGTTTCACACCGCGGCATCGGGGACCAAGTAGTGAACGTCGGCTGCCCGCAGTGCTCGTCGATTTTCCGGGTGGATCCGGCCAAGGTTCCGCCGGGCGGGGTTCGCGCGCGCTGCTCGATCTGCGGCGGCGTCATTCCCGTGCCGGAACCGACAGCGGAGCTGATCGCCGCCGGGCCGCAGCCGCCTGTGGCGCCGATGGTTCCGCGCACGACCGGACAGTATTCGCAGCGAAGAACGCCGGCGATGGGCGTCGCGGCAATGACGCCACCCGCGGGGACGCGCTCCGCTGCAGCGGCCGCTGGCACCCCCGCGGCAGGCGTCCCGGCGTTTCCCGTGCCTGCGGCGGACGGTCCGCGTGCGCCTACGCCGCCTTACCAGGCCGCCGCGTTTAAAGAGCCAGCCCCGCCTGCGATGGTGCCGGCGCCCGCCGGCGTGCCCGGCCCAACCGCGTCGATCAACCCCTATCTCGCGCGCGATCCGGACGTCCGGGCGAAGCGCCTTGCCCGAGCGCTCATCTCCGACATCGTGACGTATTATCCCGAGAAGCACGCGGACGCACTGCGGGCCGGATCGCTGAAGCAGACGTTCAGCGAGGAGATCAAGAAGAGTTACGAGGAGTACGTCGCCCAGATCGGCCAGGCTTTCGCCGAATCCACGACGCACTTCAAGGACGCGCTCAACGAAGTGCTCGGTGAAGGGAAGAAAATCTTCTAGCTCTTCGCGGCGCTCTCCGGTAAATACAACCCATGGCAGAAACTGAACGCGGTCGCGACCTCGCACGGCACACCGCGCGGCTGGAAGAATTGCGGAGGTATCTTTGACATCGACTCCAAGCGGCAGGCGCTAGCGACCGACGAGGAGCGAATGGCGTCGCCAGGTTTCTGGGACCGCCAGGAGACGGCGCAGGCCACGGTGCAGCGAGTCAAGCAACTGCGCGGGTGGGTCGACCCGTTCGACGCGCTCGCCGCCAGGGTCACGAGCGCCACCGAGATGGACGCGCTGCTCGCGGAAAGCCCCGATCCCGGGATGGAGACTGATCTCGACACCGACGTCGCGGCGATCGAATCCGATCTCGACGATTACGAGCTGCGTTCGCTGATGCGCGGCCCTGATGATTTCCGCGACGCGCAGGTGGAGATCTCCGCTGGCGCCGGCGGCACCGAGGCGCAGGACTGGGCCTCGATGCTGGTGCGGATGTACACGCGCTGGGCCGAGAAGCGCGGGTTCGAGGTTGTCCTGCTCGACGAGAGCCAGGGTGAAGAGGCGGGCATCAAGGGCGCGACGCTCGAAATCCGCGGGCAGTACGCGTTCGGCTTTCTGCGCCCCGAGACCGGCGTGCACCGGCTGGTGCGCATCTCTCCCTTCGACTCGGCCGCGCGCCGCCACACGAGCTTCGCCTCGGTATTCATTTATCCCGTGGTAGACGAGGAGATCAACATCGAGATTCGCGACGAGGACCTGCGGATCGACGTGTATCGCGCGTCCGGCGCCGGCGGGCAGCACGTCAACAAGACGAGCTCCGCGGTGCGCATAACCCACCTGCCGACCAATACTGTCGCGGCGTCGCAGGCGGAGCGGTCGCAGTTCAAGAACAAGGCTACCGCGATGAAGATGCTGAAGAACAAGCTGTACCAGATCGAGCTGGACAAGCAGACCGAGAAGCGCGCGGCGCTCGACGCGACGAAGTCCGACGTCTCGTTCGGCAGCCAGATCAGGAGTTACGTCTTCCAGCCTTACACCATGGTCAACGACCACCGGACGGAGCTGAAGATCCCCGACGTCCAGAAGATCATGGACGGCGGGATAGATCCGTTCATCGAGGCGTATCTAAAACGGTTTGGAGCCGTTCAGAGCAGCGGGGTCGCGGCATGATGGATTCTCGCGCGCGTGGCCGAGGGCCGGCCCTGTCCCACGCGGGACCTACGCTTCGGCAAACTGCGCCGAAGCTAAGACGGTCCCTTATGGGACAGGGCCGACCCTCGGCCACTTGCCGGGCTGTGTCATGAGCGAAGAGCTGAACTTCGTCATGAAGGCACGCCGGGACAAACTGGATGCTCTCGTGGCGAGCGGCGAGCAGGTATTCGGTTACTCGTTTGCGCGAACGCACACTGCCGCTGCTGCTGTTCCGCTCCTGGCGACCGATGCCGAGGAAGGACCGGCCGTGAGCGTCGCTGGTCGCATCGTCGCGTGGAGGGCGCACGGGAAGACGGCGTTCGCGCACGTGGCGGATGAGAGCGGGAAGATTCAGCTGTACTTCAGGAAGGATGAGCTCGGGGAAGAGCGGTTCGGGGTGCTGCAGCACTACGATCTCGGCGACATCGTCGGGGTGAGTGGGCCGCTGTTCCGGACGAAGACGGGGGAGGTCACGATCCGTGTGGCGAGCTTCGAGCTGCTGGCGAAGTCGCTGCGGCCGCTGCCGTATGGGAAGGAAGAGGTCGTGGACGGCGAGACGATTCGCCACTCCGGCTTCGTGGATCTGGAGCAGCGCTATCGCCAGCGGTATGCGGACCTCGCGGTGCATCCGGAGGTGCGCACGATGTTCATGGCGCGGTCGCGGCTGGTCCGCGCGATGCGCTCGTTCCTGGACGCCCGGGGTTTTCTCGAGGTCGAGACGCCGGTGCTGCAACCGCAGTACGGCGGCGCGGCGGCGAAGCCGTTCGTCACGCACCACAACGCGCTCGACATGCGGCTGTTCCTTCGAATCGCCGACGAGCTGTATCTGAAGCGCCTGGTGGTCGGCGGATTCGAGCGGGTGTACGAGATCGGGCACGATTTCCGAAACGAGGGCATAGACCGCACGCACAATCCCGAGTTCACGATGCTCGAGTTCTATCAGGCTTACGCCGATTACACGGAGATGATGACGGTCGTGGAGGCGCTGATCGTCGAGTGCGCGGACGCGGTGCGCTCGACGCCCGGCCTCTCCGCGGAAGTGCCGACGTTCAAGACGCCGTTCCCGAGGCTGCAGTGGACCGTTGCGCTC
The DNA here is from genome assembly GCA_035527035.1 of Gemmatimonadaceae bacterium. Taxonomy (GTDB): domain Bacteria; phylum Gemmatimonadota; class Gemmatimonadetes; order Gemmatimonadales; family Gemmatimonadaceae; genus JACDCY01. The sequence continues at coordinate 25,843 of DATLBG010000142.1, read as the reverse complement.
CGGGAAGCCGCCGGAGTGGACGTCATGGCGCTCGCTCCGGAGGATCTGCGCGCGCTCGCAAACCGGGTCGGGGTCGAGCACACGACCAAGCTTGGACGGACGAAGCTGCTCGACGAAATCTTCCAGGCGCTCGTCGAGAGAAAGCTCCAGGAGCCCACCTTCATCGTGGATTATCCCGTAGAGCTATCGCCACTGGCGAAGCCGAAGCGTGGCGATCCATCGCTCACGGAGAGATTCGAGGTTTTCGTGAAAGGGCGGGAGCTTGCAAATGCGTTCAGCGAGCTCAATGATCCCATCGACCAGCGCGCGCGGTTCGAGGCGCAGGCCGCGATGCTCGCCGCCGGCGACGAGGAAGCCTCCGCCGTGGACGAGGACTATCTGCGCGCGATGGAGTACGGCATGCCGCCCATGGGCGGCGTCGGAATTGGCGTGGACCGGCTGTTCATGTACCTGACGGGGACGGCCAACATCCGGGACGTGATTCTGTTCCCGACGATGCGACCGGAGAGCGAGTAGGAACGGGGTATCAGGTATCAGGTATCAGGCAAGGCAAGACACGATCTCTGATACCTGATACCTGATACCTGATAACCTCTATAGCTTCACCTAATGTCCCGTCTCGAGCTCTCCATCGCATTCCGCTACCTGCGCAGCCGCCGCGGGTCGCGGCTCCTGTCGTTCATCAGCATGATCGCCATGCTGGGCGTGGTCGTGGGCGTCAGCGCGCTGATCGTGATCATCGGCGTGATGGACGGCCTCCAGCACGATCTGCGGGAGAAGATCCTGGTCGGCAGCCCGGACATCCGCGTGCTCAGCTACGGGAGCGATCTCAAGATCCAGGACTGGCGCGACGTCCTGGCAAAGGTGCGGCGGCACGACGGCGTTGTCGCGGCCGAGCCGTTCGTGCTCACCGAGGCCGGGATGAACGCGGGCCGCGATTACGCGGGCGGCGTGATGCTCGTGGGGATTCCACCGCAGACGCGCGGCGCGGCGGAAGTCACCACCATACGCAGCCACGTCACGAGCGGCGACTTCCGCTTCGCCAGCTCCGACGGGCAGCGCCGCGGCGCGGTGCTCGGAAAGCTCCTTGCTGCCCGGTTCAACGCCTGGCCGGGCGACAAGATCAATCTCATCTCGATCGCGAACACCAAGATCAACGCGGCCACGGGAACGTTCGTCCCGAGCGTGTACGAGCTCGAGGTGACCGGCATCGCGGAAACGGGGATGTACGAATACGACGACCGGTACGTGTACATCGACCTCGCGCTCGCCAGCGAGTTCGCGGGCCTCGGCGAAAGCGTAACTGGAATCGAGGTGCGCACCACGGACCGCTGGCAGGCATCCCGCATCGCCGGCGAGCTGACGCAGATGCTCGGGTTTCCGTACCGCACCGTGGACTGGGAGGAGCAGAACCGCTCGCTCTTTCAGGCGCTCAAGCTCGAGAAGCTCGGTATGGGCGTCATCCTGCTGCTGATCGTGATCGTCGCCGCGTTCAACATTGTCAGCACTCTGACGATGGTCGTCACCGACAAGACGCGCGAGATCGGGATCCTCCGCGCGATGGGGATGTCCGCCGGGTCCATCCGGCGAATCTTCTTCGCGCAGGGCGTGTTCATCGGAATGGTAGGAACGGCGCTCGGCGTGGTCGTCGGGCTCACGGCCGCGATCAGCATGGACCGGTACAAGCTGATCGCGCTCGATCCTGCGATCTACTTCATCGATCACCTGCCCGTGATGACGAGCGCCATGGACGTGCTCTGGATCGTGCTGGCCAGTCTCGCCATCGCCGCGGTGGCGACGCTGTATCCATCGATACAGGCTTCCCGGCTGTATCCGCTCGAAGCGATCAGGCACGAATGAGCGCGCTGACGGTGGTCGAGGGGCACGACCTCCACAAGTCCTACGTCGGCGGCGACGGAAGCACGATCAACGTGCTCTCCGGCGTGAACCTGTCCGTGTCGCGCGGCGAGATGGTCGCGGTGGTCGGCGCTTCGGGAGCGGGGAAGAGCACGCTGCTTCACATACTCGGCGCGCTCGAAGCCCCGTCCAGGGGTTACGTAGTCATCGCCGGGGAGCCGGTGCACGGCCGCTCCGATGACGAAGTCGCGGCGCTGCGGAACCGGCGCGTGGGCTTCGTGTTTCAATTTCATCACCTGCTGCGCGAGTTCACCGCGCTGGAGAACGTGATGATGCCGCTCAGGATCGGAGGGAAGTCGCACTCGGTGGCGCGCGGCCGTGCCGAGGAGCTGCTCGCCCGCGTGCGGCTTAGCGGGCGGATGCACCACAGGCCGGCGCAGCTCTCCGGTGGCGAGCAGCAGCGCACAGCGGTCGCGCGCGCTCTCGCGATGGACCCCGCAATCCTGCTGGCCGACGAGCCATCGGGAAACCTGGATCAGGCGCAGGGTCAGGACCTGCACGATCTCCTGGTGGAGGTCACCAATGATCTCGAGATCGGCGCGGTCGTGGTGACGCACAACCAGGCCCTTGCCGCGCGGGCCAATCGCGTGCTGCTGCTCGCTGACGGCCGCCTCGCCGAGACCGTAGCGAAGGAAGGCGTGGCCTGATGGTTTGCGACGTCTGCAAGGAAGGTGACGTCGTGATCGACCTGACGCAGGTCGAAGGCGCCGAGGTGCGCCACCTGCGGCTGTGCGAGAAGTGCGCCGCCGAGCGCGGCGTGGAAACGTCGCTGGTCGTGCCCAAGCAGCAGGTTACCGAGCTGCTGCAGAGCGTGCACCAGCACATGCCCGCCGCGTCGGATGACGCCGCGCGCTGCACTTTCTGCAGCTCCACGCTGCGCGACTTCCGTAGCAGCGGCCGCCTTGGCTGCCCGCACTGCTACAACGCCTTCGAGAAAAGTTTGCGCGAGCTGCTGCGTCGGGTGCACGGCAACTCGCGCCACGTGGGCCACCGGTATGTCCCGCCTTCCGAGGGCGACGTCGAGCGCTCGGTTACCGCGGGCGAGCTGCGCGAGCGCCTTCAGCGCGCGATCGAGTCCGAGCAGTTCGAGATGGCCGCGGACATTCGCGACAAGCTGCGCGGGTTGGAGTGATCACCATGCGGCTGGCCGCGGCCGCGAGGCGGATGGGATTCCCATTCGCCTCGACGGCCAGCGGCTCGGCACCACGACGATGACTCTCGACCTCTCGCTCCTGCCGAGTGGTGGCGTGCAGTGGCTCGATGCGTCGGGCGAGCATTCGGACATAGTGCTCTCGACCCGGATACGTCTCGCCCGAAACGTCGAGGGGTACGCATTTGCCTCCAGAGCTCGCGATGGCGAACGGCTCCGCGTGCTGGCGCAGGTGCGGGACGCCATTCCAGCGGTGAGCGGCAGTGACCACGGTGTGATGCTGCGCGTCGATGAGATGGAGGCCAACGAGCGGCTGCTGCTGCACGAGCGGCATCTGGTGAGCCGGGAGCTGGCCGGACTGGACGCGCAGCACCCCGTGCGGAGCGGTGCGGCAGTGTTCCTCGCGAAGCAGTCGTCCATCATGATCAACGAGGAAGACCACCTCCGGCTCCAGTCGCTGCGGTCGGGGTTCGCGGTCAGCGAGGCGTTCTCGGAAGTGGAGGCGATCGACCGTGAAGTCGGCGCGCGGGTTCCCTATGCGTACCATCCGGAGTTCGGGTACCTCACGGCTTGCCCGACCAACACCGGGACCGGCCTTCGCGCGTCGGTGCTCATTCACCTGCCGGGACTCGTGCTCACGAAAGAGATCGGCAAGGTGCTGACCGGCCTCCAGCAGATGGGACTCACCTACCGCGGGCTGTACGGCGAGGGCAGCGAGGTCGTCGGCAATTTTTTCCAGATGTCGAACCAGACGACGCTCGGAAGATCCGAGGAAGAGCTGCTGGACCATCTCGTGCGCGTCGTGCGGCACGTCGTCGAGCGCGAGGAAGAATCCAGGCGTGTGTTGCTGCGGGATGCCGGCTATATTATCGAAGACAAGCTGTGGCGGGCGTACGGGACCCTGCGGTACGCGCGGAGTCTTACGTTCGAGGAAGCGATGAACTTTCTCAGCGGCGTCCGGCTTGCGGTCGGTCTGAACCTCATAGCAGGTCTCAGTGTATATACCCTCAACAAGCTCCTGATTTTCAGCCAGTCCGCGCATCTCGCCTACACGGCCGGACGAGCGCTGACTGAAAACGAAGCGAACCTGGCACGAGCGAAGTTCGTAAGGAAGGCGCTCGAGGAAGAGCCGGACAAGTAGGGGTTACGCGGGCCACCCGCGACTGAGGATCGACTGATGAACGGATACAACTTCACCGAACGGGTGCGAAAGGTTCTCGCCATGGCGCGGGAAGAAGCATCCCGCCTGCACCACGAATACGTGGGCACCGAGCACATTCTTCTCGGCTTGATCCGGGAAGGCGAAGGTGTCGCGGCCACCGTGCTGCAGAACCTGAACGTCGACCTCGACGAGATCCAGCAGAAGATCGAGGAGACGGTGAAGAAGGGGAAAGCTCCGCAGGCGAGCGACCTCCCGTATACCTCGCGCGCTAAGAAGGTGCTCGAGCTCGCGATGGCAGAAGCGCGCGACCTCTCTCACAGCTACGTCGGAACGGAGCACCTGCTCCTCGGCTTGCTGCGCGAAGAGAAGGGAATCGCCGCGCAGGTCCTGGCCGACGCGGGCATCAACCTCGACGCCGCGCGCGCGGAGACGCTGCGCCTGCTCGGCACAGAGATGCCGCAGGGCGGCGCCGCGACGACCGCCGAGAAGGCGACGCCGGGCGTGCCAGGCACCGCGACCAAGGGCGACAAGAAATCCAAGACGCCGGCGCTCGATCACTTCTGCCGCGATCTCACGCAGCTCGCCGCCGAGGGGCAGCTCGACCCGACGATCGGCCGCGCGAAGGAAATCGAGCGCGTGATGGAAGTCCTGACGCGCCGCAAAAAGAACAACCCGGTCCTCATCGGCGAGCCGGGCGTGGGCAAGACCGCGATCGTCGAAGGCCTCGCCCAGCTCATCGCGACTGGCGAGTGCCCGGATTCGCTGCGCGACCACCGCGTGCTGGCGCTGGACATGGCGGCCGTCATCGCCGGCACGAAGTACCGCGGCCAGTTCGAGGAGCGGCTCAAGGCCGTGATGAACGAGATCACGCAGAACAAGAACATCGTGCTCTTCATCGACGAGCTGCACACGCTCGTCGGAGCGGGCGCGGCCGAGGGCGCCATCGACGCCAGCAACATGCTCAAGCCTGCGCTCGCGCGTGGCGAGCTGCAGTGCGTCGGCGCTTCGACGCTGAACGAGTACCGCAAGTACATCGAGAAGGACGGCGCGCTCGAGCGGAGATTCCAGACCGTGATCGTCGAGCCGCCTTCGGTGGACGAGACGGTCGAGATCCTGAAGGGGCTGCGGCAGAAGTACGAGGACCACCACCGGGTCGAGATCCCCGACGAGACGCTCGTCGCGGCGTCGAAGATGTCGGAGCGGTACATCACCGACCGGTTCCTGCCCGACAAGGCGATCGACGTGATCGACGAAGCCGGCGCGCGCGCGCGCCTGGCCGCGCAGCAGCCGTCGCCCGAGGTGGCGGACCTCAAGGGCCAGCTCGAGGGAGTGAACAGCGAGAAGGAAGCCGCTGTCCGCGACCAGAACTTCGAGCGCGCGGCGTCGCTGCGCGACAGGGAGCGCGAGCTGCAGGGAGACATCCGCCGCGTGCAGGAGGACTGGGAGAAGCACCGCCAGTCGCACCGGCCCGTGCTCGGCGAGAAGGAGATCTCCTTCATCGTGAGCCGCTGGACCGGCATTCCCGTGATGCGGCTGCAGGAAGCAGAAACCACGCGGTTGCTGCGCATGGAAGAGGAGCTGCACGAGTCCGTGGTCGGCCAGGACGAGGCGATCAAGGCGCTGGCGCGGTCCATCCGCCGCAGCCGCGCGGGACTCAAGGATCCGAACCGTCCGATCGGCTCCTTCATCTTCTCCGGCCCCACGGGCGTCGGCAAGACGGAGCTCGCCAGATCGCTGGCGCAGTTCCTCTTCGCGGACGCCAGCGCGCTCATCCGCGTGGACATGAGCGAGTACATGGAGAAGTTCTCGGTGTCACGCCTCATCGGCGCGCCTCCGGGCTACGTGGGGTACGAGGATTCGGGCACGCTGACCAAGGCCGTGCGGCGGAAGCCGTACAGCGTGGTGCTGCTCGACGAGATCGAGAAGGCGCACCCGGACGTGTTCAACATCCTGCTCCAGGTGCTGGATGAGGGCCATCTCACGGACAACTATGGCCGCGTGATCGACTTCAAGAACACGGTCGTGATCATGACGTCGAACGTCGGCGCCCGCGACATCACCAAGGGGAAGTCACTCGGCTTCGTCTCCGACAATCGCGGCAACTTCGAGCGGCTGTCGGAGAAGGTGAAGGACGAGATGCAGAAGGTGTTCAACCCGGAGTTCCTGAACCGGCTGGATGACGTCATCGTCTTCCACCCGCTGTCCGAGGACCACATCCGCGACATCGTGTCCATCGTCCTGCGCGACGTGCAGAAGCGGCTGGGCGACGAGCAGATCAATCTGAAGCTGACGGATTCCGCTCTGTCTTTCCTGGTCAAGCACGGCTACGACCAGGACTACGGCGCGCGTCCGCTGAAGAGAGCGATCCAGCGCTTCATCGAGGATCCGCTTTCCGAGAAGATCCTACTGGCGGAATTCGCCAAAGGAGACGACGTGGAAGTGGACGTCGGCCCCGACGGCGACAAGCTCGAGTTCCGGGTCCTCACCACCGCGGCCCCGCAAGCGTAGTCCGTTCGCGCGGCAGGTCCAGCAGGCTAAGACGCGCCCCGGGAAATATCCGGGGCGCGTTTGCGTTGGCGCTGGGTCCGCTGCGCCGGGAGCGTGCGGGCAGGGGTATCCTCCACCGCGCCTACGCGCGCAAACGACGCGCGCTAAGACGGCGCTGTGGAGAACACCCCCGCCGCGCCCGCTCCCGCCGGCATCGGGTGGGCGCCAGACAAGACGAGGCGACCGGTGTCCCCGAAGCGAGCGTCTTAGCGCGCGTAGTTTGCGCGCGTAGCGAGCGTAGCGGGACACCGGTTGTCTCGCCTCGGCACCACCGCCCGCCGCCGCCGGGAGCGACGCAGAGAAATGCGCCCGCGACCAGGGGAAACTGAGGGGGACCGATTGGGGTGGTTTGCGTGTCTAATACCGTGACCGCGGGGCGGTTGGCCAAGAGCCAACAGCCAAGAGCCAATAGCCCTTATATTTCACGGATGCATCGACTTAGCCTGCTCCTGCTCGCGTGGTTTGCGATGGGGGCCAGAGAAGCCATGGCGCAGGACGCGCCCGGACCCTGCGCCACGCCCGCGGCCATCGCCGTTGCGGGCAATTCGCGGGTCACCGAAGCCACGATCCTCTCGTCCACCGGACTCCGTGCCGGGGACACGTACGGATATCGCGACATTCAGCGCGCCATCGAGCTGCTCTTCGGCAGCGGCCAGTTCGACGACGTGCAGGTCTCCTGCTCGCTCGACCAGAACTCGCGCGCGACGCTCGTCGTCACGGTGCGCGAGCGGCCGATCCTGTCGGGGTTCACGATCACCGGCGTCAACCGCGTCTCGGACAAGGACGTCAAGGACCGGCTCGAGCAGCCGGTGGGCGCGGCGGTCGATCCAGGCCGCATCGCGCTCAGCCTGCAGCGCGCCGACTCGCTGTACGAATCGAAGGGCTACTACCTCGCGAAGATACGCGTGGACTCGACGATCACCGACGGAAAGATTGCGCTTGCCTTCGTCGTGGACGAGGGACGCAGGCTCGCGGTTTCGGGCGTGCGGATTCACGGGAACAGCAAAATCTCCGACGACGACATCGTCGGCGCGATGAAGACGAAGCCGGAAGGATTTCTGTTTTACCGCTCCGGCGAGTTCGACGAGATCGACTACGCCGGCGACCTGTCGGAGCGGATCCCCCGGCTGTACGGCAGCCGCGGCTTCATCGACCTGCAGGTGCTGTCGGATTCGATGATCGTGGATCGCGAGCTCGGCAAGGCGATGATAGACATCACCGTGCGCGAGGGTCCGCGGTATCAGATCGGCTCGTTCGAAGTGCTCGGCAACCGGCGGTTCCCGACTGAAGCGGTCAAGGAGTACTACCCGTTCGGCGAGCAGCAGACCACGCTGGCAGGCCGGGCCACGAGCCTGCTGCGCAGGGCGCACCGCAATCCGCCGAACACGTTCGACGCCGGAAAGTGGACCGACGCAGAGCAGAAGCTGATGGAGGCGTACAGCAACGAGGGCTACATCTACGCCCGCGTGAATCCGATCCTCGAGCGCGTGCCCGGCACCGACTCGGTGCGGACGGTGAACCTCCGCTGGGAGATCGAGGAGCGCTCGCCCGCGATCGTGAACCGGATCGACATCGCCGGCAACGACTACACCAACGAGACGTGCATCCGGGAGCAGCTGGTGCTGATCCCCGGGCAGGTGTTCAACCGGCAGGCGCTGATACGCAGCTACCAGAACATCTCGAACATGAACTTCTTCGAGGCGCCGATGCCGGCGCCCGACACGCGGCCCTCCGGCGACGCGGGTGACGTGGACATCGTGTTCAACGTGAAGGAGAAGCGGACCGGCAACCTGAACTTCGGCGCGTCGATGGGGCAGGGCACGGGACTCGGCGGCTTTGTCGGGATGAACCAGCCCAACCTGTTCGGCAAGTGCAAGCGCGTCGAGCTCCAGTGGCAGTTCGGCCGGTACATCAACGACTTCAACGGCACGTACACCGATCCGAACATCAGGCAGTCCCGAATCTCCGGCAGCGCTACCGCGTACCACACGCGCTCGCGCTTCCGCATCGCCGACCTCGGGCAGAGCACCCGCACCGGCGGCCAGCTCCAGTTCGGCTTCCCGGTGCCGTGGTCGTATTACACCCGGCTATTCGTGTCCTACGGCGGGGAGTCGGTGCGCTACTCGGAGGAGAACTCGACGCTGCTCGGCCAGTTAGCGAGAGACTGCAAGAGCTGCTTTCGCTCCACGCTCGGCATCACCGGCACACACGACACCCGCATCGGATTGCCGTTCCCCGTGGACGGCGGGCTGCAGACGATCGCGGCGCAGTTCAACGGCGGCCCCCTGGGCGGGACCTCGAACTTCCAGCGGTACTCGGCCGAGCTGCGGTCGTACGCGCCGCTGGCGGCGTTCGGCAACCAGATCTTCGGCGGTCAGCCGATGCAGCTGGTGACCGCGCTGAGCGCCAAGGGCGGCGTGCTGTTCGGCAACCCCGGCCCATTCTTTTACTCGCAGTCGTTCGCGCTGGGCGGCACGCAGTACGGCGAGCAGCTCCGCGGCTACGACGAGTTCTCGATCACGCCGTCGGGATACGATCCGACGGCCGAGACGAGCTCGGCGCGTCGCGAATCGTTCGGAAATGCGTACTTTACAGCCACGGCGGAGCTGGGACTCAGGCTGTCGTCGGCGCTGTACGTGCACACATTCGCCGAGGGCGGCAACGTCTGGGACAGGCCGCGCGAGTTCAATCCGACGAGGCTGTTCAGGAGCGTAGGCTTCGGCGCGGCGACGCTGAGTCCGCTCGGACCTCTGGGCATAGATCTGGGGTATGGACTCGACAAGACGGATGCGCTGGGCCGGCGCGCGCCGGGATGGAAGCTGCATTTCAAGCTGGGTCAACTTTTCTAATTCTCTTTTGGAGTCTTGATGAAGATCATGTTCCGCGTTGCCGCTGTCGCCGCGCTGCTCGTCGCAGCTGGCTCGACTCAGGCGTACGCGCAGGGGCCGGTCAAGCTGGGTTACATCAACGCGCAGCAGATCCTCGCCACCGCGCCAGGGCGTGACGCGGCCGAGCGCCAGTTCGAGAGCGAGGTCGGAAGCTTCCGCCAGCAGATCCAGCGCATGGATGACTCGCTGCGCACGCTCGGCGAGCGTTTCCAGCGGGAGCAGGCGGCGCTGACGGCGGCCGTGAGGCAGCAGCGCACGCAGGCGCTCCAGGCGACCGAAGAAGCTTTTCAGCAGCGCGCTGCGCAGCTCAACCAGCAGATGCAGCAGCGCCAGGCCGAGCTCGTCCGCCCGATCATGGACCAGCTCAACCGGGTGCTCGACGAGATCCGTCGCGCCGACGGCTACGCGTTCATCTTCGACGTGTCGTCCGCGGGGCAGGCGATCGTCGCCGCCGATACGACGCTCAACCTCACGGACCGCGTGATGGCGCGGCTCACCGCGCTGGGACCGCCGCCTCCGGCGGGACCGGCGGGACCGGCGACGACGCCGCCCGCGACCACACCGCAGCCGGCCGGAGTGACCCGACCGAGACCGTAATGGCGCGCGCGGATCGAGCGCGTACCGGCAACAAAGTTTCAGTCAGCGGTGATGGTGTTCGCACCATCACCGCTGAAGCCGTTTCAGAACTGGTAGGAGGGGAGCTGAGCGGGGACGGGTCGGTCTCCGTCTCGGGAGTGGCGCCGCTCGACCGTGCCGGGCCGGAGCAGCTCAGCTTTCTGGCGGCGCCGAAGTATTCCACGGCGGCATCCAGCTCGGCGGCGGGGATACTGCTAGTCACTCCCGAGCTCTCCGCAACACCGACGAAAGCCCGCGCCACCATCGTTGTGGCGAAGCCACACGACGCCATCCTGATGCTGCTGCCGAGGCTGTACGTCGCCCCGCAGCGCGTTCCGGGAGTTCATCCGACGGCACGCATCGGTGCCGGAGCCCGAATCGGCGCTGGCGTGAGCATCGAGGAGTATGTCGTCATCGGAGCCGGGGCCGAGATCGGGGACGGAGCGTGGATCGGACCGCATGCGGTTGTGGGCGACGGCGCCAAGGTCGGGCGCGACTCGGTCCTCTACGCCCATTCCACCATCTACTCGGGGAGCGAGCTGGGCGAGCGCGTGAAGATTCAGTCCGGGGCGCGCATCGGCAGCGACGGGTTCGGTTACGTCTTCAGCGAAGGCGCGCATCAGCCCATCCCGCACGTCGGGCGCTGCGTGCTCGAGAACGACGTGGACGTCGGAGCGAACACAACGATCGATCGCGGCAGCGTGGACGACACGGTGATCGGCGCTGGCACCAAGATCGATAACCTCGTTCAGATAGGCCACAACGTGCGGATCGGAAAGCTGTGCCTGATCGTGGCGCAGGTGGGGATCTCGGGCTCGGTGCACATCGAGGATGGCGCGGTGTTCGGCGGCCAGTCTGGCTCAGCGGGTCACCTCACGATAGGCGCGGGCGCGCGCATCGCCGCGCGTGCCGGCGTGATCAGTGATGTTCCCGCAGGCGAGACGTGGTCGGGGTACCCGGCGCGGCCGCACCGCGAGTCGCTGCGGGCGTCGAGCGCCCTGTTCAAGCTCGCCGGCATCATCAAGAAGCTGGAGCGGTTGGCAGACAGCCAGGACGACAAATGACTCGGCGCACCACCGGGCGCGCCGTTTCGGTCGCGGGGATCGGGCTGCATCTCGGAGAGCCGTGCACGCTGACATTCGTTCCAGCGGAATCGGGCAAAGGCATCTCGTTCAGGCGCGTGGATTTGCCGGGCAAGCCGCTGATACGCGCGTCTCTCAACGAAGTGGCTTCGACCGAGCGGCGGACGCACCTCGGTGACCAGAAGGGCGATCGGGCAGTGCACACGGTGGAGCACGTGCTGGCGGCCGTCGTTGCGCTTGGCATCGACGATCTCACGATCGACATTGACGGTCCCGAGCCGCCCATTCTCGACGGCAGCGCCGAGCCTTTTTTCCAGGCGCTGAAAGGCGCCGGCACCCGCGCCAACGGCACGGAGGCCGACGTTCTGACGCTGGGGGAGCCGGTGCGAATTATCGACGGCGACTCCGTGTACGAGGCCTATCCCGCCGACAGGCTCACGCTGGACGTCACGATCGACTTCGATCATCCGCTCATCGGGCGTCAGCAGGGGGTGTACGAGGCCGACGCGGCGGCGTTCGAGCGTGAGCTCGGGCCAGCGCGCACCTTTGGCTTCGTTCACGAGGTAGATTCGCTTCGCGCCAAGGGACTGATCAAGGGCGCGTCCACCGCGAACGCGGTGGTGCTCGACGAGACCGGGCTGGTGGACGCGACGTTGCGGTGGAAGGACGAGTTCGTGAGGCACAAGGCGCTGGACATCATGGGCGATCTCGCGCTCGCGGGCGCGAGAGTGCGGGCGCGGATCGTGGCGATCCGGCCCAGTCACCGCGGAACGGTGACGCTGGTGCGCGAGATCGTGAAGGTGGCGACAAAAAACGCGGCGAAGGGGGCGACCAAAGTGGCGAGCAAGGAAAAGCGCGTATACACCGTGGAAGAGATCATGAAGGTGCTGCCGCACCGGTATCCCTTCCTGCTGGTGGACCGGATCCTGGAAGTCGACGAGAAGCGCATTGTCGGCCTCAAGAACGTGACGATGAACGAGCCGTTCTTTCAGGGACATTTCCCGGGGCACCCGATCATGCCGGGAGTGCTGATCGTCGAAGCGATGGCGCAGGTCGGCGGGATGCTGCTGATGGGCCCGATCGAAGTGCCCGACTCTAAGGTCGTGTATTTCATGTCGCTCGACAACGTGAAGTTCAGGAAGCCGGTCCGGCCGGGCGATCAGATCATCTTCGAGGTCGAGATCGCGCAGGTCCGCGGCACCGTTTGCAAGATGCACGGCGTCGGGCGCGTGGACGGCGAAGTAGTCGTCGAGGCGGACATGGCCGCGATGGTTCGCGACAGATGACGCGCGTCCACCCGACAGCGATCGTCGCCGACGACGCGCGGCTCGCCAGCGGCGTGGAGATCGGGCCGTTCGCGATCGTCGGCCCCGGGTGCGAAGTGGCGGAAGGGTGCATCGTGGCGCCGCGGGCGACCCTCGAGCGGAACGTGAAGCTCGCGCGCAACGTCCGTGTCGGCATAGGCGCGGTGCTCGGCGGGGATCCGCAGGATCTCAAGTTCCAGGGCGAGGATACGTCCGTCGAGATCGGCGAAGGCACCGTCATCCGCGAGTACAGCACCATCAATCGCGGCACGTCGGAGTCCTTCAGGACGACGGTGGGCAGAAACTGCTTCATCATGTCGTACGTTCACCTCGCGCACGACTGTCATCTCGGGGACGGGGTGATCCTGGCGAACGGCGTCCAGCTCGCCGGCCACGTGCGCATCGAGGACCGGGCGATTCTCTCCGGGCTGAGCGCGGTGCACCAGTTCGTCCGGATCGGACGCCATGCGTTCGTGGGCGGCTGCTCACGCGTGTCGAAGGACATCCCGCCTTTTCTCAAGGCGGTGGGGAATCCGGTCAAGCTGTACGGCTTGAACACCGTGGGGCTGCAGCGGGCGGGGTTCGAGGAAGCCACGCTGCGCGAGCTGAAGCGCGCGTACCGGTTGTTCTTCAACTCGGATCTCAACATCACGCAGGCGCTCGAGCGCGCGGAGCAGGACCTGGAGCAGCGTCCCGAGGTGAAGGAGCTCATTCGGTTCCTGGAGGCGAGCGGTCGCGGAGTCGTAATCTGAGCGCGGGCGCGCGCGTGCCCCGCGTCGGCGTAGTAGGGGTCGGAGGGCTTGGATTCCATCACGCCCGGATCCTGCGCGACCTGCCGCAAGTAGAGTTCGGCGGATTCTTCGATTCCAGGATGGAGCGCGCGACCGCGGTCGCATCGGAGCTGGGGATCAAGGCGCACGAGTCGCTGGACGCGCTCCTGGCCGCCGTGGATGCAGTCACGATAGCTGTCCCGACGCCCGCGCACTTCGAGGTAGCAGGCAAGGCGATCGCGGAAGGCAAGCACGTGCTGATCGAGAAGCCGATCACCACGACCGTCGCCGAAGCGGAAGAGCTGCTCGCGCTGGCGCAGAAAAAAGGCGTCGTCGTGCAGATCGGGCATGTTGAGCGGTTCAACGCCGCCATTCGCGCGGCGCTGCCCCACATAGACGAGCCGCGCTTCATCCAGAGCGAGCGGCTGGCTCCGTTCAATCCGCGCGGGTCCGACGTCGCCGTTGTGCTGGATCTGATGATCCACGACATCGACTTGATCCTTACGCTCGCCGTCGGCGACGCGCAATCGATCGCGGCCGTCGGCGTGCCCGTCCTCACCCCAACGGTTGACATTGCCAACGCGCGAATCGTCTTTGCTTCGGGCGCCGTGGCCAACATCACCGCCAGCCGCATATCGCGCGACCGCGTGCGGAAGATCAGGATATTCCAGAAAACCGGATATCTGTCGCTCGATCTCGCCGCTGGCACGGGCGAGTTCTACAGGCTGAACAAGAAGCTTTCGATGGAGCAGCTCGCCGCCGGCCCGCTCGACTTCTCGCAGTTCGTCGAACGCGTCGAGCTTACGGCGCCGGCGGGTGAGCCTCTCAAGCTCGAGTTCGAGAGCTTCGCGCGCGCGCTGACCGGAGAGGCGCCGCCGGTGGTGACCGGGGAAGACGGACGGCGCGCGCTCGAGGTCGCCCTTGGGATCGTGCATGAGATCGAGCGCACTCTGCCGCAGCTGTCGGGTTCCATGCATGGGGGACTCGGGCGCTCGCACGCGGAGCCCACGCCCATTGGCTGAAGTCTTCTTCGTCGCGGGCGAAGCGTCGGGCGATCTCCATGCGTCGGGCGTCGCCGTCGAGCTGGGAAGGATCAGGCCCGATCTGAAGCTGAGGGGGATCGGCGGGCCGCGGCTTGCCGCCGCCGGTGTCGAGCTGATGGAGTCGTACGACCAGCTCTCGGTGATGGGGCTCACCGAGGTGATCCGGCACATCCCGCGGCACTACGCGCTGCTCAAGCGGGTGCGGGAACGGCTGCGCAGCGGCGAAGTGCGGCTGCTGGTGCTGATCGACTACCCCGGCTTCAACATGCGGCTGGCGGAGAGCGCGAAGCAGGCGGGCGTGCCCGTGCTGTATTACGTGACGCCGCAGGTGTGGGCGTGGGGCGCAAAGCGGCTCCCGAAGCTGGCTCGCACCGTCACGCGCGCGGCGGTGATCCTTCCGTTCGAGGAGCAGCTGCTGCGCGGATACGGGATCGACGCGCACTTCGTCGGGCACCCGCTGCTGGACGGTTGGGACCGGCTCCCCACGCGCGAGGCCGCGCGCGCCGTGCTGGGAATCGACGCGAAGGCCAAGGTGCTCGCGCTGTATCCGGGAAGCAGGGTGCAGGAGATCACCCGGCACATCGAGCCCTTCGTGCGAACCGCCCGAGCGCTGCAGAAAAAGCATCCCGACCTGCAGGTAATCATCAGCGCCGCGCCAGCCACGGAGCACGGCTACGCGAACATGCCGTACCCGGTGGTGGCGGCGCCGGCTCTCACCATGTTCAGCGCTGCCGACATCGCACTATGCAAGAGCGGCACGACGACGCTGGAGGCGGCGATCGCCGGATGCCCGATGGTCGTGGCGTACCGGGTGGGGAAGCTGTCGTACGCGATCGCGCGCCGCATGGTGAAGATCAGCCACATCGGACTGGTGAACATCGTCGCGGGGCGGGAGGTCGCGCGGGAGTTCGTGCAGGACGCGCTCGACCCCGAAGTCGTCGCGGCCGCGCTCGACCGGCTGCTCACGGACGAAGCTCTACGCCGGCGCACCGTGGGAGATCTCGCGGAGGTGCGCTCCAAGCTCGGAACGCCGGGTGCGTCCGCGAGGGTCGCGCGGATGGCGAGCGAGCTCATCGGGTGAGCGAGGGCGAGCCCAGGCGAACCGCACTCGCGCCTCGCGACCGGCTGGCGATACTCCTCGGCGGCAAGCTGATCCGCACGCTCGCTTCGACCTGGCGGTACACGGTCGTGAACGAGGCCGAGCTCACCAGGCTCCGCGCGACCGGAGCCCCCTTCATTTTTTCGATCTGGCACGGCCAGCTCCTGCCGTTGATCTGGCACCATCGCGATCAGGGCGTCTCGATTCTCGTGAGCGAGCACAAGGACGGCGAGCTCATAGCGCGGTTCGCGGAGTCCATCGGGTACGGCACGATCCGGGGGTCTTCGACGCGCGGCGCGGCGGGCGCGCTGCTTGGCCTCGTGCGCGCGCTCGGAGAAGGGAAGGAAGTAGGCATCACGCCGGATGGGCCGCGAGGGCCCGCGTGCAGCTACGCGCCCGGGGCGGCGGTCGCGGCGAGCAAAGCGCGCGCGCTCGTACTTCCCATGGCGGCACATGCGAATCGCGCCTGGCGCCTCGGCAGCTGGGACAGGTTCATGATCCCGAAGCCATTCGCGCGCGTCACTGTCGCCTACGGCGCGCCGGTCAGGCTGCCCGAAGACTCGCGCGCGGCTGCCGCCGAAACCGCGCGGCTCGAGTCCGCCATGAGCGCGGCCGTGGGCATGGCCGGCAGCGGATGAACGCCGAGGACGTCTGGCGCTCGGACGCCGTTGCGGCGCGGCTGATGCGCGCGCTGCTTGCGCCCGCGGAGCGCGCGATGGCGGGCGGCGTGGCTGTCCGCAACGCGCTGTACGATCGCGGGGCCCTGCGATCGCGCGCGACGCCGATTCCCGCCGTGAGCATCGGCAATCTCACTGTCGGGGGAACGGGGAAAACCCCTGTTGCCGCGTGGCTCGCGCAGCGCCTCGCGGCGGGCGGCGCGTCACCGGCCATCGTGCTGCGCGGCTATGGCGGCGACGAGCCGCTGGTGCACGCGGTGCTGAACCCGTCGGTGACTGTCATCGTCGCAGCGGACCGCGCGCGCGGAGTGGCCGATGCCGCCGGCCGCGGCGCGAGCGTCGCCGTGCTCGATGACGCTTTCCAGCACCGGCGCGTCGCGCGCGATGCGGACATCGTGCTCGTGGCAGCCGACGGCTGGAGCGTTAACCGGCGGCTTCTTCCGTCGGGGCCGTGGCGCGAGCCGCTGGAAGCACTGGGCCGCGCCGATCTCGCCGTGATAACCAGCAAGGCGGCCAGCGAGACGGAGGTGATCGCGGCGCGTCTCGCGATCACTCACGCCGCGCCTGACACGCCGATCGCATTCGTCGCGCTCGGGCTGGGAGACCTGTTCCGGCTCGGCGACCCCGGCGCGCGGCTTCCGCTGGGCGGTATCGCCGGCGCGAGCGTTCTCGCCATTGCGGCCGTCGGGAATCCGGACGCGTTCTTCGCGCAGCTGCGGCAGGCGGGCGCGATCGTGAACGGGCAAAGCTTTCCCGATCACCATCGCTTCACCCACGATGAAATCGGCCGGCTTGCTGCGCGCGCGCCCGCCGCCGGGATGGCCGTTTGCACACTCAAGGACGCCGTCAAAATCGCGCCATTGTGGCCTGCCGACGCACCCGCCTTATGGTATGTTTCACAGCCCGTACGGGTGGAGTCTGGAGCCGAGCATTTCGAGCGGTTGCTGGACGCGCTGCAGGCTCGCCGCGACGCCCTTTGAGACTCACTGACCATGAACCAATGACGTTCGCGCACCGCGCGGAAATGTCTTCCAGATAATGGCCACCTTCGAAGACCGCCGCCTCACTCCCGCTCAGGGCATACTCGGCCGGGACAAGGACCGTTTTCTCGCCGAGGAAAATCCATTCGAGGCGATGATGTCGCGCTTCGACCGGGCCGCCGAGCTGCTGGATCTCGACGCCGGGCTCGTGAAGGTGCTGCGGCAGCCCGAGAAGCAGATTATCGTCGCCGTCCCTGTATTGAAGGACGACGGAAGCGTGGACGTGTATACCGGCTACCGGGTGCTATACAACACTTCGCGCGGGCCGGCCAAGGGCGGCATCCGCTTCGACACGGCGGTGACGCTCGAAGAAGTGAAGGCGCTCGCCGCATGGATGACGTGGAAATGCGCGGTCGTGGACATTCCATTCGGTGGCGCGAAGGGCGGAGTCAACTGCGATCCCGAGAAGATGAGCGTTGGCGAGCTGGAGCGGATGACGCGGCGATACACGGCCGGAATCATCAACACCCTCGGCCCCGACTCGGACGTGCCCGCGCCCGACGTGAACACCAACGAGCGCGTCATGGCGTGGCTGATGGACACGTACTCGATGCACGTCGGACACACGGTCACCGCTGTGGTTACCGGCAAGCCTGTGGTGATGGGCGGGTCGCTGGGCAGACGCGAGGCCACGGGCCGCGGGTGCATGATCGTGACGAAGGAAGCGCTCAACCATCTCGGACTCGCGATACGCAACGCCACCGTGGCGGTGCAGGGGTTCGGCAACGTCGGATCCGTCGCGGCCGACCTGCTGTCGCAGCAAGGCTGCAGAATCGTGGCGATCGGCGACAGGCACGCGTCGCTGCACAACGCCGACGGCATCGACGTGCAGAAAGCGATCGAGCACGTTCGGAAGCACGGATCGCTGCAGACGTTCGACGGCGGCGACAAGTTCAAGGCCGAGGACCTGCTCACGCTGGACGTGGACGTGCTCCTCCCCGCCGCGCTGGAGAACGTGATCACGACCAAGAATGCGGCCCAGATCCGCGCGAAGATCATCTGCGAGGGCGCGAACGGCCCGACCACCGCGCCCGCCGACGCGATCCTGGACGAGAAAGGCGTGTTCGTGATTCCCGACATTCTGGCGAACGCGGGCGGCGTGACTGTGTCGTACTTCGAGTGGGTGCAGAACCGCGGCGGCTATTTCTGGACGGAGGATCTGGTCAACGACCGGCTGCGCGACATCATGTGCCGCAGCTTCTCGAACGTCCTCGACATATCGAAGAAGCACAAGGTGAACATGCGCACCGCGGCGTACATGCTTTCCGTGGAGCGCGTGTCGACGGTGCACAAGCTGCGCGGCATTTACGCCTGAGGCCGGCGCGTGCGGGTGATCGTCGCGGTTGTGGGGAAGGCGAGGGATCCCTCCCTGGCCGGCGCGATCGCTGAGTACGAGAAGCGGGCGGCGCGGTACTGGCCGCTGGAGGTGATCGAGGTGCGCGAGGAATCGGGCAGAGGCGCGTCGGCCGAGATCGTGAAGAAGCGCGAGGGTGAGCGGCTGCGCGAGCGCATTGGCGAGCCCGGGCGGGCGGTCGTCTGCGATCCCGCCGGCAAGTCGCTCGATTCAGCGCAGTTCTCGGCGTGGCTGCAGGGCGAGCGCGAATCCGGCCGCGACTTCGCATTCGTCATCGGCGGCGCGCACGGAGTGTCGGACGACCTGCGCGACTCCGCGCGCATGCGCCTGTCGCTCGCGCCCTTCACGCTGCCGCACGAGCTCGCCCGGCTCGTCCTCGCCGAGCAGCTATACCGCGCCGGCACGATTGTCCGCGGCGAGCCCTATCACAAATGAGCCCGAGCCCTGCGTGCCACTAGCCAACAGCCAACAGCCCATAGCTTTCCTTTTATGACCGAATGGTTCGAGCGCTGGTTCGGCGAAGAGTATCTCGCGCTGTATCCGCACCGCGACGAGCGCGAGGCGGCGACTGCATTGGGGCTCGTTCACGCGAACCTCGGCGGGCTCGAGGTCCGGCGCGCGCTCGATCTGGCATGTGGGGCCGGCCGGCATGCGCGGCTGCTGCGCGAGCGGTGGCCGACGACAGGATTCGACCTGTCGCTCCCGCTGCTCACCCGCGCGCGCGATGCGGACCCGGGCGGCTTGTACGTCCGCGGCGACATGCGCGCTCTCCCGTTTGTGGATCACGCATTCGATCTAGTGGTGAACCTGTTCACGAGCTTTGGCTACTTCGACAACGACGCACAACACCTGCGAGTGCTGGCGGAGGTCGCGCGCGTGACGCGGCGCGGCGGGAAGTTCGTGCTCGACTTCCTCAATCCGGACTATGTGCGCAGTACGCTCGTGCCCAGGGAGTCGAGCAGCATCGGCGGACGGTCGATCGAGATCCGCCGTGAAGTGTCCGCGGACGACCGATTCGTCGTGAAGACGATCGCGTCGGGCGGCGAGGGTGGCGCCGCCGAGCAGACGTTCGTCGAGCGCGTGCGACTGTTCGACCGGCTGGACCTGGAGACCATGCTTGAAGAGAGCGGGTTCGGCGTTGAGCAGGTGCTCGGCGATTACGCCGGTGCCGCGTATTCCGACAGCTCTCCCCGCACGATCGTATTCGCGATAAGAGAATGAGCCTCGAGCTCCGCTCGCGTGCTCTCGGCGGCTCGCCGCTCGTGGAGCTGGCTGGGCGGCCGGACGCTACGACAGGCTGGTACGAGCCCCGGCCGGACGCCGCCGGGTGGAAGCGTCGCGTCGAAGAGACCGCCGCGGAGTTCAAAGGAGGCCTGTGGCTTCGCGCCCTGGCGCCGGCGCTGAATGCAAACGGAGCGGCCGCGCAGCGCCTGCGGCGGGCAGCGGACAGCGGGGGCGTAGTCGTCACGACCGGGCAGCAGCCCGGGCTGTTCGGCGGCCCGCTGTACACATGGTTCAAGGCGATGTCCGCGCTGGCTCTTGCCGACGAGCTCGAAAAACGCACGGGCGTAGCGGCCGCGCCCGTCTTCTGGGCCGCGACGGACGACTCGGATTTCGCCGAAGCGAGCGGGACCACGGTGGGCGTGCCCGGCGGGACGGAGACCATCAGCATCGAGTCTCTGTCAGACGCGGGTCTGCCGATGTCGGCCGTCGCTCTGGGCGATGTCCGAAGCCAGGTGGAAGCGATCACTCGCGCATCCGGGTCAGCGCCTAACGCCGTGGCGCTCGAGGCCCTTCGCGTGGCGTACGCGAGCGGCGCTACCTGCCCGACGGTAGGCGACGCATACGTTCGGCTACTGCGTACTCTCCTGGAGCCATTGGGCGTCGCGGTGCTCGACGCTTCCCATTCCGCGGTGCGCGAGGCCGGGCTCCCCTTGCTGCAGCAGGCGCTGGCGAAGGGACGGGATCTGGAAGCCGCGCTGAAGGATCGCGCCAAGGCGCTGAAGGACGCGGGGCATCGCGCGCAAGTTGCGCACGTGTCCGGGCGGACGCTCGTATTCCGCAATGCCGCCGCAGGACGGCACCGCGTGCGCATTCGCGAGGTCGAGTCGCTCGAAGAGGGTTCGGCCGACCTGTCGCCGAACGTGTTGCTCCGGCCGGTGATGGAGCGCGCCATTCTTCCAACGGTGGCGTACGTGGGCGGCCCCGCCGAGATCGCTTATTTCGCGCAGGTGAGCGCGGTTGCCGACGGGTTGGGTGCGCGGCGGCCGCTCGTCGTTCCGCGCTGGTCGGGAGTGATCGTCGAGCCACACGTCCGGAAGATCCTCGACAAGATCGGTGCCGATGTTGACGACTTTTCCGATCCGCATGCGGTGGAGACCCGGATCGCCCGGGAGCAGTTGCCCTCGGCGATCGCCCGGGCCTTCAAGAAGGCGAGGACGCGCGTGGAGTCGGCGCTCGCGGAGCTGGAAAAAGCGGACGCGGGGGCGAGCGTGCTCCCGTCCACGGTAGTGGAGGGTGCGAAGCGCCAGCTGTTGCACAAGCTCGAGCGTCTGGAGCGGCGTTACGTCGCGGCGACGAAGCGGCAGGGGAGCGAGCTGCTCACGGAAGTCGCCACCGCGCGAGGCGCGCTGTTCCCCGACGGCAAGCCGCAGGAGCGGGTGCTCAACATGATCCCTTTCATCGCCAAGTACGGCGACGCCGTGCTCGAAGGGATACGAGCCAAGGCGCGCGAGCACGCAGCGTCGCTGTGACAGAGCGCACGGGAAAGTCCGCCTTCCTGGTAGCGGCCGGGATCTTTCTCAGCCGCGTGACCGGTCTCGTGCGAGAGAGCGTCTTCGCGCATTTCTTCGGGACCTCGATCTCAGGCGACGCGTTCAACGCGGCGTTCAGGATCCCGAACCTGCTGCAGAACCTGTTCGGCGAAGGTGTGCTGTCGGCGTCGTTCATCCCTGAGTACGCGGGGCTCCGCGCGCGCGGGCAGGACGAGGAGGCGACGAAGCTCGCGGGCGCCGTCTTCGCGCTGTTGTCTGCCGCGGCGGCGGTACTCGTCCTTGTGGGGATTCTGGCGGCGCCCGCGCTCGTTTCGTTGATAGCCGCCGGCTTCACTGGAGAGAAGCGCGAGCTGACGATCCGGCTTACGCGCGTACTTTTTCCCGGCGCGGCGCTGCTCGTGCTGTCGGCGTGGTGCCTGGGCATACTGAATTCTCACCGGCGGTTCTTTCTGCCATACGTGGCGCCGGTGATCTGGAACGTCGCGTTGGTTGCGACGCTGTTGTTCTACGGCGCGACTTCGTCACAGCCGCAGCTGGCCATGTACCTGGCGTGGGGCTCGGTGGTTGGAAGCCTGTTGCAGTTCGCCGTGCAGCTTCCGGTGGTGATCCCGCTCATCAAGGGCGCGCGGCCCGGGTTCGCGCGCGGGAACGAGAGCGTGCAGCGCGTCGTTCGCAACTTCGCGCCGGTTTTCGTCGGCCGGGGCGTGGTGCAGATCAGCGCCTACTTCGACACGCTGATCGCGAGCCTCGTGGTGTCGGGGGCGCTGGCCGCGGTGGTATACGCGCAGATCCTGTATCTGCTCCCCATCAGCCTGTTCGCCATGTCTATCTCGGCGGCCGAGCTGCCCGCGATGTCGAGCATCGCCGGCGACCTGGGGGAGACCGCGGCGCACCTGCGCATGCGTCTGCGCACCGGGCTTCGGCGCATTGCATTCTTCGTGGTGCCGTCCGCGGTGGCGTTTCTGTTCCTGGGCGACATAGTGGTGGGGGCGATATACGAGCGCGGGGAGTTCGGCCGCGCGGATACGATCTGGGTGTGGCAGATTCTGATAGGGTCGTCGATCGGCCTGCTCGCATTCACGCTGAGCCGGCTGTACGCGTCCACCTTTTACGCAACGCGCGACACTCGCACGCCTGTGCGGTTCGCGATCATACGGATCGCGATCAGCGTGATCCTCGGGCTGATACTGGCCGTGTGGCTGCCGCGTGCTCTCGACATCGACCGGCGGCTCGGCGCGGTGGGCCTGACGCTCGCAGGCGGGATCGCTGGGTGGGTGGAGTATGCGCTGCTGCGTCGCGGTCTCGCGAAGCGGATCGGCCACGTGCCGGTCGAGCTTAACCACCTCATGAAGCTGATCGCCATCGCCGGCTCGGCCGCGGCTGTTGCGGGCTGGATGCGTCCGCTGTTCATCGGCGACACGGAGCCGCTGGTTCTAGCGTTGGCGATTTTGCCGGTGTACGGCGCGATCTACCTTGGACTCGCCTGGTTGCTTGGAGTGTCGGAGCTCGCGGGCCTGCTCAAGCGCGGCCGATAGCTGAGTCCTTGACTGCCAGCAGTCGGCTCCCAGCTGCCAGCTCTTTGGACTTGGAGATCGAGGACTTTGCGGCCTCAGCTTACCGTAAACAGCAACAGGTTCGGGGTATAATTAGGAATCATGCAGCCGTTCCCCGACCTCGTCGCCTCAAAAGTCCCCCACCTGCCGGAGTCCCCGGGCGTGTACCTGTGGAAGGGTCGGGACGGGACCATCCTGTACGTGGGGAAGGCGGCCAAGCTCCGCTCGCGCGTGCGCAGCTACTTCGGGAACGATCAGGGCACGAGCCTCAAGACTACGTACCTCGTGCGGCAGATCGCCGACGTGGACACGATCGTGGTCCCTACCGAGGCGCACGCGCTGATCCTCGAGGCGAACCTGATCAAGGAGCATCGCCCGCGGTTCAACATCGCGCTGAAGGACGACAAGACCTACCCCTACATCAAGGTCACGTCGCAGGAGGCGTTTCCACGGGTATACGTCACGCGCCTGGTTAACAACGACGGCGCCAAGTATTTCGGGCCGTATACCGACGTCGGAGCCATGCGCCGCGCGCTGAACGTGGTGAAGCGGATATTCACCGTGCGGTCGTGCAGCTACGACATGCCGACCGACATGCCCGAGCGGCCGTGCCTCGACTATTACATCAAGCGGTGCAAGGCCCCGTGCATTCTTTCGCAGTCGCAGCAGGAGTACCGCCAGATGATCGACGAGGTGCTCCTCTTCCTTGGCGGGCGTGCCAGCGAGGTCGTGCGCCGCGTGCGCGCGCGGATGGACGAGGCGGCCGCGCAGCTTGATTTCGAGCGCGCCGCCGAGCTTCGCGACGTGCTGCATCATCTCGAGCGCATGGAGGAGCCGACGGTCGTGCTGCGAGTGGAGGGCGGGGATCGCGACGTAATCGGGTACGCCCGCGACGGTGACGACGCGTGCGTGACGATGCTGCGGATCCGGGAAGGGAAGCTGCTCGCCCGCGAGCACCGGTTCCTGGAGAACATCGAAGGCGAGCCGGACCCCGCGGTGCTGTCCGCGTATCTCGCCGCGAGCTATCCCGCGATGCAGGAGCGCGCGCGCGAGCTGCTGCTGCCGTTCGACTTCGAGGATCGCGAGCTGCTGGAGCAGTCGGTGCCGGACGCGAAGATGAGCGTGCCACAGCGGGGCCCCCGGCGCGAGCTCGTCGATCTCGCCGAGCAGAATGCCAGACATTTACTGGAGGAGCTGAAGCTGTCGTCGCTGGAGTCCGAGGAGCGAGCGGGCGAGCCGGTGTACGACCTGCAGCGCGAGCTGGGGCTCGAGCGCCTGCCGCGCACGCTGGTGTGCTTCGACATCTCGACGGCGCAGGGGACCGACACCGTCGGCTCGGCGGTCTGGTTCGAGAACGGGCGGCCGAAGCGCGGAGAGTACCGCAAGTTCCGCGTGAAGACGGTGGAAGGAAGCGACGACTTCGCGTCCATGCGCGAAGTGGTCACGCGCTACTTCAACCGCAGAATGGCAGACGAGAAGCCGAGCCCCGAGCTGGTGGTGATCGACGGCGGGCGCGGCCAGCTCTCGGCGGCGCACGAGGCGATGGAGTCGCTTGGTCTTGGCGACCGCCCGCTCATCAGCCTGGCGAAGAAGGAAGAGGAAGTGTTCGTGTGGGGGAGGACCGAGCCCGTGAGAATCTCGCGGCGGTCGCCGGCGCTGCGGTTGCTGCAGCAGGCGCGCGATGAAGCCCACCGGTTCGCCGTGACGTACAACCGAAAGCGCCGGTCGATGCGGACGGTGACGTCAGAGCTGCTTCAGATACGCGGAGTCGGCCCGACCAAGAGGCGACAGCTCATTCAATCCTTCGGAAGTCTCGAAGGTGTCCGTCAAGCGGCCCCTGAAGACATCGCCAGGCTGCCGGGCTGGACCGTGGCCGGAGCGCAGAAACTTCTGGCTCAGCTTGGCGTGTCGGTGCCTGTTCCCGAAGCATCCTCCAGCACGACGACTCTCAGCGGCTGAAAGTTCGCGTCCATCAACGCCAGCAGCTTCCAACCCGCCGCGCGAATCTTTCGAAGGTCGCGAACGAGCTCCTCGTTTTTTACTTCCTCCGCCTGTTCCAGCAGCATCTCCGAGTAGCCGAGCATCTGGCTGAGCGGCGTTCGGAGATCGTGCAGGAGCGCGGCCGGGACGAGGTAGCGCAGGTCTTCCGGCGGACGCTCGCCGTCCGTCACGATGCCGACGCTCCGGCGGAGTCTTTTCGCACTGCTGCCTCGGCGAGCAGCGTCTCGATCTTGCCGAGCAGGCGCGCGAGGTCGATGGGCTTGGTGTCATAGTCGTTGCAGCCGGCCTCGATTGCCTTGTCGCGGTCGCCGGACATGGCGTGCGCGGTCAGCGCTATCACAGGGACGTGCCGCGTGCTCTCGTTCGCCTTGAGGCGGCGCGTCGCTTCCCAGCCGTCCAATACGGGCAAGCTCATGTCCATCAGTATGATGTCGGGGCAATCCGCCGTGGCCATGTCCACACCGGCCTGGCCGTCGCACGCGAGCACCACCTCGTAGCCCTTGCGCACAAGCCTGCGCGAGAGCATGTCGCGATTCATCTCGTTGTCTTCCACCAGCAGGATCTTCGCCAATGACGTGCTCCCGTTACCGGTCACGCTGGCACCGCGGCCGCCACGTCGTCTGCCCGCGTTCTTGCGAGCGGCGACCTGTGGTCATCCAGCAAATCCCGAACCTGATTCAGCAGGGAGCTGCGTGAGTCCCCAGCCTTGCGGATGATCGCCTCGACGTAGCCGTTGAGCCGCTGCCGGTCGGCGCTGGTGAGGTCCATCGCCGTCAGCACCACGATCGGAATCTGGCGCCATTCGGGATGGGCCCGCACGCGGTGGGCGAATTCGAATCCATCCATCTCCGGCATCATGAGGTCCAG
>DATLBG010000141.1:0-6306 GCA_035527035.1 Gemmatimonadaceae bacterium | reverse complement strand
TTGCCGTAACGCTTGTCGCGCGTTCTGTCGTACGAGTCGGACGCGGGACGCTTGTCGTCGGGCTTGTCGTACTTCTTGCCCTTGGATGTTTTCTTGTGGCCCTCGCGCTTCGGCGCATGCTCGCGCTTAGGGGCGTGGTCGCGCTTCGGGTCGGTTGGAACCTGCGCGATCTCCTTCTCGTCCACGTTCCCCAGCAGCGAGTCGTGCGCGACCTTCATGGCGGCGGCCGCGATGTCCATGAGATCGAAATCGCCGGCCAGGGAGCCCAGCTCGATCACATACTGATCCAGCTCTCCGGCCACCACCGCATCGCGGACGGCCGCGCTCACCAGCCCGATGCGGCGCGCGCGCAGGTCCGACACGGTCGGAACGTTCTCGACGGTCATCTTCTGCGCGATGAGCCGCTCGATGTTGCGGAGCATCGTGCGCTCGCGCGGCTCCGCCAGCGTGATCGCGGTTCCCTCGCGGCCCGCGCGCCCCGTGCGGCCGATTCGGTGCACGTACGCGTCCGGCGCCGACGGAACGTCGAAGTTCACCACGTGCGACACGTGCTCGATGTCCAGCCCGCGCGCGGCGACGTCCGTCGCGACCAGCAGCTCGCATGTGCCGTCCCTGAACCTCTTCATCACGCGCGAGCGCTGGTCCTGCGTCATCCCGCCGTGCAGCGGCTCGGCCGCGTAGCCGTGCCCGCCGAGCTTCTCCGCGACTTCGTCCACCTCGGTCCGCGTGCGGCAGAAGACGATCGCTGATTTCGCGTTCTCCATGTCGAGGACGCGCCCGAGCGCGGCAACCTTGTCGCGCCGCTGCACCATGTACACGAGCTGGCGGACGCGGGGGACTTCTCCCGCCGCCACACGCTCACGCTCGATGGTGATACGCTTGGGGTTCTTCAGGTGCTTCTCCGAGAGCTTCGCAATCCGCGGGGCGATCGTCGCAGAGAACAGCGCGGTCTGCCGCTCTGTCGGAACCGCCGCCAGGATCGCCTCGAGATCCTCGGCGAATCCCATGTCGAGCATCTCGTCCGCTTCGTCGAGCACCAGCATGCGCACATTGCGCAGGTCGAGCGTATTCCTGCGGATGTGGTCGAGTGCGCGGCCCGGCGTGGCCACAACCACGTCCACTCCCCGCCGGAGCACGCGAAGCTGCGACTGAAAATCCTGCCCGCCGTACACCGGCAGCACCTGCACTCCGATCTCACGGCCGTAGCGGTGCACGGCCTCCGCCACCTGGATCGCGAGCTCGCGCGTGGGAACGAGAATGAGAGCGCGCACTCCTGCGCGCCCGCCTCCGCCGGTTTCGTCGGCAAGACGTTGCAGGAGCGGCAAAGCAAACGCCGCGGTTTTCCCTGTGCCGGTTGCGGCCTGGCCGAGCAGGTCCTTTCCCGCGAGCAGGGGCGGGATGGCCATCAACTGAATCGGGGTCGGCTCCTCGTAGCCGAGCGCGTCGAGGGTTCGGAGCAGAGGCGCCGACAGGCCAAGGCTGGAAAATTCGGGCGATTCCACGTTCACACCAGTAAGGGTATCCGCTCGCGGTGGAGGCGGGCAAGTCAAAATGCCGGCATGCTTCGAGGCTCAAGCATTGCAAGTACCGCCGCCCGAGGTAATTCTCCTGTTTCATCGCACGCTGGAGTCGTAATCCTGCACCAAGAGTACGATCCGCTTCTGGTGTTGGCCTCGATGCTCGTGGCCTCCCTTGCCGGATTCGCGGCCCTCGACCTCTCGGCTCGCGTGGCCGAGGCGACCGGCCGTGGCCGGAAGCGCTGGGTGGCCGCGAGCGCCCTGGCAATGGGCGTAGGGATCTGGAGCATGCACTTCGTGGCGATGCTGGCGCTCCGGATGCCAATCCCGATCGTGTACGACGTGCCGTTGCTGGCGCTGTCCGTGGCGATAGCGGTTGGCGCCTCCGCGATAACGTTTACCGGAGCAGCGGGCCGGGATGTGACTACGACGCGGCTGGCGTTGGCCAGCCTCGCCATGGGACCGGCTATCGCCGGCATGCACTACGTCGGGATGGCATCGATGCGAATGCCTGCCCGCCTCGAATACAACGTGGGTCTCGTCGCGCTGTCCGTGGTGATCGCGATCAGCGCGTCGTTCGCGGCACTGATCCTTGCGAGGCACTTTCGAGTAGCGGTGAAAGACGGAGGCCGGCTCAAGCTCGGCGCGGCGATTCTAATGGGAGCCGCCGTGTACGGGATGCATTACACCGGAATGACCGCGGCGCGGTTCATCCCGACCGAGGGCGACGCAAACGATTCTTTCGGTGTAATCGCTACCAACGAGCTCGGATGGGCGATCGCGATCGGCGCCATGGTGGTCATCACGATGGCGGTGCTGGCGGGCATCGCTGACCGCCGGCTGACGGCGGCGCATCTCCTTGCCTTCGAGGCGACGAGGGGCCGCGCTCGCGTCGTGGAAACGTTGCACGACATTGGGCAGTCGCTCACCGCGGAGTTCGATCTCGAGACGATCGTGCAGAAGGTGACCGATGCGGGTACGGAGCTCACCGGAGCGCAATTCGGCGCGTTCTTCTACAACGTCGTGAACAAGGCAGGCGAGGCGTACACTCTCTACACCATCTCCGGGGTTCCGCGCGAAGCATTCTCCAAGTTTCCCATGCCGCGCAACACTCCCATATTCTCGCCGACGTTCTATGGCGAGGGAATCGTTCGCAGCGACGACATCACCAAGGATTCACGGTACGGCACGATGGGCCCGCACCACGGCATGCCGAAGGGTCATCTTCCCGTCCGCAGCTACCTGGCCGTGCCTGTGATATCACGCAGCGGATCGGTGCTCGGCGGTCTGTTCTTCGGGCATGCCGACATCGGCGTGTTCAAGGACGAGCACGAGCAGCTGGCGGGCGGAGTCGCGAACTGGGCGGCCGTGGCGATGGACAATTCCCGTCTTCTCGAAGCCGAGCAGCGAGCGAGAGCGGAGGCGGAGCGCGCAAACAGCGCCAAGAGCGACTTTCTCGCCGTCATGAGCCACGAGCTGCGCACGCCGCTCAACGCCATCATCGGCTACACCGATCTCATCCTTCTAGGAGTGGATACCGACCCGGCGCACGAGAAGCAGAAGCTCGACAGAATCGGCTTCAGCGCCCGCCACTTGCTCGCGCTAATCGACGAGATACTGACGTTCTCCCGCCTGGAAGCGGGCGAAGAAAAGCTCGAGCTGGAGGCAGCGGACGCCGGTCAGATTCTGAGCGAGGTCGAGGCGCTGATGGAGCCGCTCGCGCTCAACAACGGAATCGAGTTCCACTGCCACAGGCCAAACGGCGCCATCCCGATGCAGACCGACTCGAGGAAGGTGCGCCAGATTCTCGTCAATCTCGTTTCGAATGCGATCAAGTTCGCGCCGCGCGGGGAAGTCACCGTGAGCATGGAGAAGGTGGGCGACGACATCATTTACCGGACTACCGACACCGGGGCGGGCATCGCGCCCGAGCATCACGAGAAGATCTTCGAGGCATTCTGGCGCGTCGAGAACACCGCGACGCGCGCGACCGGGGGAACTGGACTCGGCCTCAGTCTGAGCCGCAGGCTGGCGCAGCTGCTCGGCGGCGATCTCGCGGTGCAGAGCGAGATCGGCCGGGGGAGCACGTTTACACTGCGCGTTCCTTCAGTGGCTAAAGATCTACGGCGATCCTGAAGCCCCCGTACGCCATGCGCTTGTAATCGAACGGCATCTCGCCCGGTTCCATCATTTTCTGCAGCCTCGGGTCGCTCATGACTTTCTTGTTGATGCGCGTCCGGTCCGCCTTCGATCTGAAGACGATCCACGAGAAGAAGACGGTCTCGCCCGGCTTTGCCTTCACGCACCGGGTGAACGGCACGGGCCCTTTCGGATGTAGATCGTCGCCCGCGCACTCGCGGAACTCGAGCGCGCCGTGCTCGATCCAGATCTTGCCGGCCTTTCGCGCCATGCGCTTGTAAAACGCTATGTGTTTCCTGGGAACCGGCACCAGAAAACCGTCAACGTATGCCATTATTTTCTCCGGAAGGGTTGGTGGGTGCGAGGCAGTTCCGAGCCTGTGGCTGAGCGTATAGTGAGGAAGAAAGAAAGCCGCGGCAAGCAGCGGACGGCGCGCAGCGCGGTAAACGCGATTATCGCGATCTCCGCCTGGGCGATGGTGGGATCCGGGACGTCCGGAGCCCAGGGCGTGACACGGATCGACACGGTCCCCGCGCCCTCGCTCGCCGCCAACCTTCTCGGCGATCCCGCGTGGCGGCAGGTGTCGGTGTATCTCCCGCCGAGTTACGCGCGCGAGCGCGGGCGGCGCTATCCGGTCGTGTATTGGCTGCACGGCTTCACCAGCACCGACCGTGAGCTGATCTCCGGCATCAGGCAGAATCTCCACATCCGTTTGGCGATGGACAGCCTGGTCCGCGCGGGCTCGGCGCGCGAGATGATCATCGTCATGCCGAACGGCCACAACGCCTTCGGCGGAAGCTACTTCGCCAACTCGCCGGTGACGGGGAAGTGGGAAGACTTCATCGTGCGCGACCTGGTGCGATGGACCGACAGCCGCTATCGCACGGTGCGCGCGAGATCGGCGCGGGGGATCGCGGGACACTCCATGGGGGGGTTCGGCGCGCTGCGAATCGCGATGCGCAACCCGGACACGTTCTCAGCGGTCTATGCGATGAGCCCGTGCTGCCTGGACTCGGAGGCCTTCTTCGAAAAGAGTTGGCTGGCCGCCTGGCGGGGAGCGGCTGCCGTCCGTACCAGAGAGGAGTTCAGGCGCGCGTCATTTCGAGCGCAGCTGTTGATCGCGCGCGCCGCGATGTTCTCGCCCGACACCTCCAGGCCACCGGTGTATGTCGCGCTTCCGGTAGTTCCCGAGGGAGATTCGCTGCGGCTGGTTCCCGGAATCGCGGCGCTATGGCGGAATGACCCGATGGCGATGGTGCCCGGCGCGTCGGCCGCGCTTCGCCGCCTTGCGATCGCGGTGGACGCGGGCGGGCAGGACGGGTTCCCCGACATTCCGGCGAACGCGCGTGCGCTGGACAGTCTGCTCACCGCCATGCGGATCGCTCACACGGTCGAGGTTTATCCCGGCGGGCACGGGGACAAGGTCCGCGAGCGAATAGTCACGCGCGTGCTGCCGTTCTTCGCGCGCGTCCTTAAGTAGGCCGGGTCATGGCGGCTGCTCACGCCGGCGCGCGCCGCTAGACCATTCCCCTCGGCGTGACCTCCCGGGGACGCGCGGCCCGCCCGCCAAAGACAAATATCAGCACGGCGCCCGCGACGAAACCTCCGATGTGCGCCATGTATGCCACGCCGGCGCCGGGGACCGCCGTGAACTGTCCGAAAAACTGCAGCAGAATCCAGAGCCCCAGCACCATGAACGCCGGCCATTGCATGATCTGGCGCGCGACCATGACCCTTACCTTTCTCTTCGGGAACAGCACGAGGTACGCGCCGAGCACACCGGCGATCGCGCCGGACGCACCGAGGCTCGGGATGACGGAGCCCGTCGCCATCATGATGTGCGCAAGGCTCGCGACCACTCCGCAGACGAGGTAGAAGCCGAGGAACCGCGCGCTGCCGATGCGGTTCTCGATGTTGTCGCCGAAGATCCACAGGTAGAGCATGTTGCCGAAGATGTGCATCCACGACGCGTGCATGAACATCGATGACAAAAGCGTCAGATAGATCGGCGTTGGTCCTTTGTACAGCTCGATCGGCACGCCCTTACCTGCGACGTCCACGGTCTGCGTGCCTATGAGATCCACGCCGCCGGTGATCTCCGCCGGCACCGTGCTGAACCCGTTGATGAAGCTCTCGCCGAGTCCCAACTCGAGCAACCATACCAGCACGTTGACGGCTATGAGCACGTACGTAACGACGGGCATGGTGTGACGATCGGTGTTGTCGTCACCTAGAGGCATTACCATCTCGGTTCCTCGTTCGGTATCAGTGAGTGCCGCTGAGGTTCACACGACAAATTCGGCACGGGCGGGGAAGCGCGCCAGAGACGGCCGGGCTACCTCCGGGGGCAGCGGCTACTGGCGCCCGGCGAAAGGTTGCGCATAATAGACCGCTTCACGTAGGGGCATCCCGACCCGTTCACCCCGCTGACCATGCTCATCGGCGACCTGAGCGACCTGTCCGCACTGATTCTCGCCGTCAGCCTGGCGACCGAGCGGCTCGTCGTCGTGCTCAAGACGATCTTTCCGCGAGCGCTCTCCGTCGAGCGCGAGCCCGTCGGCGACGAGCTGCCGGACGAAGCCGATCGCGCCCGGCGGCTCACCGTCATGGCGGCCGCGTACGTCTCCGCGCTGGTAGTCTCGATGTTGAT
>DATLBG010000140.1:0-2915 GCA_035527035.1 Gemmatimonadaceae bacterium | reverse complement strand
GTGCGAGCTGTGCTGGACGGCCTGCGAGGACGGCGCGCACCAGGCGATCCGCCGGTACCCGCGCGTGAACGGCGGCCCGGTCGTCGAGATCATCGAAGAGGCGTGCGTCGGGTGCAACCTGTGCGCGCAGGTGTGTCCGGTCCAGGGCTGCATCTCGATGCAGCAGGTGCCGAACAACCATCCGCCGGTCACGTGGAAAGAGTACACGGCCGGCAACGGCGCACTTGCCCCGCGCTCCGAACACTTCCACACCGCGACGTTCGGGCCAAAGACTTAGCTTGCTGTGGTAAACTGCACGCGCGCTTCGCGCCCCGACCTTGACTGCAACCAGTCCCGCGTTTCCCGCATTTCCGCGGTTGGCTCGTGGACGATGCTTCGAGGAGAGTTCGGAGCGCGGCGACTGGACGCCCAGCGGGATGCGCGCACGCGGGATGCTGCAGGATCGCGCGAGGTTCCTATTGCCTGTGGCTCCAGCTCAGGTGGTGGGGACTCGGCCCGATACCCGCCGAAGGCCGCGTCTTAGCGCGCGTGGTTTGCGCGCGTAGCGGCCGAAGCGCGGGTACCGGGCCGAGTCCCACGCGCTCCGATGCGAAGCCCCGGACCACCAACGACCGTGGCTAGATTCCGGCGCACGAAGACGATGTCGCGCGCAAACCACTGATAACGGACATGCAGGCACAGGCTGATAAAACTCTCCTCGATGAGGAGACTCGCGCGATTGTCAGGATCTCGGCGGTCATCGCCGGTGGAAGCGAGGCCGATGTTCGGCGCGAACTCGAGCTGGGCGCGCGCGTGGCGGCGGGCGGGGTCATCGACGAGATCATTCTTCAGTCGTATCTGTTCGCGGGCTTTCCCCGCGCGCTCAACGCCGCGCGGGCCTGGCGAGCGATCGATCCAGCTGCGCCGGCGCGCGTTACGGAGCCTGCCGCCGGTGACCGGGTGGGGAGCTGGCGCGAGCGGGGCGAGGCAACCTGCCGGGTCGTATACGGCGGCTCGTACGACAAGCTGCGCGCCAACGTCCGCGCCCTCCATCCGGATCTCGACGAATGGATGATCGTCGACGGCTATGGCAAGGTTCTCGGCAGGCCCGGTCTCGATCTGAAGCGCCGGGAGCTCGCCGTCGTCGCGGCCTGCGCGGCAACCGGCCAACAGAGGCAGCTCCACTCGCACCTGCACGGGGCGCTGAACGCGGGCGCTTCGGAGGGGGAGATCTCCGCGACCCTGGACGCTATCTCGGACCTCGTGCCCAAAGGCGACGCCGCCGGCTACCGCCAGCTCCTCGACAAGATTCACGCGACGCGCGCGCGCGGGCTGGGCTAGACATGTTCATCGACAAGACAGTGATCCACGTCGAGGGTGGCACCGGCGGGTCGGGCATCACGTCCTTCCGCCGCGAGTTCCGCGTGCCACTCGGGGGTCCCGACGGCGGAGACGGCGGACGCGGCGGGGATGTGATCATCACCGGCAATTCCAACCTCGCGACGCTACTCGACTATACGTACCGCGACCGCTGGGCAGCGGAGCGCGGCGAGCACGGCTCGGGGAACAACAAGACGGGCCGCTCCGGGAATGACGTGGTGCTGCCGGTGCCACCGGGCACGTCCGTCCGCGACACGCGCACGGGCGAAGTGCTCGCCGAGATACTGGAGGACGGCCAGATTTTCATCGTCGCCAAGGGCGGCCGCGGCGGCAAGGGAAACACGTTCTTCGCCACCGCGACGCACCAGAGTCCGCGTGAGTGGCAGCCGGGCGAAGACGGCGAGGTGCGCACGATCGAGCTGGAGCTTAAGCTCATCGCGGACGTCGGGCTCGTAGGCCAGCCCAACGCCGGCAAGTCCACGCTGCTGTCCGTAATCTCCGCGGCGACGCCCAAGATCGGCGATTACCCGTTCACGACCCTCCAGCCGAACCTCGGCGTGGTGCAGCTGTCCGACCACCGCACGTTCGTCGTCGCCGACATCCCCGGCATCATCGAGGGGGCGCACGAGGGGAAGGGCCTCGGGCTTCAGTTCCTGCGACACATCGAGCGCACCAGGATTCTCGCGTTTCTGATTCCGATCGACAGCATGGACTGGCAGGCCGAGTATGACCAGCTCCGCGCGGAGATTGCCAGTTATTCCGAGGAGCTGTCTCACAAGCCGCACTGTGTCGTGTTCACGAAGCTTGACATCATCGGTGAGGACATGGGTCCCGAGCTCGACGCTCCGGACGCATTCGGCGTGTTTTCCATCAGCGCGGCCGGCCGCACCGGGCTCGACCAGCTGCTCGCCGCGTGGTGGTCCCAGCTGCTGTCCATGCGCAAGGCCGCCGAAAAGCGCGACGACCTCGCGGAGCTGCCGTGACCGGCTGCATCGTGGTGTGCGTGCGGCGAGGGGTTCGGGCTTGGCCCTCGCGCGCTACGCTCGCACACTACGCTCGCTAAGACGCGCGCACCGGCCAAGCCCGAACCCCTCGCCGTCGAGCTTGTAGTTGCATTCGGACACGGAGCTTCAGCATTCAGTACGAACTGGGTGCGCCCCGACCGAGTGGAGAAGGGAGAGCGCCGAATACCCTCCCGAGCTGCTGGACCTCCCTAATCCGCCGCAGACGCTTTTCGCGCTCGGCTCGCGATCTGCGCTTGAGGGTCGCCGCGTCGCAATAGTCGGTACGCGTGACTGCACCGGTTACGGTGATCGAACTGCTCGTCGGCTCGCGGCGGCCATCGCGCGCGCGGGCGGGTGTGTAATCAGCGGGATGGCGAGAGGCATCGACGCGTGCGCTCACCGCGCGGCGCTAGAGGCCAATGGGAAGACTGTGGCTGTGCTCGGAACGGGTGTCGACGTTCCCTATCCCCAGGGCCACGTTCTTCTCCACGCGCAGATCGCCGAGCACGGGCTGGTGCTCTCCGAGTCTCCCGCGGGGGCGACCGCGTTTCG
>DATLBG010000139.1:0-12182 GCA_035527035.1 Gemmatimonadaceae bacterium | reverse complement strand
GGGTCGCTCCCCCAGGCACCTAGTACCCATCGTTTACGGCGTGGACTACCAGGGTATCTAATCCTGTTTGCTCCCCACGCTGTCGCGCCTCAGTGTCAGTAACTGCCCAGCAGGCCGCCTTCGCCACCGGTCTTCCTCCGGATCTCTACGCATTCCACCGCTACACCCGGAATTCCGCCTGCCTCTACAGTCCTCGAGTCTGACAGTCGGCACGGCAGATCCGGGGTTGAGCCCCGGACTTTCACCACACCCTTATCAGACCACCTACGCGCCCTTTACGCCCAGTGATTCCGGACAACGCTCGCACCCCCCGTATTACCGCGGCTGCTGGCACGGAGTTAGCCGGTGCTTCCTCACCCGGTACCGTCAGGCTCGATTAATCGAGCTATTCGTCCCGGGCAACAGTGGTTTACACTCCGAAGAGCTTCATCCCACACGCGGCGTCGCTGCGTCAGCCGTTAGGCCATTGCGCAAGATTCCCCACTGCTGCCTCCCGTAGGAGTCTGGGCCGTATCTCAGTCCCAATGTGGCTGGCCATCCTCTCAGACCAGCTACCCGTCGTAGCCTTGGTGAGCCGTTACCTCGCCAACTAGCTGATAGGCCGCGAGTCCCTCGATTTGCCCCGGAGGTTTCCTCTTCTAGAGATGCCCCAAGAAGAGCGTATGCGGTATTACCCGGGCGTTGGCCCGGCTATCCCCCACAAATCGGCAGGTCACTCACGTGTTACGCACCCGTTCGCCGGTTGCCCTTGGCTTGCGCCTTGGGCCCCCGTGACTTGCATGTGTTAAGCACGCCGCCAGCGTTCGTCCTGAGCCAGGATCAAACTCTCCAATAGTTGAAAAGCTTGGGCTCTTCGAACAGCTGTCGTCCGCTGTCGCGTAGACAGCGTATCCGAATCACTTTGAATGTTTTATTCAGGTCTTCTCTCCCCGGAACCCTGAACGGCTCCGGATCAACGAGTTCGCCTCGCACATCCATCGATTCTCACAACTTCGATTTTCAATAAGCGTCGGCAGTCACCTGGTGACCACCTTCATCAAAAACCGCCGCATTTCTGTGGCAGCCTTGCAACATATACCGACCCATCCAGAAGGTCAAGTGTTTGAGCAGGTTTTTTTCAACTTCCAGCCCCTAATCGGCATATCGTGAAAGCAACCAAAAGGGGGATCCGGATACTAGCGGGTTCCAACCTTCATTTCAACCCCCTCCAACCACCCGGTTTCTCGCCGTCGGGACGCCATAAAACACCGATTTTCACGCCAGGTTCCACCCGATAAAAGTCGACTGCGAATTACGGACTTTGCGGCCTCAGGACTAACAGCCATTACGGATCGGCGACTAACGGATCGGCGACTAAGTGAGGATCGAGGACAACCGCCCCTTCTGTTCCGCTCATCCTCAGTCCTCAATTAGTCGCCGATCCGCAGTTGTAGTTAGTCCTGAGGCCGCAAAGTCCGTAATCCGCAATCCTGTCTATAAGTTGCGCCGATGATCTTCGTCGGACCGGCAGGATGGTCATACAAGGATTGGTACGGAAAGGTCTATCCCGCCCCCAAGCCAAAAGGCTTCGACGAGCTCGCGTACATTGCCCGCTACTTCGACTGCGTCGAAGTCAACTCTAGCTTCTACGCGCCCCTCCGCGCGCAGCAGACCAGAGCCTGGCTCGAGCGGACCACGCACAACCCCCGCTTCCTCTTCACCGCCAAGCTCCTCGGCAGATTCACCCACGCGCGCGAGGCCCGCTGGACCCGCGAAGAAGTCGCCGCCGTGACCGAGCCGCTGCAGCCGCTACGCGAAGCGGCCAGACTCGGCGCGCTCCTCGCGCAATTCCCCTGGTCCTTCCGACGCACGCCGGAAAACCGGGAGTGGCTCGCCCGCCTCACCGAGGAGTTCGCCGACTTTCCTCTCGTCGTCGAGATCCGACACGCCTCATGGAACACGCCGGAATTCTTCGACTCGCTGCGCGACCGACACGTCGGCTTCGTCAATATCGATCAGCCGCCGCGCACAGGGATCGAGCCTACGGACCGCGTAACCGCACCCGTCGCGTACATCCGACTGCACGGCAGAAACCTCGAGAACTGGTTCCGCGACGACGCGGGCGTGAACGAGCGGTACGACTACCTGTACACTTCCAAAGAATTGGAGCCGTGGCGCGATCGGGCACTGCAACTCGAACGTGAGTCCGAGCAAGTGTTCGTCATAACCAACAACCATTTCGAGGGCAAATCAGTCGCCAACGCGGCCGCGCTGCAGTCTCAGATCGCGGGTAATCCGGTTCCGGTTCCCGCCACCCTTCTCGACGCTTATCGGGAAGCTCTGGAAGGTTTCGCGGCGCCAGATTAGGCCTTTTGCACATGACCGGCCGCCGGGTTCCTCATTATTTCGAGAAGACCATCAAACCGAAGCTACACGGGTTCGCTGAGCAGGTGGCCATGGTAATCTTCACCATGTATGGACCCGTGTTCTGAGCGGTGAAGGTGACTATCGGAGTGTCGTCACTCAGCACGTCACTGCCGACCACCGTCGTCCCGCTCGTCACGGACAGGTCCAAGTCGGAGCAGTCGCTATCGCAGACACCCCCGATGGCATACCGGGTGCCGGCGCGGAGCGTGACCTGGATCTGGACTACGCCGTCGTCATCGAGTGCTCCGATAATCTGCGACCCGAAGGTCGACACGTCACGCTGGTAACCTTGACCCGACGTGATGGCAATCATTTGATCGAGCAGGGACTGCACCGTGCTTACCTGCGCCTGCGCCTGGCCCGCGCTTGCGAGGCTGGCGGCAAGCACGAGACCAACGGACACGATCGTCTTCATTTTGTCTCTTGGTTGAAGGCGACCAACGTTACGGCGGCACCCGGCGGGCGGTCAAGCTCCGTAGTGTGTCCGAACCCGAAAGGAAAGCTTCGCGTCCGAATACAATGATTCGGCCACGCGATAGCGCGGCCTTCCCTACAGGAGCGCTTTCAAGCCGAGCCTGAGCCAGTCCCTCAGCTCGGGATCCTCGGCGATCGCCTCGGCCGAAACGACGACCCACGTCGTCATCGGCTTCTCGTCGCCGGGCGCGAACGGCCGAACCCCGGTGAGCGCGAGACATCGCTCGTAATCGGCGCGAGGGAGCTTTACAATCAGTTGGTCATCGTACGCGATCGCGAACGTGGACCTCGAGCATAGAAAGCCCCGACCTCCGAACACGTTCCGCTGACGCACGCTTCGCTCGCCGATTCCCACGAGCGCGTCCTCGATCCGCGCTACCAGTCCCGCGTCATAACCCATGACGCGGTAAGTTAGCCGCGTGGACAACACGCTCTTCGTCATAGGCAACCCGGCCGCGGGCGGCGGACGCGGAGCGAAAGTTCTCGCCGACGTTATTCGCGCGACCGCGGGCAGGCGCAACGTCGTCGTGCGGGTGACGCGCGGCGCCGGCGATGAGACGACATTCGCGCACCGCGCCATCGCGCGCGGCGCCGCGGCGCTGATCGCCGTGGGCGGCGACGGCACCTGGAGCAAAGTCGCCGCGGCGCTGCTCGATAGCGAGCGGCGGCCGCCGCTTGCACTCATCGCCGCAGGCACGGGCAACGACTTCGCAAAAACCGTCGGGGCTCCCGCGCGCGACATAGAGCGCACGCTCGCCTTGATCGACGCGAAGCAGACCCGGCGACTCGACGCCGGAACCGTGGACGGCCGCTTCTTTCTCGTGTGCTGCGGCTTCGGCTTCGACACCGCGGTGCTCGAGCGAATGCGCTCGGTGCGCGGCCTCCGCGGAAGCGCGCGCTATTTCTATGCGGCTCTTCGCGAGCTCAGATCCTACGAGGGGTTCGACGTGGCGCTCGCCGACGATGGAGTCGCGAGCAGATCCGGAGACGGCACGACCCGCATGCTGCTGCTCGTGGTCGCCAACGCGCAACACTACGGCGGCGCGTTCCGCATAGCCCCGCATGCAAAGCTCACCGACGGGTTGTTGGACTGCATCACGCTCGCGCCGCTGCCGACAGTGGCGCGCGCGCGCCTGCTGCTGTCAGCCACGCACGGCGCGCACATACAGTCGCCCGCGGTCCGCGAGCTCCAGCAGCGCTCGTTCGACCTTCGGTTCGCCAGTCCGCCGATGTACAACCTCGACGGAGATCTGTATCAAGCGCGCTCTGAGACGTTGCGCGTCGCCTGCCTGCCTGGGGCGCTCGAGGTGTTTGCCCCGGAGTGAATGAGCGGGAAACCAGGACTCATTCGAGCCTCAGGTAGAAAAGGAACGGAGCCGGCCGGGCCGCCCGTAGAGTCCGCGCCCTATTGACAGCTTCGGCCCAACTTGTATTGTCGGGCGGCCGCGCTCGCGACTACGAGCGTTGCCGCGCAGGCGTTTCGAGCCGGTCCAACCGAGTCCAGCCTTCATTGGAGATCAGCATGCACTTCAGCGTCCGACGCATTGCCCAGCTCGCGGCATTTGCCGCGGCGACCGCGCTGAGCGGCTCCGCTCTGCTGGCGCAAGCCGAGACCGGCGCCATCGCCGGGACAGTCACGCAGGCGTCTTCCTCGGCGCCCGTCGCCAACGCGCGGGTGCGCGTGGTCAGCCCGGCGGGCATAGAGACGATCGTTCTCTCGGGCGTCGAGGGGACGTACCGTGTCGCCGGGCTGGCGCCGGGATCGTATCTGGTCTCCGCCAGCTCCATCGGCTACCGGGAGTCCCCCGCGATTCGCCTGGAGGTCGCGGCCGGACAGACCGTCCAGCACACAATCGAGATGACGGGCAACGCGCCCGCGATGCAGGAGGTAGTGATCACGGCATCGCGCCAGCCGGAGAAAGTCATCGACGCTCCCGCGTCGGTTTCCGTCGTCACGCGTGAAGAGATCGAGAGCCGGCCGTCGCTGAGCCCCACGGACCACCTTCGCGCGGTCCCGGGCGTGGACATCATCAAGGGCGGGCTCGTGCAGGCCAACATCGCCGCGCGCGGATTCAACGGCGCGTTCAGCGGATCGCTGCTGATGCTGCAGGACAACCGGTTCGCGACCGTTCCATCGCTTCGCGTCAACGTCCCTTTCCTGCTCACCTCGACGAACGAGGACATCGAGCGCATCGAAGTGGTGCTCGGCCCCGCGGCGGCGCTGTACGGCCCCGGCAGCGCGAACGGAGTGCTGCACGTGATCACCAAGTCGCCCTTCGCTTCCCCGGGCACGACGCTCACGCTCGACGTGGGAGACCGCTCCACGTTCCGCCGTGCCCTCCGGACGGCGGGCGTGCTCGGATCGGTGTTCGGGTACAAGCTGTCGTACGAGAAGATGTCGGGAAATGAGTGGCGGTATCAGGATCCTCTCAACGAGGGCGCACCCGTGCCGCGCCCGGACCCCTCAGGTAGCCGGGTGCTGACCCACGTGCAGCGGGATTTCGACGTGAATCGCAGCGCAGGTGAAGCGCGACTCGATTTCCGCCCGACGGCGAGCACCGAGATCATCGGGTCGTACGGCATGGCCGACATTGGCAGCGCGCTCGAGCTCACGAGCACGAGCGGCGTCGCGCAGGTGAGGAACTGGAAATACGAGCATTTCCAGGCGCGCTTCCGCCACAAGACGCTGTTCATGCAGACCTTTCTGAACCGGAGCAACTCGGGCAACGACGATAGCCTCGACGCGACGGGAACCTTCCTGCACCGCACCGGCGCGCCGATCGTGGACAAATCCACGCTGCTCGCGACCCAGATCCAGCACAGCTTCACGATGGGCCAGGGCTTCCGGCTCGTGTACGGCGCCGACTTCATCAACACGAAGCCGAATACCGGCGGGACGATCCACGGCCGCAACGAAGAAAACGACAACGTCACCGAGACGGGCGGGTACATCCACGCAACGCAGAAGCTGGGGCCGCGTTTCGAGCTGCTCGGCGCGCTGCGCGTGGACAAGCACAGCAAGCTGGCCGACAACACCGTCTCGCCGCGCGCGGCGATCGTGTTCAAGCCGACCGAGACGCAGAACATCCGCGCGACGTACAACCGCGCGTTCAACAATCCCGCGACCTTCCAGTTCTCGATCGACCTGGCGCAGGCGAGGCTCGGGGCGCTGCCGTACACGATTCGCGTGCGAGGAAACGAGAACGGCTACGTCTTTCCCCGGAATTGCACGGGTGGAGCGGGCGGGCTGTGCATGAAGTCGCCGTTCACTCCGGCCTCATCGGGCGGAGAGGCGACCAACCTTCCGGCGAACGCCGCCTTGATGTGGCGCGCCGCGATCACGGCTCTCACGCCGCAGCTGCCGCCCTCGCTGGTGCCGCTGCTGCTCAGCCTCAGCCCGACGTCGGCCCAGATCGGCACGAACCTTCGCACGTTCAACGTGGCTACGCGCGGGTTCGACAACACTCAGTCGCTCGATCCTTCGGTGGTGACAGACCTCGATCCTTTGAAGGTCACCCGCAATGAAGTGTTCGAGGTGGGGTACAAGGGCGCGGTGACGCGGCGCCTGAGCGCGGGCCTGGATCTGTGGTTCCAGCGCAGGTTCGATGTGCGCACGACGTCGCTGGCGACGCCCAACGTGTTCCTCGACCGGGCAACGATGCAGACCTACCTGACAGGCGTGTTTACGGCGGCCGGTCTCGGCCCCGCGGCCGGTCCGACGGCTACGGCGCTTGCCGCAAGCCTCACGCAGTTCCCCGTCGGCACGATCACGCCGGACGACCCGCTCGCGACGAAGGCCGACCTGCTCTTCATCTACAGGAACGTGCCGGGCACGACCAAGGTGCGAGGCGCGGACATGTCGTTCGACCTCATGATGACCGACCGGTGGTCGGTGCTGGGTACGTACTCGTGGGTGAGCGACATGCTGTTCCCGACCCCGGTCGGCGTGGAGCAGATCACGCTCAACGCGGCGGACAACAAGGCGAGCCTGACCGCGCGGTTCAACGACCGCGACAAGGGCTTCCGCGCCGAGCTGCGCGGACGGTACGTGAACGCATTTCCGGTGAACGACGGCGTCTGGGTCGGCCGCGTACCGGTGAACGCGATGGTGGACGCCGGCTTCACGGTGGGCATGCCGGGCACCGAGGGTCGCGCGGTCTTCTCGTTGAACGGAACCAACCTGTTCAACAACAAGCGCCGCTCGTATGTAGGCGTCCCCGAGATCGGACGGATGATGATGTCGAGGATTCAGTACACGTTCTAAGAACAGGTATCAGGTATCAGGTATCAGGTATCAGAAAAACGGTAGAGCGGTAAATTCAGCGGGCAGTGAATAACTGCCCGCTGTTTTTTTTATACCTGATACCTGCTAGCCCTCACGAGGCCTCGAATGCGACTCCGCCTGTTCCTCGCGCCGATCCTGCTCACCGCTGCTTGCGCGCCCGCAGTACCCCGCAGTCCCGCCCCGATGGCCGCGTACGACGTGATCATCGCCAACGGGAAGATCGTAGACGGATCCGGGAATCCCTGGTACTACGGCGACGTCGGCGTCCGCGGGGACCGGATCGTGTTCGTCGGACCCAAGGGCTCGTTGGCGCGCGAGCAGGCGCGCGAGC
The DNA here is from genome assembly GCA_035527035.1 of Gemmatimonadaceae bacterium. GTDB lineage: Bacteria > Gemmatimonadota > Gemmatimonadetes > Gemmatimonadales > Gemmatimonadaceae > JACDCY01. Next base: position 4,686 of record DATLBG010000139.1, on the reverse strand, counting down.
GGGTCGACGCGGCCGGGATGGTCGTGGCGCCCGGCTTCATTGACATACAGAGCCATTCCTGGGGCGCCCTTCTCACAGGCGACGGACGTGTGATAGGCAAGGTGACGCAGGGCGTCACCAGCGAGATCCTGGGAGAGTCCACCACTCCCGCGCCGCTCAACGCGAGCGCCGCCGAGAACTATGGAGTGAAGATCGCTGACACTTCCGCCGAAGCTCAATTGTACTCCAGGTTCGCAGGGCCGCGGGGCTTCGACGCCTGGCTCACCGCAATGGAGCGCCACGGCAACTCGGTCAACGCCGGCTCGTATCTCGGCGCCAGCACGGTGCGCGCGTACGCGAAAGCGCAGACGCCGGGCGTACCGACCGCAGCCGAGCTCGATACCATGCGTATGGTCGTGCGAAACGCCATGATGGACGGCGCGTTTGGAATTTCGACCGCGCTCATCTATCCGCCCGGAAGCTATGCCGGAACGGAAGAGCTCGCGGAGATGGCGCGCGCGATGGCCCCGTACGGGGGGTCGTATATCACGCATATCCGTGACGAGGGCGACCGGCTGCTCGAGGCCGCGGACGAAGCACTGTATATCGGGCGATACGGCGACGTTCCCGTCGTGATCTACCACCTAAAAGCGTCCGGGGGGCGCGCAAACTGGCCGAAGGCGCGGCTGGTGGTAGCGAAGATCGACTCCGCGCGCCGTGCCGGCCTGGACGTCATCGCGACCATGTATCCCTATGCGGCGTCCGGGAACAACCTCTCGGCAAGCATCCCCGATTGGGCCGCGGCAGACGGAAGGCTGCTCGACAACCTCCGCGACTCCGTCGCGCGCGCGCGCATCGTGCGCGAGATGATCGCCGCGGAGGAAGCCGACGGCGATCCGTTCGACGGGCCGGAGTCGCGAATGGTCATCGGGCTCGACGCCCAGGAGTACAAGCGATTCGACGGCCTGCGGCTCAAGCAGATCGGCGATTCGCTGGGGCGGCACTGGGCGGAGACGCTCGTGGACATCGTCATCGCCGAAGAAGACGACGTCAGCCAGATCACGTTCGGAATGTCCGAGCAGAACGTCGCCATGCAGATCGCCCAGCCGTGGGTGATCATCGGTACCGACGCGGGCGGACGCGACCCCGCCACCGCGCGCGGATTCACTCATCCCCGCGCATACGGGACGTATCCGCGCATCCTCGGCAAGTACGTGCGGGACGAAGGCGTGCTCCGCCTGGAGGACGCCGTCCGCAAGATGAGCTGGGCGGTCGCGCAGTCGCTCGGTATCCGCGACCGCGGGCTGGTCAAGGAGGGAAGTTTCGCCGACATCATTATTTTCGATCCGGCTACCATCGCGGATCGGGCTACGTTCACGCAGCCGCACCAGCTCTCGGTCGGCGTCCGCGACGTCTGGGTGAACGGTGTTCGGGTGCTGAACAACGGAATGCATACCGGGGCCAAGCCGGGGCGCGCGCTGCGCGGTCCCGGCTGGCGCCGCCCGCTGTAACGAGCTAAAACTCAGAACCACCATCTTCGGGAACCAGCCATGAAAGCATCGCTACTCTCCGCTCTAACCGCAGCGGCCCTTGCCGCTTGTGCCGGCTCCGGCGCGCTGCCGCGCCAGCCTGCTCCATTCGCTGGCGACAGCGCGGCGTTCGTCACGACGCTCGGGTCCGACACTACGGCGCTCGAGCTGTTCACGATTCGCGGCAACACGCTCGAGGCCGAGGTCGTCGGCCGAACGCCACGCACCTCCGTGCGCCGCGTGAGAATGTCCTGGAACGCCGACGGCAAGATCACGTCGTACGAGACGCGGCTCCGGGGGCCCGAGATGCCCCGCGACTCTGCGCGTGCAGTCACCGCGTGGACGGTGGCCGCCGACTCGATCTCCGTCACCAACACGACCGGCGCGCGGGTCCAGACGTCGCGCATGGCCAACACCGGCGTGTCAACCGTAATTGCGCTGCCAGCCTACTCGACGCTGGTTGTGCTCGCGCGCACAGCGCTGGCGCGTGGCGACACTCTGATCACCGCGCAGTTCGGCGGCGACCCGCTGCCCTTCACGGTCCGGCTCGAGTCACCGGGCACGTACTCGTTTACCGCGCCACAGCTCGGAACCTTTCTCGTGCAGCTCGACGCAGTGGGCAGAGTGCACATGATCGACGCGCGGCGGTCCACCCTCGGAGCGGTGGCCAGGCGCGTCAACACGGTCAATCTTCCCGCGTGGACCGCCGACTACGCCGCGCGCGACGCGGCGGGGCGCGGACTCGGGCCCCTGTCGCCGGCCGACACGGTTCGCGCGAGCGTCGGAGGCGCGAACGTGTCCATCGCGTATCAGCGGCCGTCGGCGCGCGGCCGCGAGATTTTTGGCGGGCCGGTGGTTCCCTGGGGCGTCGTCTGGCGCACGGGTGCAAATTCGGCAACCGGCTTTACCACCGACCGGGATCTGATGGTCGGCAACGTGCGCGTGCCGGCGGGATCGTACACGCTGTGGACGATCCCCAACACGACGGGTTGGCAGCTGATCATCAACAAGCAGACCGGCCAATGGGGCACGGTTTACAACCAGGATCAGGACCTAGCACGCATACCGATGACCGCCGAGCGTTTGAGTTCGCCGGTCGAGCAGTTCACGCTTGCGATCAGCGGCGGTCGTCTGTCCCTCGCGTGGGATGACTGGCGGGCATGGGTTCCAATCGCACTCGCCCCGTAGCTCCCTTCACTTCCGCAGTCAGGGCAGCGAGCGCACCCCGCTGCGCCCTGGCTGCGCGGGTCCCAGAGCAGGATGAGGTTGCAGTGAGGGCATCCCCGCAGGTCGCGTCTTAGCTCGCGCAGTTTGCGAGCGTAGCGACCGAAGGGGATGCCCTCATTGCAACCACGCACCCCAAACGCAATCGACCCGCGCGGCCAGAGAAAGCCACGCGGGTCGTGCGGGAGAAGTGCGCCCAGTAGGAATCGAACCTACAACCTGTCGATTAAGAGTCGAATGCTCTGCCAGTTGAGCTATGGGCGCGCTGACTCGTTTTTCGTATGCGTATGGCGCGCCAGGAGGGACTCGAACCCCCGACCCGCAGCTTAGAAGGCTGCTGCTCTATCCAGCTGAGCTACTGGCGCGAAGTTTATCGGGGTAACCGCGAAGGCTAGTTTGTTTTGGCGGTCATGTCAATCATCCGCGACGTGCCCGCGCTGTCGCCGTCGAGCACCTCCCTCACCTTCGTAACGAGCTTCTCGATCGCGAACGGTTTCTCGATCAGGATCGCGCCCGCCGGGACCGCGGATTCCGGCGACATCGTATCGGGAGCGTAACCGCTGAGGAAGATCACCTTGAGATCGGGATACTGCGCCCAAAGCCGCCGGGCCAGCTCGGGGCCGCCCATCTGCGGCATCATCACGTCGGTGAGCACGAGGGATATGCGCGCCGGATTCTCCAGCGCGAGCGCGAGCGCTTCCTTCCCGTTGGAGGCCTCCACCACCTTGTAGCCCTGACCGGTGAGAGTCCGCCTGACGACCTTGCGCACCATGTCTTCGTCCTCGACGAGAAGCACTGTCTCGCTCCCCTGATTTGCCCGCACCACAGGAGTCCCGTCCATCGGGGTCAACGAGGGTGACAGCACTCGCGGGAAGAAGATGCTGAACGTCGTCCCTGCGCCGCGCTTGGTGTCGAGATCAATCGTGCCCTTGGCCCGCTTGACGATCGTATACACCATCGCGAGCCCGAGCCCGGTTCCCTTGCCGATCTCCTTGGTCGTGTAGAACGGGTCGAATGCGCGGGCGCGCGTCTCCGGCGTCATCCCGGTCCCGGTGTCACGCACGATCAGCACGGAGTATTCCCCCGGCGGCACCGCCGCGGGGCTCGTCGATTCTCCCGCCTTGACCACGCGGCGCTCCGTGGCCACTTCGACAACGCCGCCCTCGCCGAGCGCGTCGCGCGCGTTGAACACGAGGTTCATCAAAACCTGTTCGAGCTGCGGGCGATCGATCTTCACGAGCGGGGCCCGCGGCGCCGTCTTGACGCGCAGTTCCGCGTTCTCGCCGATTACGCGCCGCAGCAGAGCCTGCGAGTCCGTCACCACTTCGTTCAGGTTCAGCACCTGCGGGTCCTCTGTTCGTCGCTGCGTGAAGTTCAGCAGCTGGCGGGTAAGGCCAGCGGCCTGCGCGGCGGCGCGGCGTATCTCCGTGAGGTTCTCGTGCACCTCCAGATTCGAAGGTATCGCGCTGACCACCAGATCGACGTTGGAGGTGATGACCGTCAACAGGTTGTTGAAGTCGTGCGCCACGCCCCCCGCGAGCTGGCCCATCGCTTCCATCTTCTGCGCCTGCGCCAGCTCGGCTTCCAGCGATGCCTGATCCGTCACGTCGCGCGAAGCCGAGACGATGCCGGCAATCGCGGGATCGTGCATGAGATTCCTGGCACGCGCGGCCAGCACGCGCCAGCTACCGTCTTTGTGCCTGCAGCGCAGAGTGATGTGAGTCGTCCCGCCCGCCTCCTGCAGCATCCGCTCAAGGGAGCTGGCCGCCGCGGGCAGGTCCTCTTCGTGCACGTAGTCGAGCACGGGCCTGCCGACGAGCTCGGACGCCTTGAATCCCAGAACGTTGACATAGCTCTCGCTGGCGTAGGCGAACTTCCCCTCGCCGTCGATGATCGCGATCGCGTCGGACGCATTCTCGATCAATGACCGGAACCGGCGCTCGCTGTCGCGCAG
>DATLBG010000138.1:0-11088 GCA_035527035.1 Gemmatimonadaceae bacterium | reverse complement strand
AAGAAGCAGAAACAGGAATCCGAAGAAGCGCTCTAGCTCACCACGGGTACAGCACCCGATAGAACGCGCGGTTTCGCACGATCGCCCGGACGTAATCGCGGGTCTCGACAAACGGTATCCGTTCCGTAAACACCTCCGCGTCCGCGGCGCCGGCCTTGGTTCGCCAGCGCGCAACCGGAGTGGCGCCGGCGTTGTACGCGGCGAGCCCGTGCTCGAGATGGGGGTACGCGCTCAGAAGGTCCGCCAGATGCTTGGTGCCCAGCTCGATGCTGATCGCCGGATCGTACAGCATCTCCGCATTCCAGTTCGTCATCCCTCCCGCCCGCGCCATCCGCTCGCCAAGCGAGGGCATGATCTGCATCATCCCGCGTGCGCCGACCGGTGATGTCGCGCGCGGATTGAAGCTGGACTCCTGCTTGATGAGCGCGGCCACCAGCGCGGGATCCAGCCCATTCGCTTTCGCCGCCGAGGCGATCTTCTCGCGCTGAACTATGGGGTGCACCAGCCGGTAGCGCAGCGGGCTGCGGCCGTGGTCGTTGATGACGGTCCAGCCGAGCGAGATCGCGCGCGGGGCTTCAGGCGTCCCGAGGAATGCGTGCGCGGTCGCGACCATCCTCTCCGGCGACTTCGCGGCGTCGCGGAACAGGCGGTTGTACTCGTGCCGCTGCTCCACCTCCATGCCGAGGCTGCCCAGCAGCGCGATGCGCCGCAGCCCGTCCTCCAGCTCCTGGACTTTCGGGATCGTGTCGCGGGTCTCGTCCCCGAGCGACAGCGGAACGCCGAGCCGCTCCGAGGCCAGCACCGTGTAATACGACGACGGCTCGTCGGTCATCAGCGCGCGCCAGGTAGCGCGGCTGCGGGTCGTATCGCCGAGCTCGTGCCGCGCGCGTCCGAGCCAGTACCGCGCCGCGGTGGCGTCGCTGCTGCGCGGGTATCGCGCGACGAGGCCTTCGAGCTCGGTGGCGGCCGTGACGTAGTCGCGCTGAATGAAGGAGATCAGCGCGCCTCTGAAGATCGCGATCGGCGCCTGCGACGACGAGGGGAAGCGGCTCACGACGTCGCGCAGCGCCGTCCGCGCGTCGCCGTCGCGGCTCTCGTCGGTGGCCAGGTCTGCCAGGAGCAGCAGCGCCGCCGCGGCGCTCGGATCGCCGGGGAATTTCGTGGTGATCGCGCGCAGCGTCGCGCGCGCGGCGGGAAGGTTGCGCATCGCTATCTGCGCGCGCGCACGCTGGTACTGCGCGCTCGCGGCCAGCGATGACGGAGCGGTGATCCGCGCATACTGCGCGGCCGCGTCCGCGTCGCGGTTCAGCCTGGCCAGCATCTGCCCGTACGAGAAGCGGTCGCTCGAAGTGAGAAGGCCCGCCTTCCCCGCCTGGTCGTAGCCGATGGCCGCGCGTCCCGTCATGCCGACGCGGGCCGCGGTGCGCGCAATGGCCAGCTCTTCCGCGGCCGTCCGCCGCTTGAATGCCCGGTCCACCATCGCGATGGCTTCGCGCGACGTCTCGGATCCCGCATTGGAGCGGATCAGCGCGAGCAGCCCGGCACGCTCCGCTTCCAGCCGGGCGATGTCGCTGCCGGCCCGCGCCAGCCTCAGCCGGAAAGCGCTGGTCCGCGAGCCCGCGGCATCGTACGCCGCGATCGCGCCAATGATGTCACCGGTCCGCTCGCGCGCGAAGGCCTCGCTCATCGGAATGCGGTCGCGCGCCACCTCGGTGCGGATCCGCTCGTACAGCTCCTTCCGCGCATTGCTGTCCGCGGTGACTCCCGCCGCGCGGAGGTGCAGCCAATCGGCTATCTCCGGGACCTGCCGCGCGGCCTCGAGATATGCGAGACGGGCGCTGTCGAGCTGGTTTGCTCGATCGAAGTTCCGCCCCCGCGTGACGAGCTCGCGCGCGGGCTGCTCCAGCGTGACCTTGATGCTGTCGGCATGCAGCGCGGCCGGCGTTTCGGGCGCCGACGTCGCCGACGCCTGCTGGCGGTCGCAGCCCGTCGTGCACAGCGCGACAGTGATCGCGCGCAGAATGTATGAAGTCAAAGCCACCTGGCTCCCGGCAATTCGTTGGAAAGAAGCTCATCAGCCTCGCGCGGGCCCCAGCTCCCGGCCTCGTACGTGGCCATGGGCGGCGCCGCTGCGCCGGACCACAGATCGAGCAAAGGATCCATCACACGCCATGCCATCTCGACTTCGTCGCTCCGCGTGAACAACGTCGCGTCCCCGAGCATCGTATCGAGCAGCAGCGTCTCGTACGCGGGGCTCGGCGGTTCCCCGAACGCGTCGTGATAGCAGAAATCCATCTCCACCGGGGTGGTCTCGAATCCGGGCGTGAGCTCGTGCACGGTCCCGGGCGTTTTCACCTGGAAGCGCAGCGCAATGCCCTCGCGCGGCTGCACCCGCATGGTGAGCAGGCCCGGAGGCACGCGCTCCGCCTCGCCCGTGCCGAAGATCATGTGGGGTGGCGACTTGAACTGCACAACTATCTTCGATTCGCGCTCCTTCATTCGCTTGCCGGACCGCAAAAAGAATGGCACGCCCTTCCATCGCCAATTGTCGATCGCGACGCGCACCGCCGCGAACGTCGGCGTGGTGGATTCCGGTGACACGTCCGGCTCGGCACGGTAGCCGGGTACCGCGCCGCTGCCGGCACCGACGTACTGGGCGCGCACCGCCTCGGACACGCCGTCGTTCACCAGTGGCCTGAGCGAGCGGAGCACCTTCACCTTTTCGTCGCGCACGGCGTCGGCCTCGATAGCTATCGGCGGCTCCATCGCGGCGAGCGACAGAAGCTGAAGCAGATGGTTCTGGAACATGTCGCGGAGCACACCCGCCTCCTCGTAATACTTCCCGCGCGTCTCCACGCCCAGCGACTCGGCGACGGTTATCTGCACGTGGGAGACGAATTCCCTGTTCCACAACGGCTCGAAGATGGAATTCGCGAAGCGGAAAACGAGGATGTTCTGCACCGCCTCTTTGCCGAGATAGTGGTCGATCCGGTACACCTGGTGCTCGCCGACGCGATCGAGCAGCAGCGCGTTCAGCTGCATCGCGCTCGCGAGACTGCGGCCGAACGGCTTCTCGACGACGATCCGGCTCCAGGGCCGGTCGCTTGCCGAAGGCGTCCGCGCCAGCAGCCCGGAGGCCGCGAGATTCGTGACCGTGGCGGGAAAAACGCTGGGCGGGACCGCCAGATAAAAGAGGTGATTGGCGGGACCGCTCCTGGAAGCTTCGATTGAGGCGAGCTTTTTTTCGACGACGTCGAGGGTCGCGCTGTCGGCGAAATCGGCGCCGACATACCACATCCGGCTCGCAAGCCACTGCCACGCGCCCTCGTCGAGCGCCTTGAAGCCATCGGATTTTTTCAGCTCCGCGAGCATCAGCTCCCGGTACTGCTCGTCGCTCATGGTCTCGCGGGCGACGCCGAGCACGACGAAATCGTCGTCGAGGAGTTTTGCCGCGGAGAGATGGTAAAGAGCCGGCACCAGCTTGCGCCGCGCGAGGTCGCCCGAGCCTCCGAAGATGAGCATCGTGCAGGGATCGGCCCGCTCGCGCACCCGCTGAGGGGCGGCATCCACAGCGACCGAGGGCTCTACCTTCACGGGTTTCCTAGTCACCAATCACCAATCACCAATCACCAATCACTTCTTCACCGCGTGCCCGCCGAACTCGTTCCGCAGCGCGGCGATGAGCTTCGCTCCGTACGAGTCGTCCTGGCGTGACCGAAGTCGCATCAGCAGCGCGAGGGTTATCACCGGCGCGGGCACGTCGCGGTCCACCGCTTCCTGCACGGTCCAGCGCCCTTCGCCGCTGTCGGGCACGAATCCCTTCAGCGCTTCGACGGCGTCGGGATCCTCGAGCGCTCGCTCCGCGAGCTCGTTGAGCCAGGAGCGAACCACGCTCCCGCGGTTCCACAGCGCGGCGATCCGGTGCAGGTCCAGATCGTACTCGGACGCGTTGAGGATCTCGTATCCCTCGGCGTACGCCTGCAGCAAGCCGTACTCGATACCGTTGTGAACCATCTTCACGTAGTGGCCCGCGCCCGCCGGGCCGACGTGCGCGTAGCCGCCCTCCTGCGCGAGCGCGCGGAAGATCTCCTCGCAGTGCGTGACTGCGCCGGCAGACCCGCCAACCATCAGGCAGTACCCGTTCTCCAGTCCCCAGATGCCGCCGCTGGTGCCGCAGTCCACGAGCTCGATCCCGTCGCGCGCGAGCGCGGCAGCGCGACGCCGGGTGTCGTGATAGTTGGAGTTGCCGCCGTCGATGATGATGTCGCCGGCGGCGAGCGCGGGCTTGAGCCGGTCGATCGTCTCGTCCACCGGCGGGCCCGCGGGGATCATGAGCCAGATAATCCGGCGCGGAGAGAGCAGCGAGAGCACCTCGTCGATGGAGCGCGCTCCGGTCCCGCCCAGCTTCACGTACTCGTCGATGGTCGCGGCGTGGCGGTCGTGCACCACCACGGAGTGGCCCGCGCGCAGCAGCCGCGCGCTCATGTTGCCGCCCATCTTTCCGAGCCCGATCATCGCCAGCTGCATGTGAGCTCCGGTTGCGGGTGCGCGGCCGCGGCCGCTTCAGGTGCTGGTTACTCGATCTCCACGAGGACCGCTCTCGCAGGTGCACCGTCCATGCCCGCGAGTCTCAGCGGCAGACAGATGAAGTCGTACGCGCCGGGAGCGACCCCTCCGAGCTGCAGCCCCTCCACGATCACTATCCGGCGCTCGAGCAAGGTCCGGTGCGTGCGGTGATGGCCCGACTTGAACTGCTCGATTGATAAATAGTCGATGCCCACGAGCTCGACACCTTTTTCCACGAGAAGCTCGGCGCCGTCCGGTGCGAGGAAGGTGTAATCGCGCGCGAATTCGGCCTGCTCTAGCAGCGCCGAATTCCGCGTCTTGAGCAGCACGCGCGTGGCGCCGTCGAACCGCTGGCCTTCCAGCTCCTTCGCGCCGACCCGCATCACGTCGTCGGCGAACTCGAGCACCACGGCACGGCCGATCAGCCGGTCCAGCGGGAGCTGATCGACGGTTTCCCCGTCGTCGAAGAAGTGCTTGGCGGCGTCCACGTGAGTTCCGGTGTGGGAGCCGAAAACGATGGAACTGACGTTAGCTGATGCGCCATCGGCGATGGACTGCTGCGATGTGATGGTGATTGGCGGGTTCCCGGGGTAAACCAGGCCGCCGTTTACGAGCGGCGTGGAGATGTCGATTATGCGGCGCACAAGTTCCTAATGGCGGGAACTGCGCTGCCTGCGTTTTTCACGATGGCAATCCGCTCGACGAGCTCGCACTCAGCAGAAATCTCGGAATTTCAGCACTGAACTCCCCGCCGTCGGGAAGCATGAAATTGTACTGCCCCTCCATGTGCCCTTCCGGCGATTTCAGGACGCAGAAGCTCCGATACTCATGCACGTGACTCGGCGGGATCAGCGGCTGCTGCCCCACCACCCCGTCCCCCATCACTTCCGTGTCCTCGCCGATCGAGTCGTGAATGAGCCAGCGCCGCGATAAGAGCTGAGCTGGACGCTCGCCCACGTTCTCTATCCGCACGAAGTAGGCGAACACGTAGTGGTTGCGCGACGCGTCGGACTGCTCCCGCAGGTACACGGGCCGGACCGTGATGCGGATCCCGAGCGTCTCTCGATAGAAAAAGTCTTTCGACATTTTGGTGCGGGGTGTGGTAGCGGGACTCTCAACTTACTACTGCGCAGATTCGACTTTTGTTCAGCCCCACATGGAGCTATTAGCTGTTGGCTATTGGCTATTGGCTACCAAAAATCCAAAGACCAAGATCCAAAAACCAAGATCCAAAAACCAAAAACCCAGCCAAGAGCCAACAGCCAACAGCCAACGGCTCCCTACAGCGCCGGCTCCACCACTCCGCGGCATTCCCCGAATCCGATGCTCACAAAGCCCGTGCGCCGGCAGCAGCCGCGCATCAGAACCTCGTCGCCGTCCTCGAGAAACCGCCGCTGCTCACCGTTCGGCAAAGCGACGGGCCGCGCCCCGCGGCTGGTCAGCTCCATCAAACAGCCCCGTGAATCTTCGCTGCTTCCTGAGACTGTTCCGCTCGCGAGAAGGTCACCGGGCCGTAGGTTGCAGCCGTTGCTCGCGTGATGCGTGAGCATCTGCGCGGGCGTCCAGTACATGTCGGACAGCGAGCCGCGGCTGATCCGGAACGGCTCCGCTCCCTCGTCGCGCATCCGCTTGGTGAGCAGCAATACATCCAGCGTGAGTGCCAAGCCGCCCTCTTCGTCGTTCGCGGCCGAAGACAGATAAGGAAGCGGCGCGGGCTCGCCTTCACCGCGCGTCCGCGCCGGCACCCGGAATGGAGCGAGCGCATCGGCCGTGACGACCCACGGTGACACGGTGGTCGCGAAGTTCTTCGCGAGGAATGGACCCAGCGGCTGGTACTCCCACGCCTGGATGTCGCGCGCCGACCAGTCGTTCACGATGCAGAATCCGAAAATGTGCTCGTCGGCGCGCGCGATCGCGATCGGCTCGCCCCGGCGATTCCCTCCCGCCACGTAAAAGCCGACCTCTGCCTCGTAGTCCAGCAGCTTGGAGGGCCCGAACACCGGCGAATCAGAGTCCGCGGGCTTCGTCTGCCCAAGCGGGCGCCGCACTGTCGCGCCGGTCGGAACGATGGACGACGCGCGGCCGTGGTAGCCGATGGGTATGTGCCGGTAGTTCGGCAGCAGCGGATTGTCGGGCCGGAACATCTTGCCGATGTTCGTGGCGTGATCCACCGAGGCGTAAAAGTCGGTGTAATCGCCGATGTCCGCGGGGAGATGCGTCCGCGCCTCGCTCATCGGAACCAGCAGCGAAGCCGCGGCGCGCGAGCCGGGACCGCCGGACTCCTCGTCACGCAGCAGGCGGCTCAGCTCCAGCCTGAGCCCCGAGACCGACAACCGGTCAGCCGCCATCAATCCGTTCAGCGTCGTCGCTCTGCACGCCTCGGCGGCCGCGAACGCCGCGTCGCTCTCGAGCAGATTCGCCTCGAGACACGCCGCTACGTCGAGAATCTGATCGCCGATTGCCACCCCGACGCGCGGCTCGCCTGCTTCCCGCGAGAACACGCCGAATGGAAGATTCTGAATCGGGAAATCGGTAGTCGGCTCGTTGGCCGACGCGACCCACGAGCGAAGGGCCGGGTCGTGCGTCTCGTTGATCGCCGTCATCGCAGGAGCCCCGCGCCGGCGAGCTCGTCCACGGGCTCGCGGAAGGAGCACGAGCCGAACGACGTCGCCAGCCCGCGCGCGCGCCGGATGTCCGCTGTCGAAAGCGTGAGGTCCCGCCAGTGCACCTCGCCCCCGCCGAACTGGATGCTGGTCATGTCGGATTCGAGTAGGATGCCGCGCGCGTCGCCGGTCGAAGCGCCCGACGCAAGCGCCGCCGCGGCCAGAAACACGTTCAGATAGCCGTACATCGTCGCGCGGCTGCTGCCGGCCTCGTATGTGAGAGGATAATCGGAGCGTATAAGATGATGCAGGCCCGCGGTCGCCTTGAAAGGCAACCCGCGGCCAACGCACCCGCTGACGAATGCAACGACGTCCTCTGGCGAAGGAAACGCGTCTGGCGTGACACCGCCCACCCTGATCTTCGCCCGCGCGCCGGATGCCTGGAGCGCGTCGAGCATGCCGAGCGAGCCCCTCGCACCCGTGGCGGACTCGACGTACAGGGTGAAGAAATCAGGAACGTGCTTGCGCACGTCGGGATCGTAGCCGCTGACGCGCAGCTCGATGCTGTCGATGATGGCGTGGCCGATCTCTGACCCGGGCCAGTGCCGGCAATTGAACCCGAGCGCGGCCTCGACGTCGGCGGCAAGCTCGTCGCCGGAGAGCGCCGCGATGCGCCAGGGCGCCGAGCCTTCCCCGCTCGACAGCAGACCGGCAGACAGCGCGTCGAACTCCGCGAGCCGCGCGTTCGGGAGGACAAATCTTCCGAGCATCCACGCATCGGGTCCGGCCAGATAGGCCGCATAATTCGCCATCGCCTCGGCCATGCCGAGATTCGCGGGAGGAAAGAGCCCCGCGTAATCCACGAGGCCGGTGGCGAGCGCCCGTACCGGCGCCGGTATCTCTCCCGCCGGGTCAGCCCTACTCAACGCGCAGCGGTAAGCTCCATCTGCGAAAAGTTATACCTGCGCGCGCCGAACCCGGTAGCCGATTTAGTCCCCGGTCCTCACTTAATCCGTAATCCGCGTTGGTCGTTAGTCCTGAGGCCGCAATCTCTAACTCGGCTGTCAGGGCTTGGGCTTCTGCGAGATGAGAGTGGAGATCGCAGCGGGGACGGCAAAGGCTCCGGCCTGCATCGCACCGTACTCATACGAGCTGAACGTCATGATCTGCTGCTGATTCATGACGGAGACGACTATCTGCGTCGGCTGCTTCACGCCGGAGAAATCTCTGTAATCCTTGAACTCGGTCACAGACTGGACGGCGCCCATCGGCGTTTCCTGGTCGGCGTAGGCGCCGATCAAAAGCCCGGAAGCGACCGAGTAGCAGTCGAACGACTCGCGGCCGTTCTTCCGCTTGACTCTCACCTTGTAGCAGTCCTCGTTGCCGAGGGTGACCTTCTCCGTCGTCTCGACGGATTCGATGTTCTGCGATTCGCGCAGCACCGACCCGAATTCCGCTTCGTCCACGAGCTGCACGAGCTCGTCTCCTTCGATCAGCCGCGGCCCCTGCATCGGATCCATGGCCCATCCGTGCGTGCCGTCGAAGCCCTGGAGCATCTCGCCCATTCCCGGGATCGTCATCTTCATCACGAAGAGGTTCGGCTTGGCGCCCGACACTTCTATCTCGGCGTTGAGACCGGAAGCGGGCATTTGGAGGTTGCCCTTGGCGCGGAAGAACGGGTGACGCAGCACTGCGTCACGGCCGCCGATGGCGGCGACGTGCCTCGCGATCAGGTCCCGGGCGGCGGGAAGCGAGGCACTCTGGGCCGTCGCGACAGAAGGAAGCAGTGCGAGCGCGGCGAACAGCGCGCTGCGGCGAACAAAAACGGCGGGCATGCTGAGGCTCCTAATGCGGTGACTGGGTTATCTGCTCTGAATCCATTGGACTGCCGCCAGGAGGGCGGCGTCACGCCCCGCCAGCAGGTCTGCGCGGCGGACAGGCTCGGCCTGGTCGGGGATGACACCCCTGACTTCAAGCCTGGTTCCGTCGGGCAGGGTGTAGTCTGAAATTACGTGCATCAGCACGTCGTCGTTAGGCAGCCTGATCAACGACGCGGGCAACGCCTGCCCCGAGGTGGTCTCACCGAACACGCGCGCCCGCTTGAGGTACTGCATCCCTCCCGCGAAGATCTCGCTTGTGCTCACCGATTGCCGGTCCACGAGGATCGCGAGCGGGCGATCGTACACCCGGAATGCGCGGCCCGAGAGCGACACCCGCCGCGGATTGGTGACGAGACGAAGCTCATTCCCGCGGGTTTTGAGGATGCCGAGCGGGACCACCGAATCGATGAAGTAACCGGCTACTCCCATCGATAGTCCCGCCATCCCGCCGGGATTGCCGCGGAGGTCGAGGATCATTCCCCGACAATCCGCCAGCTCCTGCATCGCGCTGTCGAGCGGCGCGTTGATCGGGGGCAGCCAGATGTTGAAGCGCGCGTAGCCCACGCACCCTGGCGCGGACGGAATTCGCGAGCGCGAGAGCATGACGTGGAGCGGCGGCAGGTTGCCGAAGCGGGATATGCTGCCAGGCTGCCGCCGGCGGACCATCGTCACATGGACCCTGTTGCCATGCCTGTCGCGGAACATCGCCTGCGCCCTCGAGCCGGAGTCGCCGTTCAGCCGCCCGGTCAGTCTGTTTCCGAGGAGGCGGAGTGCTTCGGCCCGGTCACGATCACCAGAAAGCGCATGCGCGGCCGCGATCGCGGGCCCTACGCTCAAGTCTTCCACTGACTCGATGATCCAGCCGGTACGCACCCCCGCCGCGTATGCCGGCCCCGCGGAGTCGATGCGCCACACCAGCGCCGCCCGGTCAACGGTGCGTATCTCAATTCCTACGTCGCCGGGCGTGGCGCCGCCGTCCGGCCCTTCTTCATCATCCCCTGTTGCTTCGAAGACTTCGGCCGGGATAAGCGCGAAATGCGACTCTCCCATGCGGCTGAGCATGGACCTGAGCGTCGCGCGAAGCTCGCCGACGGTGCGCGCGGCGGCGGCGCGGGGACGGAGCTCGGTGCGCACTGCGTTCCAATCGAGCCCGCGAAATGTGGAGTCGTAGTACGTGCGCCGGATGGCGTTCCACGCCGAGTCGAAGGTGGCGACGGCGAGCGCGGCGTCGATCGGCGCCGCGTGGGTGGAGGCCGGCGCGACGGGCCGCGTGGCGGGGGCACATGCGGTTGCGAGCAGCAGCAGCGCCGCGGCCGCGGCGAGTCTCGTTCGCGAGCTACTGACAGGCATGACTTACTCCTCGTACTCGTCCGAGCCCTGCACCCACATGAAGGATTGCAAGTCTATCATGTCGCGCGGTTTCAGATCGCGATTGTCGCGGCGGATAGTCGCCGCAAAATCAAGCAGGCTCTGATAAGTGTCCCAATTGGGTCGCGACACGTATTTGAAATCGAAGCCGTACTCGCGCGCCCCCGCGCGCGTGACGTTGGGCTTGAGGAAGATGTGCTTCTCTGGCTGCGCCAGGAACCCGAACACCGTGAGCAGCGGCCACGTGAGCACGCGAGTCTGCTTGCGCGGGAGCTCGGCGACCGTATCGCGCCACGCGTCGAAGCGGCTCTCATCACCGCCGCGTCCGTGCAGAAACTCGAAAAGCCCCTCGGCGAAGGTCCTGGCGCCGGCCGGTGATTTCACCGCGTCCCGGAGCGCCATCTTCTCGAAAGAGAACAGGAGGTTGGTGCGGGACTCGATGGTGACCGCGGTGCGCGCGATCTCGGAGTGCTCGCGCGCGCGCAGCATCCGCTGAAATGCCGGCTTGTCCAGCGCGGCGAGCCACTTCTCGTGCGCTTCCCATTTGTATCCGCGCTCCCAGTCCACGTACTTGGGATCGTGAAAGCCGCGGGGGAAGAAGCGTAGAAATTTCTTGCGGCACCTCACCGCGGTCGCCGTCGCCGCCATCACATCGCGCGCAGCTCGCGCGC
>DATLBG010000137.1:0-9734 GCA_035527035.1 Gemmatimonadaceae bacterium | reverse complement strand
GGCGCGGCTCGCTGAGAGTGCCCTTCATGCCGCACGCCGGGCATTGCGCGTCGGGCGCGCCCGGCGTCCCCTTGATCTTGGGATCGTCGGCGCGAACGCGCTTCTTGCAATTCTTGCAGTCCACCAGTGGATCCACGAAGCCGGCCACGTGACCGCTGGCTTCCCAGACGCGCGGGTGCATCAGGATCGCGGCATCCAGTCCCTCGATGTCGTCGCGCGCCTTCACCATCGCGCCCCACCACAGCTCCTTGATGTTGCGCTTGAGCTCGACGCCTAGCGGGCCGTAGTCCCACACCGATCCCGCGCCGCCGTAGATCTCGGACGACTGGAAGATGAAGCCGCGCCGCTTGCACAGCGACACGAGCTTTTCCATCACGTCGGGTCCCGCTTTCGGTCCAGGGCTCACGCGTCTTCCAATCCTATGATTTGATCGCGTCTCGTGCCGACGCTGACGTAAGTGATCGGCGCGGCGACCAGCTCTTCGATCCGGTCCAGGTACTTCCGCGCCTGCTTGGGCAGCTCGTCGAGCGACCGGGAATGAGACGTGTCCGTGCGCCAGCCCTCGTACCACTCGTACTGCGGCTCCACGGATTCCAGCTCGGCGAGATCGCCCGGGAACTCCGTGTGGAGCTCGCCGTCCACCACATATCCGGTGCACAGCGCGACCTTGTCGAGGGTATCGAGGACGTCGAGCTTGGTCACGGCGAGATCGGTCAGGCCGTTGATCCGCGCGGCGTAGCGCACTACCACGGAATCGAACCAGCCGCAGCGACGGGCCCGGCCGGTGACCGCTCCGAACTCATTGCCGAGCGTCCGGACGCGGTCCCCGAGCTCGCCCGCGAGCTCAGTGGGCAACGGGCCGTTGCCCACGCGCGTCGTGTACGCCTTCACAACTCCGAGAACCGCGTCGAGCGCCATGGGTGAAATTCCGGCGCCGATGGCCGCCCCCCCGGAAGTGGTATTGCTCGACGTCACGAACGGATACGTACCGTGGTCTATGTCCAGGAGCGACCCTTGCGCGCCTTCCAGCAGGATCGTCCTGCCCTCGGCTATCGCCCTGTGCGCCTCGAGGCCGACGTCAGCGGCAAGTTCGAGCAATCGCGGCGACAGCGCATCGAGCATCTCGAGCACCGGCTCAACCTCGGCCTTCGCAGAAGATCCGGACGAAGCCAACCTGCCGTTCGCATTCGCCACGCCCCGCTCGACGAGGCCTCGAAGCTTTTCCTTATGGCGAAGATCGAGCACGCGCACACCGCGGCGTCCGACTTTATCCTCGTAAGCGGGCCCGATGCCGCGACCGGTCGTTCCGATCTCGCGGTTCGCCGCGCTCTCCGAATCCACCAGTTTGTGGTACGGCATCACCATGTGCGCGCGGTTGCTCACGAACAAGCGACCTCGCACGTGGATGTCCTTCGCGGTCAGCTCGTCTATCTCCGCGAAGAGGCGCTCGGGATCGAGCACGACGCCGTTGCCGATCGCGCACCGCACGCCCGGGTGCAGAATTCCGCTCGGAATCTGCCGGAGAACGAACTTCGCATCGCCGATGTGCACGGTATGCCCGGCGTTCGCGCCACCCTGATACCGGATGACCCAATCGGCCCGCTCCGCGAGAACGTCCACGAGCTTTCCCTTGCCTTCGTCACCCCATTGCGCGCCGACTACGACGACGGTGCGCCGGACAGAATCAAACATTCATGGATAGCGTTGAGATGGCTGCAGCCCGTATTCTAGCATGCAGCGTGGGCGCCGTGGCGCCGCGGGTTCAGGACTCGCGGATCGGGCGCGTGGGTCCCTCGGCCGTGCCCACAAAAACAACCGATTCCCCGGAGGTGAGCAGCGAGTCGTCGTCCTCCGCGGAGTACTCGGACTCTCGCGGCAGCGTGACCGTGAACGTCGAGCCCTCCCCGAGCGTGCTGCGCAGATCGACGTGTCCGCCGAGCGCCTCGACCAGCTTCTTGGTGATGCTCAGCCCCAATCCCGTCCCGCCGAACTCCCTGGTGCTCGACTGGTCCACCTGGCGGAAATCCTCCCAGATCGCGACCAGGTGCTCTTCCGCGATGCCGATCCCCGTGTCGGCGACCGAGATGCTGACGAAATTGTTGGCCACTTCGGCGCTGACCGAGACGGTCCCGCGGTGGGTGAACTTGACGGCGTTCGACAGCAGGTTGAGCATGATCTGCTTGACCTTCGTGCGATCCGTCCGCATTACCACGCTCTCACGGCTCATCTCCCATGAAAAACGTAGACCCTTCTTCTTGAACAACGGGTCCATTTGCAGCGTCACTTCCAGTAACAGGTGCCTGAGCTCCAGCTCTTCGAGATGCAGCGGCATTCTACCTGCCTCGATTTTCGCGAGATCGAGAATGTCGTTGATCAGAACGAGCAGGTGCTGGGCGGATGCGTGAATGCGCGTCAGCGCATCGATTTGCCGGTCGTTGACGTCGCCGTAGATGCGGTCGAGGATCAGCGCGGTGTAGCCGATGAGCGCGTTGATCGGCGTGCGCAGCTCGTGGGACATGCTCGCGAGAAATTCCGACTTGAGCCGGTTCGCCTTCTCCAGCTCCTGCGACTGCCACTGCAACCGCGCGTTCTGCGCGGCGAGATCCGACGTTGCGGCGCGAATCCTGTCTTCCAGCTGGCTGCTGAAGGTTTTCAGCTCCCTGTAGAGCCGCTCGTTCTCAGCCTGCTCGGTGAGGTCGTGCAGCACAGAGACGATCGCCATCGGCTCTCCGCGGGCGTTGAAGATTTTGCCTGAGACCACCTCGACCGGTAGCTCGACGCCGCTGTCGGGGACGGTCAGGCTCATTTCCTCGCGCCGCGACGGCTCGGGATGGATCGTGAAATCGGAGATGAACGTGGTGAACTTGGTGTCGTTGGCGCGCACCGATTGCGCGCGCTCCCGCCGCGTTCCAGGCGTCGCCTTTTCCTCCGACATTGCGAGGGAGAAAAGCGCTTCCGCCTGCCGGTTCATAAGGATGATGTTGGACCGGTCGTCGGTGACGAGGATTGGATCTGCGACGTTCTCCAGAATCAGATCGAGGCGGTCGCGCTCGCGCGTGACGTCCTTTTCCGCGACGCGCGCGCGCTGAACCTGCCGCTCCAGCTCGCCGGCCGCGCGCCGGAGGTCCGTGACGTCGCGGAGCACCGACACGACCGAGCCGGGGTCGATTCCCGTTTCCGGATCGAGGTGATGTGTAAGCACCTCGAACAGGAGGTCGGCGCCTTCGTCGGGATCCACCATGTTGAGCTCGCGCGCTCCAGCCTCGACCGCCGCGCCCATCGCGGTCTTGGCGAGGTGCGACGTGAACAGGAGGTTGTTGATCTCGACGGCGCGGCGCCGGCCCTCGGAGTCGCGCTCCTTCATGGACAGGAGGTGCTCGGCGCGCTTGTTCTGCACAACGATGTCGGTAGTCGAGCTCGTGATGATGATCGGATCCGGAAGCG
The DNA here is from genome assembly GCA_035527035.1 of Gemmatimonadaceae bacterium. GTDB lineage: Bacteria > Gemmatimonadota > Gemmatimonadetes > Gemmatimonadales > Gemmatimonadaceae > JACDCY01. Next base: position 6,290 of record DATLBG010000137.1, on the reverse strand, counting down.
AGTTGATCAGCGCGCTGAGCAGATCGCGCTGCTGGTCGAGCCGCTCGGCGGACCGGCGGTACTCTTCGACCGCGAACATGCGCGACAGCACGGGCCCGGCGAGCGACGCGGCGTGAAACAGCTCCGTCACGAGGTCTTCGTCGAGCCGCGCCTCGAGGACCACCACGCCCGCGGGCGCGTGGCCGGCGCGGCGGCGGCGCTCGCGAGGATCGGCCAGGTGCACCGAGCACGACTTCAGTGCGAGCGCGTCGATCCTCTCACCTTGGATGAACTCGACCGCCCCCTTGAACTGCGGCTGTGGAAATGGAATCGCGATCCAGTGATCGAACGGGATGCCCGACTCCAACACGTCGGACTTGCTGCATGAAACGGGGCGGAGAGAGAGCGTGGCCGCGACCAACGGATGGCGCTCCTCGGCCAGCGGGATCGCGAACACCGGCTTCTGGTCCGGAGCGAAACCGACGAACGCCACCGTTTCGATCTGCTGCTGCTGAGGGTCGATGCTGAGGATGCACCCGCGCGCCGCGTTCGCCACGTCGGCGAACTGCGCGACCAGAAAGGCCGCGGCGGTCGAGAACTCGTTGGCTTCCGAAATTACGGAGAGAAGCTCTGCCAGCCTCTCCCCGCTGAGCTGCTGGCCCGGCGCGACCGCTACGCGATCACGCGTTGCGCTGCTCAAGCCGGCGTCTCAGCTCGACGTTCTCGGCCTGAACCCTCTCGAGCTCCGCCTCCCCGCCGGTGGACAGCTCACGGGGACGCCCAACCGGCGCCGTGATACCGACCGCCTCCGAGTACTTCAGGTAAGTCTCGATCGAGGCGACCACGATGCGCGCTTCAACCGTCACCAGGTCGATTCCCACGAGCGAGACCCGGACCCACGCGTCGATGACGATACCCTTGTCGAGTACGCGATCGAGGATGTCGATGAGGGAACTGCCGCTCGGTGCTCTTTCTACAGCCATCGTTCCGCTCCCCTTAGAGTCAGCGGCTCGCGCCGCGTGCTGTCAGCTCCCGTGACGCCCGCCACTGGAGGCATGCTAACGCTTCTTGGCCGGCTTCTCGACTGTCATCTCCGACAGCCGCCGCTCGATCCGTTCGAGTCGCTCCCCAACGTCAGACGGCAGCGCCGTCTGCGCTCTCAACTCCCGCGCGGCCGAAGCCGACAGCCGCGGGTCCGCGCGCCACCAGTCCAATCCGATTTCCTGCGCCTTGTCGATCGAGCAAATAAGAAGCCGCACATGGATGGTCAGCAGCTCCACGTTGGCGAGGTTGATCTTGATGTCACCCGCAATGACCAGGCCCTTGTCGAGCACGCGGTCGAGGATTTCGACGAGGCCGTGGTTGCGTGAGGGAGAAACTAGGTCTGACAAAGACGGCTCCGGCTATCGTAGGCGGCCCAACGGGCCCAGGTCCACCTGCAGATCTTCGTCGGCGAGCCCGAAGACTTCTTTCATGTCTTCCATGCGTTTGTGCAGACGCAGCATGGCAAGCCCGAGCTTCTCTACCTCGTCCTCGGTCAGCCCGCCCCCGTCCATCCGGCGGATCGCTTGATGCTCCAACACCTTACGCAACAGTTCAATCAAGGTCAAGACGAGCCGCGCCAGCCCGTTCTCCGCGGCGCTCGCGTCTGCGTCGATCCGGTCGGGAAGGCCCGGCGCCAGGTCGGATATAGTGACGCCTTTGCCCTGCGACGCACTGTGCGGAGAATCGGTCCTGGCGGCGCCCGCTCCTGGCGTCGGCACCACGGCCGTGTCGGCAGCCGTCCCGCGACCGGGCGTGAGATCGGGGGGGCCGAACGCACGGGCCAACAGCGGTGGCGCGCGCTTCGGCTCCTGCATTACGCTCTCGATCGCCGTTAGCAGCAGCGCCAGGTCCAGATACACCAGGTCGATGTCTGCGACGGCCAGCGTGACCCCGCCCCGCAATGCCACCCCTTTGTCCAACAGACTACTGAGCACGTCGCTCAGGTCGAGCCGACCACTTCCGAGGATGTCGTCGCTCAACCGGGCGTCCGGCTCACGAAGTGATACGCCGGCCAGGGACCGGTGAACTCGAAATGGAACCCCTTCCCGGTGTGGGCGGCCACGATGTCGGACACGCGCCGGCGGAATGGCTCAAACTCGTCGCGCCGCACCAGAAACACCGCATTCAGCACCGCTTGCGCTTCCGCGATGGCGGACGAGCGCGGCAACGCCTCGAGCACGGACGCAGCCGCGACCTCGCGAACCTCGTCGTACACGCGCGCGGCCACGTCTTCGGCCGCCGACCGCAACAGCTCCTTCTTCTGCGCTTCGAGCTTTCGCTCGAGCAGATAACGCTGGCCGGGAGGAGCGGCTTCGAGCGCGCGCTGCGCCTCGCCGACCTCGGGAGCGAGCGAATCGAGCGAAGCGCGCACCTCGGCGGCCTTCGCGAACACCCGCAGAGAGTACTCGTCGGCGCCGGCGATCCGGTCCATGGTCTCGCGAAGATCCCCCGCTCGCGCGGCGAGCATGCCGCACACGCCCGGCTCGCTCGTGAACAGAGTCCACATCGGCAGCGGGACCGCGGGGCCCGGGTCGTTTGCCCAGGTGATCACCGCGTCGTGCGCCTGAGCGCGAGGCCCGATCCAGTCCAGATCGGTGGCGTGCTCGTCGATCTTCTCGCCGGCGTATTCCGAGGCGTCGAGCGACGACACGAGCGCCGCGAGCGATCCTTCCACGACTGTGCGCACCGGACGACCGTCCAGTCCCCCCGGTGCCCGCGCGGTGTCGAGATCGGCGGGGACGATGCCGTACACGTACTCGACCCGGTCAGCAGGTTCCTGTCGCGCCGTCACTCCGAATCGTCTTGGCGCGCGACGCGGACCGGACCGCCGGCGTTACCCTTGCCCAGCTTCTCGCGCCACTCCCGCACCTCGCGCAGCCGCTGCATGATCTCCGCTTCGCGCCTGACATACTCCTCGTCGTCCACGTCGCCCATCTCCAGCGCGAGCTGGAGATTCATGAGGTCTTCCTTGATGGGAGTGTCGTCGCTCAGCTGCTCCTCGACCGTGCGCTGCACCTTGTCGAGCGTCCACATCGTCCCGGACCACGGTCCGGTGAACGGCGCGAGAAGTATCGAGGAGAGCAGGCCCATCGAAGACTAGTTCGCCTTCTCGAGCTTGAGCTTGATGTTGACGAAGTTGTACGGCGGCCACGGGCCGGTGTACTTGAACGTTAGCACGTCCTCGTATTTGCGGCTGATCTCGCGGACGACCTCGTCGAACTCTCTTTCGCGGCTGCGGTCCACGAGGAAAGCGGAGTTGGCGATCATCCTGTCGCCGATCACCTTGTTGCTGCGGCTCGCTACGGCGACGGACTTGAGCGCCTCGTGGATGTCGGATACGTAGCGATTGCCCGCTTCCTCCATCGCGCCCTCCACCAGACGGCCAAGCTGCATCCGCGCGAAGTACGTGGATGACGCGGCGTTGCGCGTGATCTCGTCCTTGAGTCTCCGGATCTCGTCGTTCTCCTGCTCGATCTTCGTCACGACCTTTTCCCTGTCCCACAGCACCTTCAGTCCGAACTCGATTTTGTCCTGCATCTTTTCGAGCACGTCCGTGAAAGCGCGGTACGTGGAGCGCAGCAGCTCGGACACGTCGTCCTCCGACCGGAACACGGTGCCGAAAGACATCGGGATGACGGTGAACTCGCGCATGACGGTCTCGTTCACGAACTCATGCGCCAGAACGTTCTCGCGCGTCGGGTCGTAGATCACGATGGGCGTGTCGCTGACCACCGCCGCCAGGTCCTCGTGGTGGACGGTGTAAACCCGGCGCCCGCCGCCGATTCCGACGTTGCCGAAGTCGCGCAGCCGGTCGTGCCGGATGATGCAGTACACGTATTTCCCGCCCGCATCGACGGCGTCGGACGCATCCGCGCCGAAGGGAATTGATTGCTCGGTCATGACGAAACAGCAGCCATACAGTTCATCTCCACGCTGCGAAGAATATCCAAACCGCGATTCCGAGCCCGAAGGCCACCTTCATCGCGGCCGCTACGGCCCGGCCTACCAACGCACCGAATGCCGCGCGCGACGCGTCCTTTTTCCCGGCACCGGCCCCCAGCTCCGCCACCAGCGCGCCCACGAACGACCCGGCGAAGGCCCCAACCAGCGACCCTATAATAGGTATCGGAACGCCCATTATCGCGCCAATGGTGCCGCCAATTATTGCCCCCCAGGCCCCGCGGCGCGACCCGCCGTAAACCCGCACGTACCGCGCCGAAAGCACGTACTCGATCACCTCGGCTACGACCGCGACCACGCCGATCAGAACGAGAGTGGCGGTGCCGATAGCAGCACCCCCGCCAGTGTAGGTGTAAATCACCGCGGCGCCGAGCATCACCCACAGTCCGGGTAATCCGAACGGGATCATGATCAGCGACGCAACCAGCACGATTGCCAGCAGAAGCAGAGCCACTCAACCCTCTCTCGTCAGGAAGTTCCTCACCATGTCCGCGGCCTCGGCGACACCGCGGCAGCTCAGCCGCCGCGGCGTGTCGCCCGGCGTGTGAATGCGCGCGAGTGTTGACAAATTACCTTTGCTGATCGTCACCGCCTCGCGGCCCGCGCCTTCGAGCGCGAGCGCATCTACCATTATCCCCGGAAGGACCCGCCTGGTTTTCAGCTGCAAAACGCACTCCCGCGCCGAAGCCTGGATCCGCGCGGCGAGCGGGCTGTCCCGCCTCGCCATGCACGTGAGAGTCCCTACGTCATCGATGCCGTCAAAGTTTACCATTCGCGCGGGCAACACAGGATGTCCGCGAGCCAAGGCCCTCGCGCCCTGAAGCCCCAGCTCTTCGGCGCTGGTCAACGCCACGCAGAGCGGCGTGCCCGCAGGGAGCGACGCCGCGGTCACCAGGGCAGCCGCCACGCCGGTAGCGTTGTCGAGCGCGCCTGGTGACCTGTCGCCCACGAGCGAGGCCGCCATCGCGAGCGAGCCCGCTGCGCCGGCGGCGCACGTGCTAATCCAGAACGCAGCGGGCAGATCCAGCGACCGTCCCGGAAAAGCCGCGGCGAGACACGCCACGGCCGCGCCAGCCGCGGCGATGATGCCCGCGATGCGCGCGAGCATCGGCACCGGCTGCGATTTGGAATCGAGATGCGCGAGCAGCAGAGCTGTTGGCCGCTCGCCACGCACTGCGAAAAGATTGGTCGCGCTGCGTGACATGAGACCCGGCGGCGGAGCGGCGCGCGCCAGCATGTAGCCGAGCGCGGGAAGCAGGAGGAGAAATGGCAGCGAGCGAGCCGCCGCCTCGGCGTGGCGGCCATCGTCCGCGAGGCCGATGAATGCAAACCACCCCAGGAGAAGCGCTCCGACCAGAGGCACCGCGTAGCGGCCGGCGAATGCGGAGTACGCAAACGGCTCTTCGGTTACCATGAACCCGTTCTGGCGCAGCATCTCCGCGCACAGCTGCCTCGCGCGCGCCTCCGCTTCGCCGCCCGCGGCGCGCGGCGTGGCGGCGATGAGATCTACCAGCTCCTTCGCCTGCCTCGCCAGAGCGTCACGATCCAAAACCCATCCGCTCCTTCACCTCGCGCATTGTCTCCTTCGCCATCACGCGCGCCTTCTCGGCGCCCGCGCGGAGGACGGCCTCTACCGCGCCCGTGTTGGAGCGGATGTCCGCCGCGCGCTCCCGGATCGGAACGAGCTCCCGCGTCATCGACTCGAACAGAACTTTCTTGCAGTCGATGCACCCCCACCCCGCGGTACTGCACTGCGTCGCAACGTGCTGGACCGTCTCGGGCGGGCTGAACGCCTTGTGCAGCTGGTAGATGTTGCACACCTCGGGAGTGCCAGGATCGGTGCGGCGCACGCGCTTCGGGTCCGTCACCGCGGGCTTAAGCTTCTCCCATATGGCGGCCGGCTCCTCGACCAGGCCCACGGTGTTGCCGAGCGACTTCGACATCTTTGCCGCGCCGTCCAGCCCCATGATGCGCGCCGACGGCGTGACTTCGCCCTTGGGTTCCGGGAAGAACGGCGCCTCCGGCGAGAACCGCGCGTTCCATTTCCGCGCCACCTCGCGCGAGAGCTCGAGGTGCTGCAGCTGATCCTCTCCCACCGGGACCAGGTCGGCCCTGTACAGGAGAATGTCGGCCGCCTGAAGAACGGGATACGTGAGCAGGCCTACGGGAATGCTCTCCTGCCTGCTGGACTTGTCCTTGAACTGCGTCTGGCGCTCGAGCTCGCCGAGCGGAGTGAGCGTGTTGAAAATCCACGCGAGCTCGGTGTGCTCCGGAACGTCCGACTGCACGAAGAGCACGGCGTGCTC
>DATLBG010000136.1:0-12127 GCA_035527035.1 Gemmatimonadaceae bacterium | reverse complement strand
CCCTCGCTGGTGGCGTTCGAGTCCACGCGGCTGTCCGTCGGGCGCGGGACCGACGCGCCTTTCCAGCGATTCGGGGCTCCGTGGCTGCGCGTGAAGGAGATCCTCGATCTGCTCGCGACCCGGCCGTTGCGCGGGGTCAAGTTCGAAGCCGAGACGTTCACTCCGTTGGCCGCGCCGGACGGGAAGTACAACGGACAGGCGATTCCCGGAATCCGGATGCGCATAACCAATCGCAACCAGGTGCAGCCGTCGAGAATCGGAGCGACCGTGCTATGGGCGATCGCGCGCACGTCGCTCGACTCGCTCCGAATCGACACGATGGGCTTCGATCGCCGCTTTGGCAATCCCGCGATTCGGCGGGCGCTGGTGCGCGGGGAGGATCCCGATGTGCAGATAGACCGGGAGCTGGCCAGCGTGTTCGCGTTCCGCGACCGGGCGCGCGTTCACTTCCTGTATCGCTAGTCGCGCACGGCTCTTGCACGCTGCGGCGTCGTTCCCACGATCCCACGGAGGCCATGTGCTCAAGATTTTAGCCGCAATTGTTTTCGCCACCTCTGTCGCGGGCTGCGGGCCGCGTCAGGTGCAGATCGAAACCGGCACGCCGACCAGCAACGAGGTAGCGCTGCGGGTCACCAACAACCTGAGCCAGGCCGTGAACGTGTACATAAGCGGCGGCGGCACCACGGACGTGTTCGTCAAGCAGATCGGCGCGAACAGCTCCGAATGGGTGCCGGTGCAGGGCTTTTCGGCTGGCTCGACCGTGACTCTGCGGGCGCGCACCGTTGACGGGGCGCGGACGTACAGCAAGGACAACATCGTCCTCGAGAACATGTACGAGTGGCGAGTTCCCTAGCTACAACTCCCAGAGCCCGATACCTTACGGGTCGGCCCCCAAGCGGGCGCCGACCCGTTGTTTTTTGGGAGCGTCCGAGCCTGTCGATTGCGCCGGGCCATCCATTCACGTTCGGAGCGGCATGAAAGCACTGTGGGACGGGGTCAAGAACGGCTATCTGCGGCTGCTCGATCCTGTTGCAGGGGCTCTGGCGCGCATGGGCGTCAGCCCGAACTTCCTCACGACCGTCGGCGCCGTGTTTACGGTCGCCGCGGCGGTGGCGTTCGGCTTCGGCCGGATCATGCTCGGCGGGTGGGTGCTCAGTCTCACGGCGCTGTTCGACGTTCTCGACGGACGCGTGGCCAGGCGCGCAAACCGCGCAACTGTGTTCGGCGCGTTTTATGACTCCACGCTCGACCGCGTCGGCGACGGGGCGCTGATGGCGGGGCTCACCGTGTTCTACGCGACGAGCCCGCGCTTCGCCAGCGTGCCGCTGATGATCGTGTGCCTCGCCGGAATGGTAGGGACGTTCGTCATCTCGTACACGCGCGCCCGCGCCGAGGCGCTCGGGCTCGACGCGAAGGTGGGGTTCCTGCAGCGGCCGGAGCGGTTCGTGCTGCTGTCGGCGCCGCAGGCGCTGTTCGGCCTGGCGCTCGGAGGCAGGGTGCTGGCGGCAATCGTGATCCTGCTCGCGATCGCCGCCTGGATCACCGCGGTGCAGCGAATCCTGTTCGTGCGCGGCCTGACGACGACCGAGGAGATTCCCCGGATCCGCGTGGTAGGCGAAAGCTCCCCGCCCGTCGGCCAGCAGGCGACGCGGCGCGCCCATTCCTGAAACCGTAACTCATGCCTGAATCATCGCCCGGCAATGTCCCGGGTGGCGTCAAGCCTGCCTCCGGAAAACTCGGAGTGCTCACCGTTGGATTGGGCGCCGTTGCGACGACGTTCATCGCGGGCGTCGAAAGCGTGCGCCGCGGGCATTCGCGCCCGATCGGATCGCTGACGCAGATGGCGACGATCCGCCTTGGCAAGCGTACCGACGGCCGGTCCCCGCTGATCAGGGAATTCGTCCCGCTTGCGGAGCTCGACGACCTGGTGTTCGGCGCCTGGGACCCGATTCCGGACGACGCGCTGACGGCTGCGAGAAAGGCCGGGGTGCTGGACGAGCGCGATCTCGCTCCGGTCGCGGACTTCCTCGCGGCGATCAAGCCGATGCCGGCGGCGTTCGAGACCAGGTACGTCACCCGGATCCAGGGCGCCAACGTCAAGACGGGCAAGACCAAGCGTGACCTGGCCGAGCAGATCCGTAAGGACATCCGCGACTTCATCGCGCAGCACGGGCTCGATCGCGCCGTCATCGTGTGGTGCGCGTCGACCGAGACGTTCATCAAGCCGGGGCCGCAGCACGCGACCATCGAGCAGTTCGAGCGCGCCATGGAGGCGAATGACGACGCGATCGCGCCCTCGATGCTGTACGCGTGGGCCGCGATCATGGAGGGAGTTCCGTTCGCCAACGGAGCGCCGAATCTGTGCGTGGACACGCTCGCCCTGATCGATCTCGCGCAGAAGAAAGGCGTTCCGGTCTCCGGCAAGGACTTCAAGACCGGACAGACGTGGATGAAGACCGTCGTCGCGCCGGCGCTGAAGGCGCGGATGCTCGGCCTCGCCGGCTGGTACTCGACGAACATTCTGGGGAACCGCGACGGGGAAGTGCTGGACGATCCCGCGTCGTTCAAGACGAAGGAGGAATCCAAGCTCAGCGTGCTGCACACGATCCTGCAGCCGGAGGTTTATCCGGACCTGTACAAGGATTTCTGCCATGTGGTGCGGATCAACTACTACCCGCCGCGCGGCGACAACAAGGAAGGCTGGGACAACATCGACATCTTCGGGTGGATGAATTACCCGATGCAGATCAAGATCAACTTCCTCTGCCGCGATTCCATCCTCGCCGCGCCGCTGGTGCTGGATCTCGCGCTGCTGTCCGACTTCGCGCAGCGCGCCGGCATGAAGGGGATACAGGAGTGGCTTTCCTTCTACTACAAGAGCCCGATGGCGGCCCCGGGCCTGCAGCCGGAGCACGACCTTTTCATCCAGCAGACGAAGCTCAAGAACACCCTTCGCCACCTCATGGGGGAAGAGCAGATAACGCATCTGGGCCTGGAGTACTACACGTGAAGACTAAGAGCTATTGGCTATTGGCTATTGGCTATTGGCTTGTCGGGTGCAGCCCGTCGCAGCCGAACACCGACATCCGCCAGTGGACGGACAACTACGCGTACCGCATCTCGGTGGATCCGATGCCGCCCGAGGCGCTGAAGACCGCGACGTACAAAGTGGTCGTCCGCGACCGCGAGACGAACCAGCCGGTGGAGCAGGGCGAGGGCAGGATCTTCGCCACGAGCAGGGATGGGGCGAACACCGATGACGGACTGTCCAAAGGCAAGGAGATCGGCACCTACTACGGGCGGCTCTTCTACGTGATATCGGGCGACTGGGCGATAGCGGTGCAGTTCAGGAAGGATTCGACCGCGAGGCTCGAGCGCGCGGACTGGATTCAAACCGTCGTGCCTTCAACCAAGCCGGGATACTGAAACGATGCGCCATTTCTACAGGTCACAGCTGGGCTCCGAAGAAGTGCTGGCGGCGGCCGACGATTTCTTCGCCCGCCTCACGCTGGATCGCACGGTGAACTCGCACCGCGCGCGCGCTTACGCCGGCAAGCTCGGCAACCTCAAGCTCAAGGTAGAGAAGGAAGGCGGCCACTACACGTTTGTCGAGGTCTCCACCGATCAGACGGGGGAAAGCAGGCTCGACCGAAACGTGAAGCGATTCTTCGTCGAGCTGCGCACCAAAGCCGACCCCAGGCACAGGCTGCGCGCCGCGTATTGATGGCGACCCGCGCGCGCACCGCCGCGCTCACGCGCGGGCAGAAGCTGGAGCTGTACTACTACATGCGCCTGACGCGATCGCTGGAGGAGCGGCTCGTCAACCTCTATCGCCAGACCAAGGTCGTCGGCGGGCTGTTCCGGTCGCTGGGACAGGAGGCGGACGCCGTCGGCAGCGCGTACGCGCTCGACCGCTCGAAGGGCGACGTGCTCTCTCCGCTCATCCGCAACCTCGGCTCGATGCTGGTACAGGGCGCGACTCCCCTCGAGATAATCCGCCAGTACATGGCAAAGGGCGACTCACCGACACGCGGCCGCGAGCTCAACATTCACTTCGGCAGCCCCGATCGCGGCTTCATCGGACAGATCTCCCACCTCGGCGACATGGTGCCGGTGATGGCGGGAGTCACGCTGTCTTTTCGCATCCGGAAGCAGGACCGCGTGGGCCTGGTGTACGTCGGCGACGGCGCGACGTCCACCGGAGCGTTTCACGAGGGAATCAACTTCGCGGCCGTGCAGCGGTGTCCGCTGGTGGTGATCGTGGAGAACAACGGCTACGCGTACTCGACTCCCGTCCACCGGCAGACCGCGGCCAAGGAGCTGAAAGACAAAGCGATCGGATACGGCATCCCCGGCGAGCGCGCCGACGGCAATGATGTCCTCGCGGTTTACGACGTGACCCGCAGGGCGGTGGACCGGGCCCGTCGCGGCGAAGGAGCGTCCCTCATCGAGCTGATGACCTATCGCCGGAAGGGGCACGCGGAGCACGACAACCAGTCGTACGTGCCCGCGGGCGAGATCGAGCGCTGGGAAAAGGAGAACGATCCGCTCACCCGGTACGTCGAGCGGCTGACCGGAGCCGAAGGCGCCTCGGCCGCCGAGCTCGCGGAGATGGACGCGCGCGTGATGCGGGAGATCGACGACGCAACGGACGAAGCCGAGCGCTCGCCCGCGCCGGATTCGCAGGACGCGCTCGTCGGCATCTACGCCGATCCGCCAGAGGTCGAGCCGCTCTGGTTTCGCGAAGGCGTTCGGAGCGCGGTGGACAAGCACGAGCGGCCGGCTTCCTGGGGAACACACGATCCCGAGACTGTGAAAGCGACGGAAGATGCCTGAGATCACCTATCTCGAGGGCATCCGCCAGGCTCTGTTCGAGGAGATGGAGCGCGACGAAAACGTGCTCTGCCTCGGCGAGGACATCGGCGCATACGGCGGCGCCTTCAAGGTGACGGAAGGCCTGCTCGCAAAGTTCGGCGAGGATCGTGTCATCGACACTCCCGTGTCCGAGGCCGCGATCATCGGAGCGGCCGCGGGCGCCGCGCACATGGGCATGCGCCCCGTGTGCGAGATGCAGTTCATCGACTTCATATCGTGCGGCTTCGACATGCTCACGAACTACGTGGCGACCGCGCGGTATCGCGCTATGCTGCCCTGTCCGATGGTCGTGCGCGGGCCGAGCGGCGGTTATGTGCGGGGCGGGCCGTTCCACTCGCAGAATCCGGAAGCAGCGTTCCTGCACACGCCGGGTCTCAAGATCGTTTACCCCGCGACGGCCAGCGACGCGAAGGGACTGCTCAAGTCCGCGATCCGCGACGACGACTGCGTGCTGTACTTCGAGCACAAGTACCTGTATCGCCGCGTCAAGGAAGAGATGCCAGAGGGCGATCACATTGTTCCGATCGGGAAGGCGCGAGTGGCCCGCGAGGGTCGCGACGTGTCGGTGATCAGCTACGCGGCGACGCTGTGGAAGGTGCTGGAGGCCGCGGAGCAGTGCGAGAAGGAGGACGGTCTGTCGGTCGAGGTGATCGACCTTCGCACGCTGCTGCCGCTGGACGACGACGCGATCGTGGCCACGGTGAAGAAGACCAACCGGATCCTGATCGTGCACGAGGACACGCGCACGGGAGGCATCGCCGGGGAGATCACTGCCCGGATCAACGAGCTGGCCTTCGAGTGGCTGGACGCGCCCGTCCTGCGGATTACGGCCGCGGACGTGCCGCTGCCGTACGCCCCGTCGCTGGAGGACTATGTTCTCCCGCAAACGGCGGATATTGTAAGGGGGATTCGGCGGCTGGCGGCCTACTGATGGAGGTGGGCAGCGGGCGCGACGAATTCCGGTTCGAGCGGTACCTCGGCGTCGGCTGCGTGACGACGATCGGGGGGTTTTTCAGCGGCGGCATGATCGCGGTCTTGCTGGCGAAGGTGGCGGGCTGGGCGCGGGGGTGTGAGCCGCCGCAGGGCCTGCCCGCGTGCGACTGGCACATGTTCATGCTGAGCGGCGCGCTGATCGGAATGATCACGCTGCCGGCAGGTGTGATCTGGCGGTTGCGGGGAAGGCGCTCGACCGGCGACGAGCCGGGACTTTAAGCGAGGTACGATTGTGGCCCGAGTTGACGTGATAATGCCGCAGATGGGCGAGTCGATCGCGGAGGGCACGCTCTCCCGGTGGCTCAAGAAGGCCGGCGACGAAGTCCGGCGCGATGAGCCCATCTTCGAGATCTCGACGGACAAGGTGGACGCAGAGATCCCGTCTCCTGTCGCGGGCGTGCTCGCCGAGATACTGGTAAAGGAAGGCGAGACGGTCGCCGTGCAAACGGTCGTCGCCAGGATCGAGACGGAGAAGGGCGCCGCGGTTACGGCTGAGGCGCCCTCGCCGGCCCCTGCGGCCACGGCCTCCGCGCCCCGGACGGCGATGGCACCGGCTGCGGCTCCGCCGGCCCCCGCGCCGGCGATGCCCGCACACGCGGCACCGATGGGTGGTTCCGCGGGCAACGGGTCGTCGTTCGAGGAGAGAGTGCAGACGCGCTCTTCGCCGCTGGTCCGGAAAATCGCGGCCGAGCACGGCGTCGATCTCGCCTCGCTGCGCGGGCGTGGCAGCGGGATCGCCGGACGCGTGACCAAAAAGGACATACTCGGCTTCATCGAATCGGGCCCGCCGGCCACGGCAGGCGCCGCGCCCTCGATGCACGCGCCGGGAGGCGGGTCGCACGGGCCTGCCGCGTCGGCGTGGCCGGGCGACGTCGTCGAGCCGATGACCAAGATGCGCGCGCTGATCAGCGAGCACATGGGGGCCTCACGCCGCACGTCCGCGCACGTGACGTCGTTCATGGAGATCGACCTGACGCGCGTATCGAAGATCCGCGCGAAGAAGAAGGCGGAGTTTCACGCCGCGACCGGGCAGAACCTGACGTATCTGCCGTTCATCATCGCGGCCGTCATCGACGGGCTGAAGAAGTTCCCGGTCATGAACTCCTCGGTCTCCGGCAACAACATCATCTATCGCAAGCAGTACAACATCGCGATCGCGGTGGCGCTCGACTGGGGGCTGATCGTGCCCGTCATCAAGCAGGCGGACAATCTGTCGCTCGCCGGTCTTACGCGCGCGCTGAACGATCTCGCGGCGCGCGCCCGCGCGAAGCGGCTGTCGCCCGAGGAAGTGCAGGACGGGACGTTCACGATCACCAATCCGGGAGTGTTCGGCTCGCTCATGGGCACGCCGATCATCAATCAGCCGCAGGTGGCCATCCTCGGGGTGGGGGCGATCGAGAAGCGGCCGAAGGTCGTCGCGGGCCCGGACGGCGACGACGTGCTCGCGATCCGGACCTGCGCGTACTTCTCGCTGTCGTTCGATCACCGCATCATCGACGGCGCGGTTGCCGACCAGTTCCTGGCGCACGTAAAGGCGACGCTCGAGAACTTCAGCGACGCCGGGGTCTAGGATGTCACGGGTGCTGACCATCCATCGAGCGATCGTGACGCTCTCGGAGAGGCAGCGCTATCTTGAAAAGCTCAAGGCGCGCAAGGCGCATTATGCCGCGGGTGGCTGCAGCTTCTGGGTGTTCGAGGAAGTGGGGCTGCCGGGCGCGTTCATCGAGTTCACCGAGGCCACCGAGGCGAAGAAGCTGGGCGACGCGCACGCGACGGCGCTGGACCCGATCCTCGATGCCGCCCGCATATACAAGGAAGTGGAGCTGTCCTGATGCCCAGGAAAAAAATCACAGTCGACGGCCGGGAGTGGAGCGTTGCCACCTCGGGGTTCGTCACGCAGTACGACCAGGATGAGTACGGCCTGTTGTTCACCCGGGGCGCGGGCGATGACCGCGAGATGCGCGTGACCCGGTACTCGCCGCTCGGCGCGCGCTCGCGCGAGGCGTCGTTCGCCGAGCTGTCGGAAGAGAAGCTCGTGGAGCTTTTCGCGCAGTCACAGCCGGGGTTCACCTCTCCGGAGGCCGGCTACAGCAGGTGAGCCCGGGCCTGGAGCAACAAGGCCCGGAAACGGCCCGGTCGGAGATCGATCTCCACCTGCACTCTACGGCATCCGACGGGATCCTCCCTCCCGCGAAAGTCGTGGAAGCCGCGAAGGCGGCCGGCTTGTCGGTCATCGCGCTCACGGATCACGACACCGTATCCGGAGTGAACGACGCCGTCGAGGCCGGCGCAGCGCTGGGTGTAAGGGTCATCCGCGGGGTTGAGCTCAGCGCGCATGAAGACGCGAGCGGACGGGAAGTGCACATGCTTGGCCTCCACGTCACCAGGCTCGAGGCGCTCGAGCGCGAACTCACAGCGCTGCGCGAGAAGCGGATGGAGCGCGCGCGACTAATAGTCGAGCGGCTGTCGCAGATAGGCGTGGCCATCAGCTTCGACAGCGTGCTCGCGCAGTCCGATGGCGGCGCCGTCGGCCGGCCGCACATCGCGCGCGCGCTGATCAAGGCGGGCGCGGTGGCCGACCAGCGCGAAGCGTTCGACCGGTATCTCGGCCAGGGCCGCGCCGCGTTCGTCCCCAAATCCCAGTTCCTCATAGGCGACGCGATCCGGATCGTGCACGAGGCCGGTGGTCTCGCGGTCTGGGCGCATCCGTCGCACACCGCGACCCGGGAGCGGGTGGAGCGGCTCGTGGCGCTGGGGCTCGATGGTCTGGAAGTGAGGCATCCGAGCCACAGCGCTGACGTCGCTGCGGGACTCGAGGCACTGTGCGATTTCTTCGGCCTGGTTCCCAGCGGCGGCTCCGACTGGCACGGCCCGGTCGGCGAGCGGACCCTCGGCGGGCAAGTCATTCCCCGCGAGTGGCTCGAGCGGCAGGAGCGACTGGTGGCGAGCAGAGCGTTCGCGGCGCCCGCGGCGCCCGCGGCGCTCGCGACCTGAGCACGCGATGAAGCTGGCGGGGAAAATCGCGCTCGTGACCGGCGCTGGTCGGAGGGTCGGGCGCGCGATCGCGGACGCGCTGTCGCGAGAAGGAACCCGCACGGCAATTCACTACAACGAGTCGCGCGCAGGCGCGGACGAGCTGCACAGGGAGATCACTTCGCGCGGCGGCGAAGCGGAAGTCTTCCGCGCGGACCTGACCGACGCGGGCGCGGCAGAAGAGCTGATCGGAGCCGTCGTCGCGCGCTTCGGCCGGCTCGACATCCTTGTTAATTCCGCGGCCGTGATGGTCCGCACTCCGTTCGGCGAAGTCACGGCGCAGGATTGGGACGCGATGTTCGCGCTGAATCTCCGCGCGCCGTTTTTCCTGTCGCAGGCAGCGGCGCGGGCCATGGGATGGCGCGGATCGGGCGAGAAGAAAGGCGGTGGAGCGATCATCAACATCGCGGACCTCGCGGCTTACGAGAGCTGGGTCGGCTACGTCCCGCACGGAATCAGCAAGGCGGGCATCGTGCGCATGACGAAGTCGCTGGCGAAGGTTCTCGGTCCGACGATTCGCGTGAATGCCGTCGCTCCGGGAGCGGTGCTTCTTCCCGAGGGATTCAGCGAGTCCGATGCGGCGCACCTCGCGGAAACGTCGCCGCTCCGGCGCCTGGGCGAGCCCGCGGACGTCGTTGACGCTGCGTTGTATCTGCTGAAGGCGGACTTCGTCACGGGCGAGACCATCATCGTGGACGGCGGGCGGCACGCCCGATGAGCGCGAGCGGTAGCGCAGTCGATTTTCTCGTGGTCGGCGGGGGGATAGTAGGCGTCAGCTGCGCGCGTGCGCTCAAGCAGAAGTATCCGGATTCGGTCGTAAGGCTCATCGAAAAGGACGCAACGCTCGGCAGCCATGCCAGCGGCCGCAACAGCGGCGTGCTCCACGCCGGGTTCTACTACTCCGATTCCAGTCTCAAGGCGCGCTTCAGCCGCGACGGATGCCGGCGGCTGACCGAGTATTGTCTGGAACGGGCGCTGCCGATCAATCGCTGCGGCAAACTCGTAGTGGCGCAATCCGAAGCAGACCACGCGGGAATCGACGAGCTCAAGCGACGCGCGGCGGCGAACGCTGTGCGCGTCGAAGAGGTGGATGAAGCCGGCGCCGCCGAGATCGAGCCGCGCGCGCGCACGGTCGGACGCGCGCTGTTCTCTCCCACCACTGCGTCCGTGCATCCCGGTAAGGTGCTGACTTCCCTGGCCGCGGACGCCGCGGCCCTGGGAGTCGAGACGCAAACCGGGACCGCGTACCTGCGCCGGATCGGTGACGTCGTGCACACCTCTTCCGGGCGCTTCCCGGTGAAGTTCGTAGTGAACGCCGCAGGGCTGTACGCGGACAGAATCGCGCACGACCACGGGCTCGGGCGGGAGTATCGCATACTCCCATTCAAGGGGCTGTACCTGTTGGGTGCGGAAGCCGAGAAGCTGCGGACCAACGTGTACCCCGTTCCAGATCTCGGCAATCCGTTCGCCGGTGTGCATTTCACGGTGACCGTGAATGGGCACGTCAAGATCGGTCCGACCGCGACCCCGGCGTTCTGGCGGGAGCAGTACTCCGGCTTCTCGAGATTCCGGTTGGGCGAGTTCATGGAGATCTCCGCGCGCGAGCTGTCGCTGCTGGCGCGCAACGATTTTGCCTTCAGGGATCTCGCCATCGCGGAGATTCGGAAATACTGGCGACCACGACTCGCTGCGCTCGCTGCGCGATTGGTGCCGGACGTCCGGCCAGAGCACTTCCGGACATGGGGGCCGCCGGGAATCAGGGCGCAGCTGCTGCACATCGTGCAGCGGAAGCTCGTGATGGATTTCGTAGTCGAGGGCGACGAGCGCTCGCTGCACGTGCTGAACGCGGTGTCGCCCGCGTTCACCTGCTCGCTTCCTTTCGCGGATTATCTGGTGGAGCGGGTAGAACAGCTCGTTTCGTAGAGATCGGCGCGGTTAAAAAGCTTTGACGTTTCGGTATATTTCGACGTTGTTTACTGCAGCACGCACTACGCAGCATGCAGCGTTTTCCCCTGAGGCGATTTGACGAACTCTGAAGGCTACGAGGTACTGATCGTAGGAGCCGGCCCGGCAGGCATGACCGCCGCGATGTATTGCGGACGGGCCATGCTCAAGACGCTCGTGCTCGAGCGCGGATTGGCCGGCGGCGAGCTTCTCAATACTGAAGTAATCGAGGACTACCCGGGCTTCGAGCACATCCTTGGCTGGGAGCTGGCGCAGAAGTTCGAGAGCCACGCGAAGAAGTTCGGCGCTGAGTTCGTGCAGGAAACCGTGACCCGCGTCCGGAAGCTCGAAGACGGATCATTCGAAGCCGAGACCGAGAGCGGGACCGTGTATAACGCTCCGACTGTCATCCTCACCGCCGGCGGCACGCCGGTGAAGCTGGGCGTTCCCGGCGAGCTGGAGTACGCGGGCAAGGGTGTTTCTTACTGCGCGATCTGCGACGGAGCGTTCTTCAAGGGGCAGACGATCGCGGTCGTGGGCGGCGGGGACGCGGCCGTCGAAGAAGCCGACTTCCTGACGCGCTACGCGGAGAAGGTGTACCTGATTCACCGGCGCGACGAGCTGCGCGCGTCGAAGATCCTTCAAAAACGCTTATTCGAGAACCCGAAGATCACGGTCGTCTGGGACACCGTAGTAGAGAAGATCGAGGGTGATGGGCAGGGCCTCGTAAAAAACCTCAGGCTGCGCGACGTAAAGACACACGAGCAGCGCGACCTCGAGGCCACGGGAATATTCGTCTTCATCGGCTTCCGCCCGAACACGGGCCTCGTGGAAGGGCACGTGGACCACGACGAGCTCGGCTACGTGCTGACCGACACGAACATGCAGACGTCCATGGCGGGACTGTTCGCGGCGGGGGATTTGCGCGTGCAGCTCACCCGCCAGGTGACGACGGCCGCCGGCGACGGCACCACGGCCGCGATCGCCGCGGAGAAGTATCTCAAGGCTATGAAGGACGAGGGGGGCGTGCCCTTGATCGTGCGCACCGGCGGCTACGCCGTATGAAGGTGCAGGCGTTCGCGGTCGGCGCCTTTCAGGAGAACACGTATCTCCTCATCGACGAGGACCGGCACGAGTCCGTGCTGATCGATCCCGGCGCCGAAGCGGACCGTCTCATTGCCGCGGTGGAAAAGAGCCGCACGTCGCTCAAGGCGATGTGGATCACGCATGCCCACATCGATCACGTCGGCGCTATCGCCGGGGTGAAGCGGAAGTGGCCGGT
>DATLBG010000135.1:0-2250 GCA_035527035.1 Gemmatimonadaceae bacterium | reverse complement strand
GATCCCCAGCGCGTTTTCGATAACGTGAGATCGGCGATCGTCGTGGGAATGAACTACGGCGGAACTGCACCGCCCGGTCCAGTCGCGAGATACGCGCGCGGCGATGACTACCACGACGTCATGACCGAGCGGCTGCGGTCGCTGCACGCGTGGGTGAACGCGGACGTCGGCCGCGACGTTGCGGGCAAAGCGTACGTAGACACCGGGCCGATCCTCGAGCGAGACCTTGCGCGCAAGGCGGGCCTTGGCTGGTTCGGCAAAAACACGATGCTGGTGAGTCCGGAGATCGGGTCCTTCTTCTTCCTCGGCTCGCTCCTGCTCGACCTCGACCTCGAGCCGGATGCGCCCTTCGAAGCCGATCGCTGTGGAACGTGCACCCGGTGTCTGGATGCGTGTCCGACGGACGCGTTCATCGCGCCGCGCACGCTCGACGCGACGAAGTGCATCTCGTATCTCACTATCGAGCTCAAAAGCGAGATTCCGGAGCAATTCCACGCAGCGATCGGCGAGAACCTGTACGGCTGCGACATCTGTCAGGATGTGTGTCCGTGGAACGTGAGGTTTTCCTCGGCGGCGCGCGAGGCAACGTTCGCGCCCCGCGCCTCCATTGGCGTGAAGGACGCTCGTGCTCTCTCGAATGAGATTCTCGGAATGGACGAGGATTCCTTCCGCGCGGCATTCAAGGGCTCGCCCATGAAGCGCGCAAAGCTGCCGGGACTGAAGCGAAACGCCGCCGTGGTTCTCGCCAATGTCGGATCGCTTCAACCCGAGGGAGATGACCAGGTCAGCTCTTCGCGCTCAGGGCTCGAGGGAGGCCGAGTCGATGCGCGCGTTCCGCGCCGCGGCTGAGTCCGCGGCGATAATCGCTCCGGCGACTCCTCGCGCCCCGGGAAGATTGGACGCGCCGAGGGCGCTGTCCGCCTGGCGTTTCGTGAGCGCCGTACTCGGCTCGGGCGTCTCGCCGGGCTTACATCCAGCGAGCACCAGCAGCGCGGATATCAGCATGATCCTTTGCATCGCGTATGCCTCAGGCTATTCGGGTTCCAGGGGCGACTTCCGAATCAGGGCTCAACAGAATCACATCCCCCGGAGTCGGACACGCCCCGAGCACCAGCACCTCGGATATGAACGGCCCGATCTGACGAGGCGGAAAGTTCACGACGGCTACAACCAGCTTCCCCACGAGATTTTCCGGCTTGTAGTGCAGCGTGAGCTGCGCGCTCGACCGCTTGATGCCCGCTTCGCCGAAATCGATCGTCAGCTTTATCGCGGGTTTCCTCGCCTCAGGGAACGCCTCCGCGGTCAACACCCGGCCGACGCGGACGTCCACCGCGAAGAACTGGTCGGGCGTGACCTGATCCGTCAACGGGTGGCGCCTTTCTGCAGCGTCGCGACGTCGATGACGAACCGGTAGCGCACGTCGCTCCGCAGCATCCGCTCGTAGGCTTCGTTGATGTCGGCGATGTCGATGACTTCCACGTCGGACTGAATGCCATGCTGCGCGCAGAAATCCAGCATCTCCTGCGTCTCGCGGATCCCGCCGATGGACGACCCCGCCAGGCTGCGGCGGCGGGAGACCAGCGGGCCCGCAGAGACCGGCGAGGGATCCGGTATTCCAACCAGCACCATCGTCCCATTGAGGCGCAGCATTCTCAGGTAGGCATTGTAGTCGTGCACTGCGGATACCGTGTCGAGAATGAAATCGAAGCGGTTCTTGTGCTGCGCAAACACCGCGGCGTCGCCGGTCGCGATGAAATCATCGGCACCGAGCTTCAGCGCATCGTCGCGCTTGCCGGGCGAGTGGCTCAGCACTGTCACGTGCGCGCCCATCGCCCTCGCGAGCTTGACGCCCATGTGGCCAAGCCCGCCCAGTCCGACAATGGCGACGTTGTCGTCCGCCTTCACGCCGAAGTGACGGAGCGGCGAATAACAGGTGATCCCGGCGCATAGAAGAGGCGCGGCGCCTTCCAGCGGAATCCCCTCCGGAACCCGGACCACGTAATCTTCATTCACGGTGATCCGGGTGGAATAGCCGCCGAACGTGGGAGTTTTACCGTCACGCTCCCGCCCGTTGTACGTCGGCGTCATTCCGTTCTCACAATACTGCTCCTCACCAGCCGCGCACGCCGCGCAGTCCCGGCAGGAGTCGACGAAGCACCCCACGCCCACGACATCCCCCACCTTCCAACGGGTCACGCGATCACCGATACCGGACACGGTGCCCACGATCTCGTGGCCGGGCACCATCGG
>DATLBG010000134.1:0-18071 GCA_035527035.1 Gemmatimonadaceae bacterium | reverse complement strand
TCCGCCTCGACGTGCGCGACCTCACGATCCGCAAAGTCACGAGCGCGCGCGGCGAAACCCTCGCGTTCAACACGGGAGCGACGAAGGAATTCCTGGGGGCGCCGCTCAGCATCGCGCTCCCCGCGCGCGACTCTTCCGCTCAATCACAAGCTGACACGATCGTCATCGAATACGAGACGGCGCCGACGGCGGCAGCCGTGCAGTGGCTCACGCCGCAGCAGACCGCGGGCAAGAAGCTTCCCTTCCTCTTCACGCAGGGCCAGGCGGTGCTGACCCGCACCTGGGTGCCGACCCAGGACAGCCCGGGCATCCGCCAGACCTACGACGCCACGATCCACGTGCCCGCCGGGATGCGCGCCGTCATGAGCGCCGAGAACGTCAGCACCGCCAGCGAGACGGACTCTGCGGGTCTGTCGGTGTTCCGCTTTAGGATGACCAACCCGATCCCGCCATACCTGTTCGCGCTGGCGGTGGGCGACATCGCGTTCCGCGCGATCGGCGCCAATACGGGCGTGTACGCGGAGCCGTCGGTGGTCGAGCGGGCGGCCAGCGAGTTCTCCGAAGTGGACGCGATGATGACGGCCGCGGAGAAGCTGTACGGACCGTACAGGTGGAAGCGCTACGACATCCTGGTGCTCCCGCCGTCGTTCCCGTTCGGGGGAATGGAAAACCCGATGCTCACCTTCGCGACGCCGACGGTTCTCGCGGGCGACAGATCGCTCGTGAGCCTGGTCGCGCACGAGCTCGCGCACTCGTGGTCCGGCAACCTCGTCACCAACGCCACGTGGGACGACTTCTGGATCAACGAGGGCTTCACGACCTACATCGAAGCGCGAATCATGGAGGAGCTGCGCGGCAGACCTTACGCCGACATGCTGCGCGTGCTCGGAAACCAGGACATGCGCGAAGCGATCGCCGATCTGGACAGCGCCGACACGCACCTGCGGCTGAATCTCGTGAACCGTGATCCGGACGACGGGCTCACCGACGTCGCGTACGAGAAGGGCTCCGCATTCCTGCAAACCGTCGAATCGGTCGTCGGTCGCGCGCGCCTCGACGCATACCTGCGCGGCTACTTCGATCGGAACGCCTTCAAGCCGATGACGTCCGAATGGCTGCTGGCCGACATGCGCAGCAACCTGCTCACACCGGAGGAGGCCGAGCGAGTGAACCCGGACGCGTGGGTGTACGGCCCGGGGATTCCCGCCAACGCGCCGATGATCCGGTCCGACGCGCTCGCGGCGGTGGACAGCCAGGTCACCGTATGGAAAACCGGTGGAGCCGCATCCGCCCTTCAGACCGCGAAGTGGTCCACGCAGGAATGGCTGCACTTCCTGCGCGCGCTTCCCGACACCATCGCGATCACGCGGCTCGCCGAGCTCGACAGTCAGTTCCGGCTGTCCTCCAGCGGCAACGCGGAGATACTCGGCCAGTG
Organism: Gemmatimonadaceae bacterium; assembly: GCA_035527035.1. Taxonomy (GTDB): domain Bacteria; phylum Gemmatimonadota; class Gemmatimonadetes; order Gemmatimonadales; family Gemmatimonadaceae; genus JACDCY01. The sequence goes on along the minus strand of DATLBG010000134.1, from coordinate 16,636 downwards.
GCTGCTCATCGCCATCAAGAACAGGTACGAACCCGCATTCCCGGCGCTCGCGCGTTTTCTCACGTCGCAGGGGCGTCGCAAGTTCCTGACGCCGCTCTACACCGAGATGATGAAGACTCCGTGGGGCGCGACAATGGCACGCGACATCTACCGGCGCGCGCGTCCCACTTATCATTCCGTCGCGACGGGAACCATCGACAAGATCGTGCTGGCCCCGGGAGGCTGAGCAGTCGGTTGCCCTGGAGCAGCCCGCACGCATTGACGGAACTCTCAGCGGCACAAGTGTTTGCTCATCTTCACTGATCTGTCAACGCGAAATTCAGCTCGCGGGTAATCCGCGGTTCGCTTGACGGCTGAACGGGCCGCCCACATTATCTGCCCGCGCCACATCACGCCTGTACAACAACGTGATGTGACGAGTGCGCTCGCAGCCCCAACCATCTCGCTGGAGAATCCATGGGCAATCGCATGTTGTTGCGAACGGGCCTGGCAGCGCTGCTGCTGCTGCTTACGGTCCCGACGTTCCTCGCCGCACAGGAGCGGCAGATATCGGGTCGCGTGACCCGGTCCGGATCCACGGACCCCGTTCCCGACGTAGAGATTTCCATTTTGAACGCCGCCGAGGGGCGGACCACTCGCACGAACGCGGACGGACGCTACTCGATCAGCGCGCCGGCGGGTGACGTTCGCCTGCAGGTCCGGGCGATCGGCTACACGCGGCGAGAGATCGCCGTTTCCGCGGGCACGAGCACGCTGGACGTCGTCCTGGTGCAGGACTTCTTCCGCCTCAGCGAAGTCGTCGTGACCGGCCAGGCCACGACCGTCGAGAGGAAAAGCGCGACTACAGCGATCGCATACGTCACCGGCGAGGAGCTGTCGCGAGTGGCGGCCCCGACATTCGAGAACGCGCTCACCGGCAAAGTCAGCGGCGTCAATCTGCAGTCGAACTCCGGCGCCCCCGGCGGCGGAATCCAGATGCAGATCCGCGGCAACAACACGATCCTTGGCGCCTTCGATCCTCTGTATGTGATTGATGGCATCATCTACTCCAACGCCCGCATAGCCAGCGGGCGAGGCGTGCTGACCGACGCGGCATTCGCTACAGCTGAAGACGACGCGGTGAATCGCGTCGCGGACATCAACCCCGCCGATATCGCCAGCATCGAGATCCTGAAGGGTGCGGCCGCTTCATCCATCTATGGCTCCAAGGCGGCGAACGGTGTCGTGATACTCACGACGCGGCGCGGACAGCAGGGACGCCCGCGCGTGCGCCTGACGCAGCGGTTCGGCCAGTTCACGCCACTTAAAACTTTGGAGAGCCGGCGCTATACGCAGGCTGAGGCCGTCACGGAGTACGGCCCGAGCGTCGCGCAGTGGTTCACGCCCGACGCGAACCCGTATTTCAATCACTACGACAACGTGTTCACCGGGCGCGAGATCTCGTGGGAGACCGCGGCCGACGTGAGCGGCGGAACCGAGAACACGCGCTACCTGGTCGGCGGCACGTTCAAGCGGGACGGTGGAATCGAGCCCAGCACCGGCTTCAGGCGCCAGGGCCTCCGCATCAACCTCGACCAGATCGTGAACTCGCGGTTCGACGTGAAGGTGTCGAGCGTGTTCAACCGCTCCGAGCACGATCGCGGCTGGAACAACAACTGTAACAACTACGCATGCCATGGCTACGCGTTCCCCTACACGCCGAGCTTCGTGGACCTGCGGCGCCGCGATGCGGATGGCAACTACATCAGGCCGGACTGGGGAATTCAATCGAATACTGTCCAGCTCACGGATCTCGCGGTGAACCACGAAGAGACGAATCGGTTCACCGGTGGCGCGACGTTGAACTACAACGCCATCACGTCGGACCGGCAGTCGCTGCGCCTCATTCTCGGAGGCGGCCTCGACGCCTTCCAGCAGAACAACGACCTCTGGGCGCCGAACGAGCTCTTCTCCGAGATTCCGCAGGCCCTTCCGGGAACTGCCATCGAAGGGGACGGACTCAGCCAGTTCTTCAACTGGAATGCCAACCTCGTCCATACGTTCAAGCCGGCGGGCTTCTGGTCTGCGACGACCTCCGCGGGTATCCAGTATGAGGATCGCCGGCTCCAGACGAGCCGGATCACGACGTCGAACCTTGTGCCGGGACAGCGGAACGTCGGGCAGGGCACGATCACTACCGGCACGGAGAATCTGAGCGCGGAGCGCACCATCGCGCTGTACGGCCAGGAAGAGGTCCGCCTTTTCGGCGAAAGACTGCTCGTCCAGGGCGGACTTCGCGCCGAGAAAAGCAGCGTGAACGGCGACATCGACAAGTACTTCATCTTCCCGAAGATCTCGGCTTCGTACCGGATCATGAACCTGCTCGGAATGGGCAGCGAGATTAAACCACGGTTCGCGTACGGCGAGACCGGCAACCAGCCTTTGTTCGGGCAGAAGTTCACGCTCCTTGGCACGCCGCTACTCGGCGGGCTGCAGGGCTTCACGGTCGCCGGAGCCTCGGGCTTCCCCGGCGTCGAGCCGGAGCGCGTCAAGGAGATCGAGCTCGGTCTCGACGGCTTTGCGATGAACGGCCGCATGACGTGGGAAATCACGACGTTCAACAGAAACACCACGAACCTGTTGCTGCAGCGCGTCCCTGCTCCGTCCACGGGCTTCACCAGCCGCGTGTTCAACGGCGGCAAGATCAAGAACACGGGCGTCGAAGTGGGCCTGGGCTTCACACCGATCCAACGTGAGCGCATGCAGTGGGTTTCACGCATGACTTACACAACGTACGACAGCGAAGTCCTCGACCTCGCCGGGTTGCCCCCCTTCCGACCGAACCTTTCCGGCTTCGGCGGACTCGGCGTCACGTTCATCCGCGTGGGCGATCCGCTCACCCAGCTCATCGGCCGGGGATACAACGCCGACGGAACGCGGACGACGGCCACCGATCTCCAGATCGGGAACACGGCCCCGGATTACCGCATGGGCTTCGTCAACGATTTCACATTCGGGCCGTGGAGCCTGAACGCGGTGCTGGATTACCAACACGGCGGTGACATCATCAACCTCACGCAGTTCTTGTACGATGACGCGGGCACTCCCGCCGATTTCGGCAGCGAGGCGCACACCGTGCGCCTGAAGGGCTACAACAACGGCGTCATGCTCCCATATATCGAGGACGCGACATTCCTCAAGCTGCGCGAGCTCAGCATCGGCGTGGACGTTCCGGCGCGGCTGTTCCAGGGCTTGAACTGGGGCGTGGACGATGCACGCATCAGCCTCACGGGGCGCAACCTGTGGACGAAGGCCGACTATACCGGTCTCGATCCTGAAGTGGCCAACCTCGGGTCAGCGGCAATCCGCAACAACCTCGATGTGGCGCCGTATCCGCCCAGCCGCAGCATCTTCCTCAACATCACCCTGGGGTTCTGATGACTTCCATACTTCGACGGGTTCAGAGAGCGCGGATCGGCATTCGCGCCCGCAGCGTGGGCGTCGCGATGGTGGGAGCCATCTTGCTCGCTTCGTGCCGCGACTTGGACATACAGAATACGAACGCACCAACGTCGGACCAGTTGACCGGCGCGCCCTCACGTGCAGTGCTGGCGCGGGCCGCGAACGGAATTCAGATCCAGGCCTTCAACGATCTCGCGACGGAGCTCGAGTTTTATTCGATCTACGGCCGCGAAGGATACAACCTGCTCGGCAACGACCCGCGCGAGACGGGCGAGCAGATCCGCGGTCCGCAGGACGCGGGCGGCCGCTCAGGCGGCTCGTGGCTCGGCAAGTACCAGGCTATACGCACGATCAACACCTACCTCAACGCGCTCACCAGTTCGACGACCGGATTGACCGCGCCCGAGGTGAGAGCGTCCGCGGGGCTCGCCAAGACTTACAAGGCCTACCATCTCTTCAGGCTTGCCGTGCGTAGCGGCGCGACGGGGATTCCGATCGACGTTGACCGCGACATCGCGGAGGACCCGGCTCCGTTCGTGTCCTTCGCGGACGCGATGACCGCAGCGTCCACGCTGATGGATGAGGCGGCGGCTGACCTTCAAGCCGGCGGCGCCGCTTTCCCCTTCAGCTTCGTTCCGGGCTACACGGGGTTCACGACGCCCGCGACATTCCTTCAGTTCAATCGGGCGCTGGCAGCGGACATCCTCGTCCATCGGGCAACGTTCAACAGTTGCACCGCTTGCTGGGCACAGGCTGCGACGGCGATCGGCGCGTCGTTCATAACCACCGCGGGACTGCCTGGATCGCTCGCGACGGGCGTGTATTTCGGCTACACGGGAGCGGCCGGCGAGCTGGCCAATCCCGTGACGGAAGCGATTACCTCTGACCGTTACTGGATCCATCCGTCGATCGTGACGGGTGCGCAGCTTCGCACGGATGGCACGCCCGACTTGCGGCTGACCACCAAAACCCTGGCGGCGGGGCGAACGAAGACGCTGAGCGGCCTGAGCGCCACGCATAAACCGGTGATGTACAACAGCACGACCACGCCGACGGCGGCGAACACGGGCGCGGATGTTCCGTGGATGACCAACGAGGAGCTGCTGCTGCTCCGCGCGGAAATCCGGTGGAATACCGGCAACAAGCAGGGCGCGATAGACGACATCAACCTGGTCAGGCTGCATGCGGGCGGGTTGCCGCCGTCCACGCTCACCATCGCGAGCAGCGACGCAGAATTCGTGACCGAGCTACTGTATAACAGGACGTATTCGCTGCTGTGGCAGCAGGGTACGCGTTGGATCGACGCCCGCAGATATGGCCGCACCAGTACGCTGCCTATCGATCGCACGGGGGACGTCATTCATCCACAAATGCTGGTCCCGGCTGCAGAGTGCGATGCGCGCGGGCTGTCGGTGCCATGTACGCCGTAGGCAGTTCAAGGCTGTAAAGTGAAAAAGGCCGGCAAGACGAGAGTCTTGCCGGCCTTTGCTTTCCCAGACCGATTCTCGTTAACTGACGCGGCGCCGAGATGCCAGACGATACTGCGCGGGCGTCACGCCGAACCGGCGCCGGAAGAGATTCGTGAAATGGCTCTGGTCGTAGAACCCGGCGCGCAGCGCGATGGAGGATAGCGGCTCCTCGCTCTCGAGCAAGTCGCGGACCGCGCGCTCCATGCGCAGCTGCCGGATGCGCTCCCCGACCGTGAGGCGAAACGCGGACCGGTAGCTCCGGGCCAGCGTCGCAGGCGCCACACCGACAGCGCGCGCCACTCCGCTCAACGCGATCTGCGACGCATACAGCTCGCGGATGATGTCGTCCGCCTCGCGCAGCCAGGGCTGTATGGCGGCTCCTCTAACTGGAATGACGTCGCGCGCGAGCGTGGCGAGCAGCTCGAGCAACAGGCCTTCGACCGCTATGGCTGCGCTCTCGTCGCCCGCATCGAGCTCGGCGAGCAGCCGGTTCACGATTCGGCCCGCGTGCGCGCCCGAAAGATGCAGCTGTTCATCAAGCAACTGATGAATCGACCGCGATTCGGTGAAGCGTCCGCGATCCACGTCGATGCGAAGGCCGTGCGTCTCGCGCGCGGCGAAGCGGTCCGAGTGCATCTCGCCCGCGGGCGTCACCTTGAGCGAGTCGGACAGACAGTCTACGGCACGGCCCGCTACGTACTCGGTGAAGCGGCCGCGCAGGACGTAGCAGAGCGTGGGATCGTCGTGGGAATGCCTCGGGAGCTCGGTGCCCTGGGGATGCATCCCCCGGTACAGCGAGAATCCCGGCACGCTCATCATGCGCGCGCGATACCGCGATCCGCGATCAGTGCCAGAGCTGTCGACCATCACCCCTCCAACTTCGCTGCACGCTCCCACCCCGGCAAGGCTCTGCCAGGGCCAGGTCACGCGCATCCAACGCCAGCGCCGGGATACAAGACCACGTCGCACTCATCCCGGTATCGTGCTACGATCAACCATACCTCGGAGGACACTTTGATGCCAGCAACTCGTTCACGATCAGTCGGTGCCATGGTCGTCGCGACTCTCCTCGCGTGCGGAGGCGGCGGCGGAGACGGCGGGATAACCAATCCTCCGCCCCCGGGAGGCGGAGGCGGCGGTGGGAGCGCGAACACCGTGATACTTGGGGCGAGCAGCTTTTCGCCGACCTCCCTTACCATCCAAGTCGGCGGGACGGTGACCTGGAACAACACGAGCGCGACGACCCACAACGTCACATTCAATACGGCTGCCGGAGCGCCGCCCAACATCGGCGATCACAGCTCCGGATCGAGCTCCCGCACTTTCACGACAGCCGGCACGTTCGGGTATCAGTGCACGCTGCACGGAGGAATGACCGCGTCGATCACGGTCCAGTGATGCACAATCAGCACGTCGGGCGCGGCGCCTGGTGCGGCGCCTGGTGCGGCGCCCGGCTTGCCGCGGCGGTCACCCTGCTTCTCGGCGCAACACCTCCGCTCTCCGCGCAGCGGCTGATCGACTACACGCCCAATACGCGGCCCGCGTGGAGCATGGACAGGTGGCAGCCGGCCATGATTCTGGCGCACCGCTTCGAGCTGGTCGAAGGGGGCGACGAGCTGATCAGCATTCCCACGATGACCTTTGGCCTCGGCCTCAGCTCGCGCGTCGCGCTCGGCTTCGATTTCACCTCGAACAGCGAAGTGACCGCGGCAAGTCTCGGAGGGAATGAGACACAGTGGTGGGCCGCCCTTCGCGGTCTCTCCACCGATCGCGCCTCACTGAGCGGGCTGTTGGCATACAACACCGCAGCCCGCAGCGCCGACGGTGCGTTGACGCTGCGCGCCCACGCCAGCGTGGTATCGCTCATCGCCGAGGCGCGGGCGTTCTCCGACGCGTTTGGAACGGGCCAAGCTGGAGTCGCGGGAGCGACCGGGCTCGTCGTTCACCTGACACCGTATCTGGCCCTTTCGGGCGATGTTGCCCGCGCGATCAAGCCCGACACGCTCGGGACCGCCTGGAGCGGAGGCCTCGCGTTCGCTTTCCCGGGAACGCGGCATCACTTTTCATTCCACGCGACCAACACGGGAGCAGTCACTCTCCAGGGGACGTCACGCAAGAAAGCGTACGGCCCTCGGCCGACGCGCTACGGCTTCGCCTTCATTGCGCCACTGGGAACGGGATCGCAATGGGCCCGGATCTTCCGCCGCGGAGAGCCGGCGCAGACCGCAATGATTGCGGACACGGGAACGGTGCGGATCGACATCAAGAACCTCGCGTTCGCCCCAGGCACCGTGCGGATAAGAGTCGGTCAGACCGTGGAGTGGGTGAACGGAGACCCGCTGGCGCACACGGCGACGGCGGACGATAAGAGCTGGGGGAGCGGGTTCATCAACCAGGGCGGGAAATTCGCGCACCGGTTTTCCGCCGTGGGGGGCTTTCCGTATCACTGCGAGCCGCACCGGCAAATGCGGGGGATAATTATCGTTGAGAACTGAGGCTGAGACAAGCTTGGAACCGGTTCGGGTAACAGGTTGTAGGTCGTATGTTTTAGTTAACGACCGGTTACGGGTTGACGGTTGTAGGTGAGGTTCCCGCCATCCGCTTTCCGTGAGGAGAAAGAAGAACCTTTTTTCGCAATGCGAAGAGCATTCGGCGAGTGCTGACGAGAGCTGCATCCAGCTCCTTCCAAACGGAGTCGCTTAGTGCGTCATAGTCCTTGGCGAGCTCACATTGGGCTTCGAGCTCGAAGCTGGACTTGATCGCTATCCCGAGGAATCGCGCGAACTCACGCTGCGACGTTGCGCCGCAACCTTCAGCGATGTTGAAGACGATTGATTCCGCGGCGCGGCCCATCTGGGACTGCAGCGAGACGAACCCCATCGCTTGAAAGTCCGCCGTTTCGCAGCGAACGCGCACCGCGAGCTGGTGCGCGTGCTTCCAAACGCGGAGGTTGCGATGGTCCTGCATCCCGGACGGTGGTTGCGTGCGCGCCGTGATCTGCAACCAAACTTCGATTTCCGCAACCGATGCCACGCCGCCCCACCCACAACCGTAAACCCGTGACCGGTAGTTAACCAAAACCTACGACCTGCAACCTGTTACCCGAACCCGCAGTCAGCTACTCAAAACTCAGTACTTCAACCCCCCCGCCTCCGCGAAGTCCTGCATCGCCTTCCTCTGCTCCTCCGACAACTCATCAGGCACCGACACGCTCACCTCCACGATCAGATCCCCGCGCGCCGTGTCCTTCTGTACCCCCAGCCCCCTTACCCGGAACCGCTTCCCCGCGGGCGTGCCGGCCGGGATTCGCAGACTCACCTTCTTCCCGTCGATCGACTTCACGTTGATCTTCGATCCCAGCGTCGCCTGCGCGATGTTGATCGGCACCTTGGCCACGAGATCCAATCCCTCGCGCGCGTAAAACCTGTCGGGCTTCACGTTGAATACAATGACGAGATCGCCGGCCGGCCCCCCGTTTCTGCCGCGGCCGCCCTGCCCTTTCATTCTGATCTTTCCGCCGCTGTCGGTTCCCGGCGGAACGTTGATCAATACCTTCTTTCTGCTGCTGATCTCGCCGCGGCCCGCGCACGTCCTGCACGGCTCGGTAGGCACCTGGCCCTTGCCGAGACAAGCCGGGCACGGCCGGTTCACCGCGAAGCCGCCCTGCGCGAACGACAGCACGCCGCGCCCGTTGCACTCGGAGCAGACCTTTACCGAGCTCCCCGGCGCGCCGCCGGAGCCGGAGCACGTCGCGCACTGCTCGCTCACCTCCATTTCCACGGGAACTTTGCCGCCCACCACGGCCGTGCGGAACGGAACGTCCAGCGTGGTCTCCACCGACTGGCCCTGCTCGGGCCCGCGCGACCTCTGCTTCGCCGCGCCGCCGCCGAACATCGAGCCGAACAGATCGCCGAGCCCGCCGAGCCCGCCGATGTCGAAGTCCTCGAAATTGATGTTCGACCCGCCGCGTTGCTGCGATCCCGGACGCCGCGCGCGACTGAAGCCATCGAAGGCGCCAAGGCTGCGCATCTCGTCGTACTTCTTTCTCTTCTCCGGATCGCCGAGGACGTTGTGCGCCTCGGAGATCTCCTTGAAGCGCTCGGCCGCCTTCGGATCGCTGCTGTTCGTGTCCGGATGGTACTGCTTCGCGAGCTTGCGGTAGGCCTTCTTGATCTCGTCTGAGCTTGCTTTCGAGGTCAGCCCGAGGACCGCGTAGAAATCCTTCTGCGCCATGTCAGGACCAGTGCTGCGTCAGCCGTTCCACTGCCGCACGACGACGCGCGCGGGACGCAAGAGCTGGCCGTTGAAGACGTACCCCGGCTGGTACACGCGCGCGACGGTGTGATCGTCTTCCTGCGCGACCGCGGGCTCGGTGGACACCGCCTCATGCCGGGCGGGATCGAACTGCTCGTCAACCGGATTCACGATCTCCAGGCCGGCGCTCGACAACGTCTTCAGCAGCTTGCGCTCGACCATCTGCACGCCTTCGACGATGGTCGCCGAATCCGTGACCGCGGGATCGACATGCGCGAACCTCGCGAGATCGTCCAGCGCCTCGATCATTTCCTTGACGAGCTCCCGCTGCCCGCGCGCGCCCGCCTCTTCGCGCTCCTTCGAGCTCCGCTTCCGGTAGTTGTCGTACTCCGCGGCAAGCCGCAGGTACTTCTCGCGGTGCTCGTCTAGCGCGGCCGGCGGGCTGGCCACACCCGGCGGATCGAGATCGCCGTCGCTGCCGCCTGGTTTCCACCCATGAGGCGGAAGCGCCGAGCCGTCGTCCTCCGACAGCACTGACTCGGCAGCCGCCGGTTCCGGCGGAGGCGCCTGCGAAAACTCTTCGCGGGCCACGAGCGCGCTCTCTTCTTCTTCCTGCTTCCTGCGCGGATGTTTCTTGGTCATGAAGTCAACTTAACCGGCTAGAGAACGTCGCACCAAGTCGAGCGCGGCCTGCGCCGCGCGGCGGCGAATTTCGTCCCGGTCGCCGAATAGCCGGAGCCGGCGCGCCACTATCTCATCGGGTGTGGCCACCGCAATCCATACCGTCCCGACCGGCTTCTCCGCCGAGCCCCCGGCCGGACCGGCAATGCCCGTGATGGCCACGCCGAGCTCCACTCCGAATACCCGGCGCGCGGACGAAGCCATCGTCGTCACGATCTCCTCGCTAACCGCGCCGTGTCGCTCGATGTCCTCCCGTGCAACGCCAAGCATCTCAATCTTGACCTCGTTGTCGTATGCGATGACTCCGCCGGCGAACACGTCGCTCGATCCCGCGATCGCCGTGAGCCGCTGCCCCAGCATCCCGCCGGTGCAGCTCTCGGCCACGGCGAGCCGCAGCTTCCCGCCGCGGCACTGCTCGAGGATCACTTCCGCCAGATCGGTCGTTCCATCTGCATATGCGTACGGCTCGAGTCGCTCCGAAAGTTTCCGCGCTGCCGCGCGCAGAGTCGCATCGGCGGCCGAAGAGCCGATGCCGCGCGCGGTGAGCCGCAGGTCCACGCCCTCGACGCTCGGGATGTACGCCAGCTCGAGGCCGTCCACTCCGTCGGCGTAATCGCCGAGCAAGGCCGGAAGCCGGGACTCCGGAACGCCCGTCGTTCGAACCGCGAGCGACCGCACCACCTGTCCCGACGGAGCGCGCGAGCGCAACATGTCCCGGACGCTCCCGCTGAACATCTCCCGCATCTCCCGCGGCACGCCCGGAAGAACCGCGACCCAGCGGCCGTCAGCGCGCTCGACGAATGCGCCCGGCGCCGTGCCGTGGTGGTTGGAGAGAATCGCCGCCCCACGCGGGATCATCGCCTGCGACAGATTCGCCGGCGGCAGCGGCTCCGATCTTCCGCGGGAGCGCCAGATCTCCTCTAGACGCGCGACGATGGCGTCATTCCTCTCCAGCTCGACGCCGAGCGCGGAGGCGACGGCCGCCATCGTGACGTCGTCGCTCGTCGGGCCAAGCCCGCCGGTCGTAATCACTCCATCGGCGCGGTCGAGAGCCTCGCGCAAAGCGGCGGCGATCGCGTCGGGGTCGTCCCCTATAGTGCCGCGCCGTGGGAGCTCGATTCCAAGCTCCGCGAGCTCGCGCCCAAGGAAGGCGGAATTCGTGTCTATCGTGAAGCCAAGGAGGAGCTCGTCACCGATGGTGAGCAGCTCTACCCGCATGTCAGCGTGTCGTCGTAGGATGCCGGGCGAAGACGTACGAATAGCGGCGCATGTACAGCGCCAGCGAATACATCGTGAGTACCACCGCGCCCGACATGGACAGGAAGCCGACCATGCCATTGAACAGCGCGAATGCGTGCCATGCCGATCCGCCCCATTGCGCGTCTGCCGCGAGCGTGGACGCGAACAGCCAGAAATAGGCGGCGCCGATCCACGTGGCCTGGAACCCCGTCTTCCATTTCGCCGGGCCGATCGCCGCGATGACAACTCCGCGACGCGCGGCCGCGGTGCGGAAAAGAGTCATGAACAGCTCGCGTCCGAGCACCGCGGCGAGAATCCACCACGGCAGTCCGACGGTTCCGAAAAAAGTCTCGAATGGATACGCGTTCGGGTCCGCCTCCAGACCGAGGAATCTCGCGAGCCAGTGATACCGGTGCTGCATCATCAGGTACACCGGGACCAGCGTTGCAACGAGCAGGATCTTGTCGGCCAGTGGATCCAGCATGCGGCCGAGGTTCGTCTCCATCTTGCGCGTGCGAGCCAGGCGACCATCCCAGTAGTCCGTGACCGCCGCCGCGATGTAGAGCACGAACCCCAGGAGGCGCATCGCCACCGACGGGATGAACGGAAGCACCAGCAGAAACGGCGCGGTCGCGATTCGCGCCGCTGACAGCGAGTTCGGCAGGTTCATCGCGCGCAATCTCTCACGCGAGCGCCTTGAGCACCAGCTTGCTCACGGCTTTCAGCGTCTCGAAGACGCCGTCTCCCCGGATCGCGATCGCCTCGAAGTGCGGGGCGCGCTCGATCCACTGCCCGTCACCCTGCTGGTCCACCAGGTTCTGTCCGGCGTGGTACGGGTCGGGGGCGACGCGCTGCCTCGCGGAGTCCGTGACTTCCCAGCCGGGATTCAGCGCGGCCTGCATCTCTTCCACGGTCGCGATGTTCGACAGGTCGCGTTTGTTGTACTGCACGACGAACGGCATTTTGGTGATGTCGTAGCCGTACTCGGCCATGTTGTCGTACAGGTTCTGCATCGACTCCTGGTTCGCCTCGAGCCGCTCGCGCTGCGAGTCGCCGACGAACACGATTCCGTCCACGTTCTTTAGGATTAGCTTGCGGCTCGCGTTGTAATAGACCTGGCCGGGCACCGTGTACAGGTGGAAGCGGGTCTTGAATCCGCGAATCGTGCCGAGGTCCACCGGCAGGAAGTCGAAGAACAGCGTGCGCTCCGTCTCGGTCGCGAGCGATATCAGCTTGCCGCGCGTCTCCGGCTTCACCTTGCCGTATACGTGCTCGAGATTCGTGGTCTTGCCGCCGAGTCCGGGACCGTAGTACACGATCTTGCAGTTGATCTCGCGCGACGCGTAGTTGATCATCGACATCGCGTTATCCTCTCCGCCCGCCGGTCACGCGACCCGCCGTTCGACGCGGCGAAGAATGCGCTGCGCGCGCTTCTTCAGGGTCGTGTTGCTCTCCCACCCGACGTACTCGCGGAGCAATCTCGTGGTGTCCACGTCGCCCCGCGTCCGCAGGTAGGTGAGCGCCATGTATCTCCGGAACGGGCGGCCGCTGAACAGCTCGCGCCGGAAGTTGTGCTGGAGCATGCTCCAGAACACCGTCCCGATCGCCGCCCCGCCGAGGAATCCGGCCGCTGTCATGCGCGCGCGCTTCACCACTACATCGCCCGCCGCGCGGTGAGCGCCTGCGCGATCGTGACGCCGTCGGCGTATTCGAGGTCGCCGCCGACCGGGAGGCCGCGAGCGATGCGCGAGACGGTGAGCTCGTAACCCGCCAGCCGCCGCTGGACGTACAGCGCCGTCGCTTCGCCTTCCATGCTGGGATTTGTCGCGATGATGACCTCGCGCACCATCCCGCCGGAGACGCGCTGCTCAAGCTGCGGGATCGTCAGATCGTCCGGGCCGATCCCGTCGAGCGGAGACAATCTACCGCCCAGCACGTGGTACGTGCCGCGGTACTCGCCGGCGCGCTCGATAGCGCCGATGTCAGAGGCTTCTTCGACGGCGCAGATGACCGCCGCGTCCCGGCGCGCGTCCGCGCAGATCGCGCAGATGGGGTCCTCCGTGAGATTGAAGCAGCGGTCGCAGCGGCGAACCTTCTCCGCCATGGTCGTGAGCGCGCTGGCGAGCTTGCGGCTCTGGTCGGGCGGCTGCTTGAGCAGATGATAGGTGAGACGCTGCGCGGTCTTCCGGCCGATTCCCGGCAGCTTGGAGAGCTCCGACGTCAGGTCGTCGATCACCGACATCAGCCGGGAAAGCTGAACGGAAGGTTGAGTCCGCCGGCGAGCTTGCCCATCTCGGCTTGCGCCATCTCCGCCGCCTTTTTCTGCGCTTCGGTGACGGCGACGGTGACGAGATCCTCGAGCATCTCGACTTCCTTCGGATCGACGATGGACGGATCGATCTTGATCCGTGTCACATTACCCTTCCCGTCGGCGTCGACAGTGACCATGCCTCCGCCCGAGGTGGCGGAGACCGTGCGCGACGCCAGCTCTTCCTGTATCTGCTGCAGCTTGCCCTGCATCTGCTGAGCCTGCTGCATGATCTTCATGAAGTCTGCCATTTCAGCCCGTCGTTGAGTGCGGGGTAATCTACCGGCGGCGCGAGCAACACGCACGACGCGTCACGCGCCTAATCAGTCTATCAGCTCGAGGTCGAGCGCGTCGATTGTCGCGCCGAGCACGGGGTCCCTCTGACGCAGGGAAGCGAGCCGCTGCTGTGTTACAGATTCGTTTGTCATGCGTCCTTTCCCGGCCTCGAGAAAACCTGCTTCGACGGCGGGGTTGATCGCGGCGGTGCGCTCGACCTGCTGCGCCGGCGGCTCGGGCTGTGCGGCCGATCGCGGCGGAGCCGGATTTCTGCCCGGCGCGGAGCCGGGAGCGGGGCGCTGAGGCGGCGGTGCCGATCCTCCGCCGCGGATCTCATCGAGCAGCTCCTCGATCCGGACCGACCGGTCGATCAGCGCGAACCGAACGAGCAGCATCTCGACCAACAGCTGCTGCTGGCCGCTCTTCCGGAAGCGCGGCTCCATCTCGCTGAGCGCGCCGAGCATCCGCAGGAGATCGCCGGGAGCGAGCGTGCGGGAATGCTTCGCGAGCGCTTCACGCGTGCGCGCCGCGACGCCCGGCGCTTCTCCGCCCAGGGCGACGGCGAGCTGCGCGCGGAGCACGTCCGCGAGACCCGAGAGAAACACGCCGAAATCGATGCCGGCTTCGGCGAGCCGCTGCACCGTCGGGAAAACGTCCGCCGCGCGCTTTTCCGCTATGAGGTCGAGCACCGCGATGTATTCGTCTTCGGCCACTAGGCCAAGCGCTTCGCGAACGGAGTCGGCCGTGATGCCGGCGTCGCTGACGGCCACCACCTGGTCGGCGAAGCTGAGCGCGTCGCGCATGGAGCCATCGGCGGCCCGCGCGATCATGGCGACCGCCTCGGGACTGCCCTCGATTCCTTCGCTCGACAGGACGTGTCGCAGCCGCTCGGAGATCTCGCCCTGCCCGATGCGCTTGAGATCGAACCGCTGCAGCCGGCTCAGCACCGGCGCGGCCGCCTGCGCGATCTTCTGCGGCTCGGTCGTGGCGAACACGAAGACCACGCGCGGCGGCGGCTCCTCGAGGATCTTGAGCAGCGCGTTCCACGCCTCCCGCGTGAGCATGTGCGCCTCGTCAACGATGTAGACCTTGTAGCTCTCGTCGCCGCTGGGGGCGTACATCGCGCGCTCGCGCAGCTCGCGGGCGTCGTCCACTCCGCGGTTGGAGGCGGCGTCGATCTCCACGACGTCCAGACTGGAAGAGCCGGCCCAGATGCGGGTACAGGACAGACACTCGCCGCACGGCTCGCCGTCGGCCGTACGGGCCTCGCAGTTGAGCGCCATCGCGAGCACTCTGGCAAGAGTCGTCTTGCCGACGCCGCGAGGGCCGCACAGGAGGTACCCGTGGGCGACGCGGCCCCTGGCGATCGCTCCGCGCAGCGTGTTGGACACGTGCGACTGGACGGCGACTTCCGCGAACTTACGCGGCCGATATTTCCGAGCTAGCGCGAGTGCCATCGCCCCCCAGTAGTGGTACTCCAGGCCTTCGGAGCAACGTTGAACACCGCATGCCGCTGCTACCTTCGGGGTCCTGACGGAGTTAACGGGCCTACGCCCTCCGGGACCTGGAGCACCACCGGAAATATACCCGCTTTTTAGCCTCCGAAAAACCTCGTGCGGGCGAAAAAAAACGCCGCCCCGTTACCGGAGCGGCGGTTCTTTCCGTTGACCGGAGCTTACGGATTGATCGTCGGAACCTTGATCTGCTGCGTGTCCGTTCCGACCGTGGGGACCGTCACCGTGGCCGTGTCCGTACCGATGGACGGGGTGTTGAGCGTATCGGTCACCGTGCCGACGACCGGCCGCTCGACCTCGAACTCGCCTTCGCCCGTCTTCTTGCATCCAGCAACCGTCGCGACCGCCAATAGGGCCGCAGCTAATACCACCTTGCGCACGGAAATCCTCCAGATAGTGATGGGTGCTCTCAATGGAGTTTAGTGGCAAGCTTCGTTCCACACCACCCCACGCTGTAAACTTTTGTCCCCCGCCAGAAACCCCGCAGCTCCCCGTCAGTCCTCGAAGACCTCTCTCTGCAGCTTCCGCACGCGCCTCAGCTCGAATACCTGCCCGACCTCGCCGCCGAGAATGAAGATGAGGGCCCCGTAGTAGACCCAGATCACCACGATGACCGCCGCGGCGACGGTCCCGGTATACATCGAGCCCGGGGAGGACGACACAATGACGTATCCAAAGACGTTCTTGGCCACCTCGAACATCACGCTGGCGAAGAGCGAGGCTAGAAGAGCCATCTGCCACCGGATCCGGCGCTTCGGCAGAAACTTGTACAGCGAGAAGAACAGGATCGTGATGGACGTGAACGCGATCAACCGGCCGATGGTGTACTCGACCTCCCCCATGACGTCGCTGCGCAGTCCCAGCTCGACCAGCAGCGTGGATCCCTGGGTCGTCGCGAGCGCGAGATATGCGCTGAGCACCGTGTAGACGAGGAGCAGGATCGTCGCGATGATCGTCACCTTGATGTCGAAGATCTTGCCCGCGATGATGCCGCGGTCAGTCTCGATGTCGAAGATGGACGCGAGCACGCTGCGCACCGATCCGAACAGGCGGGTCGAGAACCAGACGAAGCCGATGGCGCTGACCAGCTGGACCGTGCCTCTGCTCTCGAGGATCTGCATCAGCAGCCGGACGATCGGCTCGCCGGCATTGGTAGATTCGGCGGGGAGCATCGTCCCGACCAGAGTGGCGATCTCGCGCGCCCGCAGCTCCGGCGAGTGATCGAGGAAGTACCCCAGCCCGCCGGCGAGCAGCAGAAAAAACGGGACGATGGCGAGCAGCAGGTTGAACGCGATGCCGCCCGCCAGAAAGAAGATGTTGTCTTCGGCGCTGTTGTCCCACACGCGCCTGGAATAATCGCGGAGCATCCACCCGAGGCGGAGCGGGAGTGGACGCTTTCTCCGCTGCACCGGGACCGGCGGCGGAACTACGCCTGGTTGCTCGATCCGCTCCTC
>DATLBG010000133.1:0-16520 GCA_035527035.1 Gemmatimonadaceae bacterium | reverse complement strand
GGCGATTCGCACGAAACTAGGACACCGCTCGCGAGGAGTGGGAGGACGTGTTTTCGGTGGCTCACGGCTCTCGCGGAGCTGCGACGACGAGCGGCGCTAGTCTATCGTCCACGACCACGAGTCATCATAGCCGTCCGTGATCTCCAGTCGCTTAAACCCCATCGAACGTAGGTTCGCCCAAAGCGGTCCGCTCTTCGAGAGTTGGTGGGCGGTCACTCTGCTCACCAGGATCCACTTGAGCCTCAGGGTTGTTGCCGCTGCACCCTTCGTGGTGACAGTTATGTCGAGGCCTTGATCGAGGTACTCGGATTCGAGGCGCTGCGCGTATTGCCGCCTGTTGTCAGCGAGTAGCCGCCGCGCTACTACGGCGGCTTCCGCTTCGATCCTTCTGCTTTCACGGTCTGCTTGGGCAGCGAGAGCTTGCTTGCGCCGCGTTTGCGACGGACTCAGCGGATCGAATGCCGCGGCAAGATGGTTCCTTGCCGGAGTCGGTGCCGGACCACGCTGGGCTGTCCGTTTGAGCCAATGGGCAGCCGAATCCAAACGAATCTCGGCTGCGGCATTATGCGTGACGTTGTGTGCGAGGATGACGAGCGAATCCTGCCCTAACCCAATTCCTTTCTCGTGAATCGAGCGCTCCGTCGCCAGCAAGCCCGCCACGTCGGCCACCGCGCCTTTCCTTAGGTAAGTGATCGTCGCGGTACTACCCAGCACACGTGCCGCAACCGGATCGGTACGCAGGAGTTTTTCGGGATCTGGCTCGTCGCCGCTATTGGAGAGGGCCCCGACCAGCTTCCCGAGGAGGATCACTCCGAACAGACCGGCGAGTATGACCGCCAAAGGAGATATCGCCCGTGTAGGATTTTTTTTGCCACACTGTGGGCACACGGCGGCGGAGTCGCTGATCTCCTTTTTGCATTCACGACACGGTTTCAACGCCACAGGAATGCTCGCGCAAAAGGGTGATTTGCCAACATCACGCCGCGAACATACGAAAACCGCGGCGGCAGCGGTAGAGTTGCCGCGTCCCTACTCTGATGTTGGGTTCGGTGGGCGGGGGCTCGCTTCGCGGCGAGTACGAACCGCGCGTGGCTGTTAAAGAACGCCGGCGTGGTCCGCGCGCTCAACTTCCGTCATAGACTCTCGAATACGAGCGCAGGTATGGCTAGACAGAATCTGACGAGACAAAAAAAAGCCGGGTGCGAGCCATAACGCAGGCGATGCGAGAAGCCCAGCCCTGCCACGCGACCGCCAACGCTCGCCCCACGAACCCGAGGGCGGGTGTGCGCCGCCGCGTTCATGGCCAACGGGATGCGTAAGTAGTATCGTAAGCCGCTTGGCTACTCGTAGGCATCTATGGTCTGATGGGCGCTCTGGGAGATCCGGGGATGCGCTACGCATCCCTCGCGCCCACTCCCCGCATCGAACGCCGCCCAGAACGCGCTGTGGAACTCCGCCACGGCCTCGTCGCGTCGACAGACTGGCCAATCCCGCAGCACGGTTCGGGCTACGGCGTTCAAGGTGATCGGGGGGCGGTTCCCTCGCCCCTTTTTCGTCCTCGCGTACCTCGGCACTAGGCAAAAAAAAGGGCCAAGCCTTTTGCCGGCTCGGCCCTATCCTACTTCTAACGGGACTGCGTTCCACCATCGTGCCGCCGTCGCTTGCCCTGCTGCGAGGTTTCCAAGGCCTCTAGCATTTGACGACTCAGATGGATAATGGCATATGCCCTACCTAAATGCAACCCTTCGAACCACTTGGCGGACGGTGGAACGCACCGGATTCGAACCGGTATCCCAAGGCTTTGGAGGCCCGTATCTTCCCGTTAGACGAGCGTCCCTAGGCTTACGCGGCGCTCGCGCGCCTCATCACGAACTAAACGCAAGCCCTCCGACCAGTTACCTGGATCGGACCCCGAACCAAGCCCTTAAATGAAATAGGTTCGGGGTCCTAGCGCAAACCAAATTACCCCAAACACTATTACCGGCGGCCCGCTCCGCCGGCTGTCGTAGCCGAGCCCGCCTCGCGATTTACCCAAAATTTTACCCAAGCCCAAAGAACCCAGCCCCAGCCGGGAGACCCGACGAGGGCTAAGTCGTTGTGGCGGGAGAGTGTGGGAATCGAACCCACCCGGCCCGACTGAGTCGGGTCACACCAGTTTTGAAGACTGGGGAAGCCACCAGGCCCCATCCACCCCCGCGACTATTGCAGCACGATCGCAAATTCGGCTCGCTCCGTGACGGTACCCACCTCGACTGCACCGGCGACTTTCGAAAGATACGCCGCGACGCGGTCGGGTCCCACGGCAACGAGTAACCCGCCCGACGTCTGAGGGTCCACGAGCAGAGCGCGCTGGGGGGCGGACGCGCTCCCCCAATCCACGAGCGGAGCGACGTACTCCGCGTTGCGGTCGGCGCCCGCGGTCTTCGCGCCGCGCTCCCACGCAGCTACCGCGCCGGCGAATACCGGGATGGCGGACAGCGTGAATCGGAGAGTGACATTACTCGCCCGGGCGACGTGCGAGGCGTGGCCCAGGAGACCGAAGCCGGTCACGTCGGTAGCGCAGCGGGAGCCGACGGCCAGCGCCGCGCGGCTGGCAATTCCGTTGAGCGCCTTCATGGACTCGAGCACTTCCCTCTGGGCATCGTCGCCCAGCTCGCCGCGCTTGATTGCCGTGGAGAGGATGCCGGTGCCGAGCGGCTTTGTCAGCACGAGCTTGTCACCGGGCTTCGCGCCCGCGTTGGTGAGCAGGAACTTCGGGTGCGCGCGGCCGGTCACGGAGAGACCGTACTTGAGCTCGTCGTCCAGCACTGTGTGGCCGCCAACTATGTGCGCGCCGGCCTCGTGCACCTTGTCCAACCCGCCGCGCAGCACGTCGGTGAGAACGCGAAGCGGCAGCTTGTCGTTCGGGAACGCGACGATGTTCAGCGCAGTTAGGGGCTGGCCCCCCATCGCGTACACGTCCGATAGGGCGTTGGCCGCGGCGATCTGGCCGAACGTGTAGGGATCGTCCACGATCGGCGCGAAGAAGTCCACGGTCTGCACGAGAGCGACGTCGTCGGACAGAAAGAACACGCCCGCGTCGTCGAACGTCTCGCGGCCAACAAGGATTCTCTCATCGCTCGCGCCCGGAATCGGAGCGAGTACTTCAGCAAGGTCCCCTGGACCCATCTTGGAAGCTCAACCGGCGCACCGCGCGAACGCAGTGAGCCGGAACAGCTCTTCCCGCGTCTTCGCGGTCGTCTCGTCGGTCACGGCAGGTTGGCCTGAAGCGCGCTACAGCTTGGCGACGACGTCTATCTCGACCAGCACTCCGCGCGGCAGCCCCGCTGCCTGCACCGTCGAGCGCGCGGGACGGGCATCGCCGAGCCAGCGGCCGTAGACGTCGTTCATCTTGGGAAAGTCCGCCATGTCGTGCAGATATACCGTGGTCTTCACGACGCCGCTCCAGCTGGCGCCCGCTTCCTTGAGCACCGCGGAGAGGTTCGTCATCACGCGCTCGGTCTGCTGCTCTACCCCGCCGTCCACGACCTGCCCGCTCTGGGGATCGAGTGCGATCTGACCGGCGGTGAAGAGAAATCCGCCTGCCACTACGCCCTGCGAGTAAGGACCGATGGCTGCGGGTGCGTCGGGGGTCTGGATGATCTTTAGAGACATGGGGTGCGGAGTTGGATGGGTAGTCAAACGTAACGCTAGCGCCTTGGACCAGGAGAACTGCAACAGAGAACGGAATAGCTGGAAGCATCCAGCAGTTAGCTACAAGCTACTAAGCCAAAGCGAAACATTGACGCGCATTCGCGGTGACAAGGGCGCCCATATCGGCTGCCGAAATCCCGCGTGCCTCAGCGACCTTGGCCAGCGTGAGACTGACGAACGCGGGCTCGTTACGCTTGCCGCGGTGCGGCATCGGGGCCAGATACGGCGAGTCCGATTCCACCAGTACCCGCTCCGCGGGAACCGCGCGAATGAGATCGTTGCCCCCCCACTTCTTGAATGTGATGATCCCGCTGAAAGAGATGAACCATCCCGCTTCGAGCGCGACCTCCGCTAGCGAAGCGGGCCCGGTGAAGCAGTGCAGCACCCCGCGCACGCCAGCCGCGCCGGCCTCGCGCACCATGGCGGCCATATCGCTCTCCGCTTCCCGCGTATGGACTACAACCGGCTTCTTCAGCTCGCCGGCAAGCGCCAGCTGCGCGGTGAACGCGCGGCGCTGAACGTCGCGCGGCGAGTGGTCATAGTGGTAGTCGAGGCCGCACTCCCCCACGGCCACCGCGCCCTCGACCAGCAGATCGCGGATCAGCTCGGGGTCGCGCACCGGGTCGAAGGCCGCCGCGTCGTGCGGATGCAAGCCGGCTGAGGAATACACGAAGCCGGGATGGGCCCGGGTGAGATCCAGCGAGGCGCGCGAGTCGGAGGGGGATGTGCCTATCGCAACGATCGCGGCGCACCCGGATTGTCGCGCGCGCTCGATCACTTCGCCGCGATCCGCGTCGAACGACGGCGCGACCAGGTGCGCGTGACTGTCTATGAACGAAGCCACCTGCCGCTCCGGCTACTGGGCCTGCTTGCAGCTCCGGATCAGGTCCGCCAGGCGCCTCGGCTCGTTGATCGTCTCGTAGAAATCGTCGAAGTAGTCCACCGTTTGCTGGACGACCCGCGGATTCATCAGCTTGCCGATGTGGTCCGAGTACAGGGCGTAGATCGCCGGCTTCTTCTCGTTGAACAGCGCGACGGCGCGCGCGAACTCACCGGGGGGAGCGCAGTAGCCGCGGAACAGACGCTGCCTGACCGTCGCGATGGGAAGCCGAGCGTCGGGTCGGGCGTAGCTCGCGTTCACCGCTCCCGACCAGTCGAAATCGTACGCCACAGCGCGCACCGTGCCGTCCGGCGCGCGCACGAGCTGGATGTTGTGCAAGCCCGCGACCGACCAGTCGGTGGCCCCGATCATGTACTGGAACAAGCCGACGAGCGCGTCGGTGTACGGATCGAGATCCCCGACTTTCGCACCCTTGACATCGGCTTGCACCACGCCGTTGCGCGCAGCCATGTCGTCGTCGTCTTCGAGAATGAAGCCGTGCCGCACGGCCGTCTGCCGACCCGTAGCGCTGTCCACGTATGTCACCTGCGCGAGCCGCGCGCGATGGCTGAAGGGCGTGAGCAGGTTATAAACGCGGTACAGCTGGAACTCCTGCAGGATGTACTGCTCGTAGCCCGCGTCGTTGCGGCAGTGGACGACGAGACGGCCGCGGTCCAGCCGCGCGAACAGCGTTTTCTTGGAGCTGTCCGCCCAGAAGTTGAGCAGCACCGGCGGCATGTCGCAGTTGGCCCTGCGCCAGTGACCCCGCGCGCGGACGCGGAGCGGAATCGTGATCGGTGCGGCGCCGGTGTCGCTGTAGGTGAGCCGCGCAGTCTGGTACCGCGACTCTCCGGACCGCGATCGGGACAGCGCCCGGAAGTTGGTGGTGAGCGTAAACCGGACGACGCTGTCGTTCGAGAACAGCTTCTGCAGCTCGTACGGCTTCGGCGCCGTAGTATCCGCGGTTCCCTGCGCAGGGGCAGACGAGGCACTCGCGACGCCGCATCCGAAAACCAAAATCCAGAATCCAATAGCTCGTTTCATTTCAGCTCCGCACGAACTACGTGCCCTCCAAGGTCGCGCAACGCGTCCAGCACGCTGGCAGCCGGCTCGCGTCGCTTGAGATCCACCGTGTATTCGATGACCGTCGTTCCGCTCTGCTCGCGCACCAGCCCGCCGTAGCGCCAGCGCTTCACTCGCTCCTCCAGGACCGGCTCTATGACCTTGCGCGCGGCGGCGGCGTCGAAGGTGCCGACTCTCAGCAGCAGATTGTCGCGCTCGGCCTCGACGTCCGCGTCCATGAAGTCGGGCGCGTTTCTGCGCCGGCGACGCTGCGCCTTGTCTGCGGCCGCCTCGAGCTGTTCCGGCGACATGTGCTCGAACAGCTCCTTGTCCAGCCGCGCCACAAACGTACCCGTTCGGCTGGCCGCTGCCAGCGCGCGCTCCAACTTGCGCTGCGCCTCCTTCCCTTCGAGCGCTGCCGGCACTCGCCCGAAATCCGTGTACCAGAGCCCGAGGATCACCACGTTGAATACGATCGACAGGACCAGCGCCACGGGCAGCTCGACCGCGGCGGCAATGCCGATCCCGATGGCGAGAAAGGCGTACGCCGCGTCCTTGCTGTCGTCGAGGGTGTTTCTGAAGCGGACCGCGGCGGCCGCGCCCGCGAGGCTGAACGCCAGCGCGAGGCTGTGCTTCACCAGCATCACGATGCCCGCGACCACCGGCGGAAGCAGCACCAGCATCTGCACCACGGACTGCTGAAACCCGCGCTTCTGGCGGGTCAGCGTGTAGATCCACGCCACCGGAATCGACGCGAGCACCGCGGTGATCATCGCCAGGAGCACCAACATCGACAGCGAATTGCTTGCGATCCGCCCGATTACGTCGCCGCCGGTTAGCGGATTGCCGTCGCCGCCCGCCGCGCCGACGTCGGTGGGAGGCAGATACTCCCAGGTGAGCGCCGCGACGCCCACGAGCAGCGCGTAGTACACGATCGTGCGAAACACCACGTTGCCCCACATGCGCCGCCAGTGCGGCGGCGCGGAAGAGCTCGTCCCCCGGCCGCGGGCGCCCTCGGGCGCCGTCATCCCGCCGCCAGGGGACGCGTCATCTCGCGGGAGCAGGCCTCGCGTCCCGCTCCGACTTGCGGCTCGCCTGCGCCAAACGGTCGGCGCGTCCGGTCGTCGCCGATTCGCGCGGCCACTTGTGGTTGATCCACAGCAGCAGCGGCGACGCGACATAAACGGAGCTGAACGTTCCGACGATGATTCCCCACAGCAGCACCCACGCGAACGGCCGGATGACGGTGCCGCCGAAAATGATGAGCGACAGCAGCGTCGCCAGCGTGGTGGATCCCGTGAGCACCGTCCGCGGGAGCGTCTCGTTCACCGAGCGGTTTAGCAAGTCGTACAGCCCGGTCTTCGGAAACTTCTTCAGGTTCTCGCGCACACGGTCGAACACCACGACGGTGTCGTTGAGCGAGTAACCGATCACCGTGAGCAGCGCTCCCACGACGAACAGCGAGATCTCGATGTTCATGTATTTCATGAACGCGAGCGTCGCGAGAATGTCGTGGATGGTCGCGAGCACGGCCGCGAGTCCGAACCGCCACTCGAACCGCCATGCGAGGTAGATGAGCGAGGTGAGAAACGCGATCGCGAGCGCGATCATCGCGTTCCGGCGCAGCTCGCTGCCTACCTTCGGCCCTACGCCCTCGGTGCGAAGCACGGTATACGCTTCCCTGCCGAATTTGGCGTCGAGCGCGGCTACGATTTGGCGCGACACTACCTCGGCGCCGGCGTCCTGCTGCGCGACGGTGCGCGAATCCTGCGCCCGCATGATCAGATCGTTCGGGCCGCCGAACGTTTGGATTTCGACCTGGGGGAGCCCGCCGGTCGCCAGCGCAGCGCGCACGTCGGCGACGCTCGGCGCGGGATCGCGAAACTGTATCCGCTTCAGAGTGCCGCCGGTGAACTCGATGCTGTAGTGAAAGCCGCTCACGAGGATCCAGATCAGACCGGGCACGATCAGCAGCACGGAGAACGCCGTGGAAACGCGCCACAGGCGGATGAAGTCGATGTTGGTGTTGTGCAGTACGCGAAGCATTGGTCCCTTAGATGCTGACCGGCTTGACTCCGCCGGTTCGGTGTAGCCAGATGAGGAAAAGCGTCCGCACCACGAAGATGGCGCTGACGAAGGATGCCGCTATTCCGGCGAGAAGGGCGACGGCGAAGCCCTGCACGGGCCCGGTGCCGAACTGATACAGGATGGCGGCGGTCAGCGCCGTCGTGACGTGGGTGTCGATGATCGCGCTCCACGCGTTGCTGAAGCCCTCGTCGATCGCGGCGCGCGGGCTCTTCCCCGCGTCCATTTCTTCGCGCGTCCGCTCGAAGATCAGGAAGTTCGCGTCGAGCGCCATGCCGATCGACAGCACGAAACCGGCGATGCCCGGCAGTGTCAGCACGGCCCCGAACATCGCCAGTACGGCGAGCGTGATCAACGTGTAAACGACCAACCCGCCTACGGCGAACACGCCCGACAGCTTGTAGTAGACGACCATGATGAGAATTACGAGCGCCAGCCCCAGGACTCCCGCCCGGATTCCCTGCTCCACCGCGTCCTGTCCAAGGCTGGCCCCGATCGTTCCCGATTCCACGATCTTGAGCGGAACGGGCAGCGCCCCCGCTCGCAGCACCAGCGCGAGGTCCTGCGCGGCCGCGAGGCCCTGCCCGCCCATGGTGATCTGCCCGCGCGTGCCGATCGCGCCCTGGATCACGGGAGGCCGGCCCATCACGCGCTGATCGAGCACGATCGCCATGTAATCCTGAAGGTGCCGTCCGGTCTCGCGCCTGAACTGACGCCCACCTTCGTTGTTCAGCTCGAAGGTCACCAGCGTGCCTTCGGTAGGATCCTGATTCGGTTGCGCGTCCGTGATGTACTGCCCCGTGATGATCGGGCGCGCATCCAGGACGTACAGCGCGCGGTACGTCGCATTGGCCACGACTACCGAGTCGCTGCTCCACCGGACGACCTTGCCGGGCGGAAGGGCTGCCTGCACGTCCGGCAGCGACAGATAGTGCTCGACCGCGCCGATGTTCTCGGAAGCGACCATGTACTCGCCGGGAATGCTCCCCTGCTGCAGCAGGCTCGACAGCGCGCCGGCCGTTCCGGGCGCAGCGGCTACCGCCGTATCGCGCGCGGTCGTGTCGCCCGCCGTC
Source organism: Gemmatimonadaceae bacterium (assembly GCA_035527035.1). Taxonomy (GTDB): domain Bacteria; phylum Gemmatimonadota; class Gemmatimonadetes; order Gemmatimonadales; family Gemmatimonadaceae; genus JACDCY01. The sequence continues at coordinate 7,727 of DATLBG010000133.1, read as the reverse complement.
CGGGACGTGTCCGATGTGTCGCGCTGAAGCAGTGAGCCGAGGCCGGCGGGTGTGCGCGCCGCCGTGTCAGCGGGTCGCGCGGCGGCCGGCGCTCCCAGGCCGCGTGACCTGATGACGCCGTCGAGCCGCGGCAGCGCCTTCGTCAGCGCGTCCGACTCGTCCGTTATCTGGAACTCGAGAAACGCGGATTTCTGCACGATGTCCTGCGCGCGCTCTGGATCGTCGATGCCTGGAAGCTCGACGATGATGCGATCGCTGCCCTGTTGCTGCACCACCGGCTCGGCGACGCCGAACTCATCCACGCGGTTGCGCAGCACCGTGAGCGCGTTGGTGAGCGCGGCAGCCTTGTCCGCCACGGTGCTCTTGGATTCGTCGATCTCCAGCGCCATGTGAATGCCGCCGACGAGATCGAGCCCCCGCTTGAGCGGAACGCGCTGGACAGTGTCGTATACGAAAACGCCATCCCGCTTGACGCGCTCCACGACCGTGCGCGGATACAGCGTCCACAGCGACCCGGCGATGAGCGCGAGAATGATTGCTATTCTATGCTTCAACTTCATTGTGAGGAGCTGATTGAGGTGACGCCGCGGGGACGCATGGTCCCGGCGGCGTTTTGAGCAGTGCGAACGTTACCGGCCACCGAGAGGACAGTCAACGCGGCGCGCGCTGCCGTCTCGTCCCGCTTGATCTGCTCGACGAGCGCGGCCGCGTCCGGAAACTTCCGGGTGTCGCGCAGCCGCGAGACGAGCTCCAGGCGCACGTGCGCGCCATACAAATCCACATTGGTGTCGAACAGGTACGCTTCGATTCCCACGGTCGAATCCCCGAACGTCGGGCGCGGCCCGAGATTGGCCATCGCACCGAACGTCCCGCGGGGGGTCTGTACGCGGGCGGCATACACGCCTTCGGGCGGGAGCAGCTTCCTCGGCGGCGGCACGAGGTTGATGGTCGGGAAGCCCAGCCCGCGCCCGCGCTGGGCGCCCGCGGTGACCGTCCCCCCGACCGAGTACAGCCGTCCGAGCGACTCGGCCGCCTTGTCGAGGTCGCCGCCGGCAACAGAACGTCGGATCGCCGTGGACGATATGCTGTGCCCGTCTGGCGCCTCCACCGCGTCCACGACCTCCACGGCGAAGCCGTCGCGGCTTCCCAGGGCCTTGAGCACGCTCACGTCGCCCGCACGCGACCGTCCGAACCCGTGATCGTACCCGATCAGCAGCTCCTTCATCCGGAACCGCCCCCGCAGGACCAGCTCGACGAAATCTTCGGCCCCGTAGTCGGCGAGCCGGCGCGTAAACGGCAGCACCGCCACGTAGTCCAATCCGGTCTCGGCGAGAATCTCGATCTTCTCCTCCCGCACCGTGAGGAGCGGAGGCGCGGCCGCCGGATTGACGATCTCCAGCGGATGCGGATCGAACGTCACCAGCAGGCTCGGCATCCCCGCGGCCGCCGCGCGATCGACCAGTCGCTGCACGACGTCACGATGGCCGCGATGCATGCCGTCGAACGTGCCGACGGTGACCATCGTTTGCGTGACGGTCGGCGGAAGCCCCGATTCGTGCGCGCTCATGTCAGGCCGCGGCAATCGTGACCTCCAGCCGCCGGAGCGGAGGGGGCGCATCCCGGAGCCCGGCCGCAGCCACGGCATCCGCGACGTCGAAGCGGCCAACGCGCGTCCGTCGCAACGACGCCAGGTGTGCCGCGCTCCCCGACGAGCGGCCCAGGTCGCGCGCGAGCGCGCGAATGTAAGTCCCCCCGCCGCAGGTGATCGTCGCTGCGAGTGTGTCGCCCGTAAACACGCCGACCTCCCAGCGGTGCATGACCACGCTCGCCGGCGCGAGCTCCATCTCCTCGCCGCTGCGCGCGGCGTGGTAGGCGCGCTTGCCGCCCACTTTCTTGGCCGAGTACGCCGGTGGCACCTGCATGATCTCGCCCGTCAGCGTCAAGATGGCAGCGCGCACGTCGGCTTCCGCAGGCACCGCGGCGGATCGCCTGACCTCGCCTGTCGAATCGTCGGTGTCGGTCTCGGATCCGAACGCGATCACGGCCTCGTACACCTTCGGCTCGATGTTCAGGAACGTCGCCAGGCGCGTTGCGCGGCCGACGAGCAGTACGAGCAGCCCGGTAGCGAACGGGTCGAGCGTGCCAAGGTGGCCGACGCTGCGCTCACCGTACGCGCGGCGCACCATGTCCACTACGTCGTGGGACGTGAGGCCCGCCGGCTTGTCGACGAGGACGAGACCCTCAGGGCTGTCGCTCTTCATCGTCGGAGGGCTCGCTGTCGCGCGCCGGCGTCTCGTTCTTGATCTGCTCCAGGAGCGACTCGATGCGCGCGGCGTGCGCTACGCTCTCGTCCACCTTGAAGGTGATCTGCGGCGCCACCCGGAGCTGCAGCGTCTTGGCGATCTGCGACCGCAGATGCCCGGCGACGCTGCTCAGCCCATCGAACGTCGCGGCCTTCTCGCTGTCGGTCCCCAGCACGCTGACGAAGACCTTCGCGTGGCGAAGGTCGGACGTGATGTCCACTCCCGTCACGGTGACTAGTCCCGTTATCCGAGGATCCTTCGCCCCGCCGCCCTCGGCGAGGAAGGTTGCGACTACTTCGCGGATCGCCTCGGAGACACGATCCGCGCGGCGTGTGTTACGCAGTGGCGGCCGGCGTGAGCGTGCGCGCCACCTGTTCAGTACGGTAGCACTCGATCACGTCGCCGACTTTGACGTCCTGGAAGTTCTCTACCCCGATGCCGCACTCGAAGCCCGACCGGACCTCGCGGACGTCGTCCTTGAGATGGCGGAGCGATCCGATCACCCCGTCGTACACCTCGGTGCCGTCGCGAATCACGCGCACGCGGCCCTGCCGGTTGATGATTCCGCTCCTGACCGAGCAGCCCGCGATGACGCCGATCTTCGGCACGCGGAACAGCTGCAGCACGTGCGCTTCGCCGAACACGACCTCGCGCTCCTCCGGCCGCAGCAGACCCTCGAGCGCCAGCCGCACGTCCTCGACCGCCTCGTAGATGATCTTGTACAGCTTGATGTCCACGCCCTCGCGCTCGGCCGCTGCGCGGGCGTTGTTGTCCGGACGGACATGGAACCCGACGATGATCGCGCCCGCCGCGCGGGCGAGCAGGATGTCGCTCTCGTTGATCGTTCCGACGCCGCGGTGAATCACCTCGACCGACACTTCCTCGTTGGAGAGCTGGCCAAGCGCGTCGGCCACGGCCTCCGCCGGGCCGCCCTGGTCCGCCTTGATCACTATGCGCAGCGTCCGCTTCTCCCCGCCGGAGGTTTGCGTCATGAACTCCTCGAGCGAGACCACGCCCTTCGCGGTGCGGCGGCTGCGGGCCTCGCGGTCGAGCCGCTGCCGGCGCTGCGCGATCTCGCGCGACGCGACGGCGTCCTCGACGACTATGAACTGGTCGCCGGCCATCGCGACGCCGGTCATTCCAAGCACCTGCACCGGAATGGCGGGACCCGCCTCCTTCACCGTCTTGCCGCGCTCGTCCAACAGAGCGCGCACGCGGCCGCTGAACATGCCGCAGATGAAATCGTCGCCTACTCGAAGGGTGCCGCTCGAGACCAGCACGGTCGCGACCGGTCCCTTGCCCGCGTCCAGCGAGGCCTCGACCACGGCGCCGACCGCGGGCCGATCCGGGTTCGCCTTCAGCTCGAGCAGCTCGGCCTGCAGCAGTATCTGGTCGAGCAGCGCGTCGATGCCCGCGCCCGTCTTGGCCGAGATCTCGGACGACAGCGTAGTGCCGCCGAACTCCTCCAGCACGACCCCGTGCTGCAGCAGGTCCTGCTTCACCTTGATCACGTTCGCCGAGGCGAGGTCCACCTTGTTGATCGCCACGATCATCGGCACGGCTGCGTTCTTCGCGTGCGAGATCGCTTCGATCGTCTGCGGCATCACCTGGTCGTCCGCGGCGATCACCAACACCACGATGTCCGTCACCTGGGCGCCGCGCGCTCGCATTGCGGTGAACGCTTCGTGGCCGGGAGTGTCGAGAAACGTCAGGTGCTTCCCTGTAGGCAGCGACACGTGGTACGCGCCGATGTGCTGCGTGATTCCACCCGCCTCGCCGGCTACGACGTTGGCTTTGCGGACAAAGTCGAGCAGCGACGTTTTGCCGTGATCGACGTGACCCATTATCGTGACGACCGGCGGCCGCGGCTTGAGGTCCTCGGCCTTGTCGGCCGGGACGTCGCCCGAGTCGGCGGCGAACTCTTCCTCGCGCACGGCGCGGAAGCCGAACTCGCTCGCTATGAGCTCGATCTGGTCGAAGTCGAGCCGCTGATTGATCGTGACCATCAAGCCCAGGTTCTTGAGCGCGAAGCCGACGATCTGGGTCGGCGGGATCTTGAGGATGTCGGCCAGCTCGCTCACGCTGATGAACTCGTTGACGCGAACGGTCTTTTTCTCCCGCTCCTGCTCGGCTGACCTCTGCGCCTCGATCTCCTCGCGAGACAGCGCGTCGTCGGGACGGCGCGGACCGCCACGGCGCGGAGGCGCGCCGCGAATCGCGGTCATCGTCTTGAAGATGTTGTCCGATACCGCCTGCTGGTCCACGGCGCCGCGCTTGCCGCGCTTCCCGCGGCCACGCAGATCGTCGGTCCGCGGACCGGTGCTTGAAGGACGGTCGTCACGCCGCGTCGGCGTGCCCGCGCCGGGCGATGCAGAGGCGATCGGACGCGCACCGTAAGGGCTGCCGCTCGCCACGGGACGTGGACGCGGCGCGCCCGGAACGATCGGACGCGGGCGCTGACGCTCCGGGATCGGCGGCAACGTCGGCACTGCCGGGCCGCTGGACGCCGCGGCAGGCTGAGCTGCCGGCGGCATGGGGGCCTGAGGAGGCGGAGGGGGCGGCGGCGCCTGCGTGGCGGCAGCAGCCGACTGAGCCGGGGCGGCGGCCGCAGCGGCGCGTCGTCGCGGTGCCGGCGCTTCTTCAACGGGGAGCGGCGGGGGCGCGACTACTTCGGGCTCGGGAGTCTCGACCGTCTCGGACGCAGCCGGCGCGGCACGGCGTCTTCGCCGCGGCGCGGCCTCTTCGGCCTTGGGTGCGGGCGCTGCCGGCTTCGCTTTTTCCGTGGCAACCGCGGTCGTGCGACGGCGTCGCGATGCAGCGGCCGGCTTCTCCGCGCGCGCGCGCTTCTCGCGCTCCCAGCGCGCCCGCAAACGGGCGATCTGGTCGTCGCTCAGCGCGCTTACATGGCTGCGCACCGGCACGTCCATCTGCCTGAGAAGGTTCAACACCTCCTCGCTGGAGACGCCGAACTCGGCTGCCATTTCGTGAACTCGAAGTTTGCTCAACTTTTTCTCCGAACCTTCTTAAGTGTCACCGCTCACCAGCATCCCCTTCGCCAGCTGCGCGTCCAGCACGCCGACTGCGGCCGTGCTCGCGCGACCCACCGCTTCACCCAGCTCCCGCGCGCTGGGGGCGTCGATCACCCGCACCCGCCGCGCTTCCAGCAGCGGCAGAACCTTGTCCAGGCTGTTCTGGGCCGCGTCCGGAGCCACCACTGCCAGCTTCAACTTTCCCTTCAGCGCGGCCCGCCTCACCTGGTCCACTCCGACCACGACCGTGCGGCCGCGGACGCCGAGTCCAATGAGACGGAGCAGCCGGGAGGATTCCGCGCTGATCAACCCTCCGACTTCGCCTTGCTCTTGGCCTTGGGCTTAGCGGCCTTCGGCTCGTCCTTCTTCATCTCGTTGGCATCCTCGCCGCCGGGCACCGGAGGACCGAAGTCTTCGGTGTCGGCGGTGCCGTCGTTGATCTCGCGGAGCGCCTCCTCGTTACCGGGAAGCGGCGCCGCGCGCGGATCGATCCCGACCACCGATTCTTCCGCCGGATCTCCGGCCGCGCCTCCGTTCCCAGCGGCTTCTCCCGGCGCCCCCGCCGCAGCTTCGGCGGCCGCGTCGTCGGTCGTGAGCTCGTTGATGATCGACATGAGCCGGTCGGCCTCCCCCGGCGCAATGCCGGCCAGCCGCAGGAAGTCCTCGCGCTCCAGATCAATGATGTCGTCGAGCCGCTTGTAGCCGGCTTCCTCGAGCACCGCCGATGTCGCGGCGGAGATCCCCTCGATCTCCGCGAGGCGCGGATTGACTGCCGAATCCTCGGGCAGCGGCGCGAAGATCGGCTGATCGCCCGCGCGCTCCATCCACTCTCGGCTCGAGTACAGATCGATCTTCCATTCCGTGAGCTCGGACGCGAGCCGCACGTTCTGGCCGTTGCGGCCGATCGCGAGCGACAGCTGGTCCTCGTCAACCACCGCCTGAATCGTCTTCGTAGCGGGGTCGCTGAACACGCGCGCGACGCGCGCGGGCGCCAGCGCGAGCTTGGCAAAGCGCTCGGGATCCGGCGACCACGGCACGATGTCTATTCGCTCGCCCGCCAGCTCGTTCACGACGGCCTGCACGCGCGAGCCCTTGATGCCCACGCACGCGCCCACCGGATCGACGGCGTCGTCGCGGGAGAAAACCGCGATCTTGGTGCGGCTTCCCACCTCGCGCGCGGCGGCGCGGATCTCGACGATCCCCTGCTGAATCTCCGGCACCTCGAGCTTGAACAGCGCCTGGACGAACATCGCGTCCGAGCGGCTGAGCACCAGGCGCGGCCCCTTGGGCGTCTCCTCGACGCGCTTGAGCACGGCCCGGACCGGCTCACCCTGGTGGAAGTGCTCGCGATGGTTCTGCTCGCGGTAAGGAATGATCGCTTCCGCTTCGCGAAACTTGTTCAGCATGACGACGAGCTTGCCGCGCTCGATCTGCTGGACCTCGCCCGACAGCAGCTCGCCCACGCGGCTCGAGAACTCGTCGCGGATGCGGGTGCGCTCGCCTTCGCGCACGCGCTGGATGATCCGCTGCTTCGCGGCCTGCACGGCCGTGCGGCCGAACTCCGCGAAGTCCACCGGCTCTTCCATCATATCGCCGACCTGGAACTCCTCGTCGGTCATCCGCGCTTCCTCGAGCGCGATCTCGCGGGCGGGGTCGGTGACTTCGTCCACCACCGTCTTCAGCAGCACGATCTTGATGGATCCCTTGGACTCGTCGATGTCCACCTCGGCCTGGACCGTAGGCCCGTGCCGCTTCGCCAGGGCGGCATAGATGCCGTCCTGAATGAGTCCGTGCAGCTCCGAACGATCCAACTGCTTCGAGTTGGTCAGCTCGCGGAGCGCAATAAGAATATCTGCCGACATCTTGGCCTCTATCGATTCCAGTTAAACGCGAGCCGCGCTTCCCGCACTTCGTGGAGCGGCAGCCGAAGCTCCTCGCCCTTCTCGGTGCGCACGACAACGATCTCGCGCCAGTCTTCGTGCTCGATTCCGACTATCTCGACCTCGGCCATGCCGCCGACGAGATCGCTCTTCACGTTCGCCTTCTTTCCCACGAACCGCTGCCAATCGGACGCGTCCCGGAGCGGCCGCTCGATTCCGGGCGACGACACCTCCAGCACGTACCGCATGCCGTCCTCATCCACGTCCAGCTTAGCCTCGATCGCTCGCGATGCCCGCGCGCAGTCCTCTATGCTGATGTTCTGCCCGTCGGTCCGATCAATCCGGACGTCGACGACGGGACGGTTCCTCGTGCCCCCGCGCCGAAGCTCGAAAAGCTCCAGTCCAACAGCTGCAAGTGCTTCCTTCACAATGGGTTCCAGCTCTGACTTCATCTACTTTGTGATATAGTTCCAGAGAACAAAAAAATGTGGGGCGAACTTCCCCCACATCACGTC
>DATLBG010000132.1:0-2221 GCA_035527035.1 Gemmatimonadaceae bacterium | reverse complement strand
GTCGCGGCGTACTGCGCGCGGATGGCGGCCGACCACGCCGCGCTCGGCGACGAGGCGACGGCGGAGACTTTCCGGATGCTCGGCGAGCGGCACGTGATCCGTGCCGCGAAGATCGCCGCGCTACTTCCCCCGGTCTAGCTTCTCGAGCTTCGGCGGACGCGAGCCCTTCCGCACGGCTGTGGCGACCGGGATGTAATCGAGCTCCTTGCCGGACACTACGCTCCGCAGCATCAGCCCGCCGCGGCTCATGTCGCCGCGACCGACGAACGCCGCCGGAAACACCAGCCGCGCGCCGAAAACTTCTCCGAGTGGCTCGATGTACTTCCTCGTGGCGATGCTCCCGAGCAGCACGACAGGACAAGTTGTATCGATCGCCGCGGCCAATTCACGCGCGCTGCGCATCATCGGTCTCACGTAACGGGGCTCTTCGAGATCAATCGGCACCGTGGCGAAGGCGCGCAGCTCGTCGAGATCTACGACCGTGTCGGGGGACACCAGTCCGCGATGCGAAGTGATGACGAAGATGTTTTCGGAGGCTCCGAACTTCCGCGCGTAGGCGAGCTTGCCCCGGAAGTACAATCCGCTCAGGAAGCTGAAAGTCTCGCCGAGCGTCAGCTCGTCGTTGCGGAGGCGTTTGGCGAGGTCGAACTCCGCCCCGGGATTCATCAACACTTTCGCGCGCTTGCCGGCGGTATTGGCGGGAGAGAGCAGAAAGATGGAGCTCATCCCGAAGTCTAATGCCGGATAAGTCCAGCCCCGCGCGCCCTACTCCTGGAAGCCCAGCTTTCGCGCCACGCTCCACTGTCGCGTGTCCAGAGTCACGAACGCGATCTCTCCGGGGTCCCTCGCGAGATACAACGCGGTCGCGAGGTGCCAGCAATCGGCGCCGCGGACATACCCTTCCGCGAGGACCCTCTCGATCTCCGCATGCAGCGGACGATCGGGCACCACCCAGGCTATCCGTGCGATAGCGAGGGCATCCGGCCGAACCCGCTCACGGTGGAGCGTCGAGAACAGCTCGGCCTCCAGCAGGTTGGACGAATACAGCGCGTCGAACGTGGTCAGCCTGCGCATCACCGATGCTGCCCCCGATTCCTCCAGCGCTATCGCCACGAAGCACGACGTGTCCACGTAGGCGCTTTTCACTCAGTCGCGCTCATTCAGAAATCGCTTGAGTGCTCCGGGACGCTTGGCGAGCGGCTTGAGCGGTGCGCGCGGATCCGCCGCGCGGACAACGACTCCCCTTTCGTGTAGATCCTCGAGACGGGCAGCGAGCCCTTGCTCGGGTCTGGCGATGGGCCGCAACTCAGCGACCGGCTCGCCGTGGAGCGTGATGGTTACGTGATGGCCCTCGCGGACCTTTCGCACGAGCGCCGACAGTTTCGCTTTCGCATCGTACAACGAGTACGTGTACTTCATAATCGAAGGATAATTGTATCTAGTCAGACTAGTCAAGATGTTCGCTTCCACTCGGTTGTAGCCTACCTTCAGGGCAGCCCACTTTGGGCACGCAAACAACTCTAGAGCAACAAGACCTCATGTCATTCAGTTCGTTCGACCTCCATCCCGATCTCTTAAAGGGTGTCAAGGAGCTGGGCTTCACCCGGCCGACGCCCATTCAGGCCGACGCCATCCCGCCCGCCATCGAGGGCAAGGACGTCCTCGCCTGCGCGATGACGGGTAGCGGCAAGACCGCGGCCTTTCTCCTTCCCATTCTCAACAGCCTGCTCACCAAGTCGCGCCGCACGACGCGCGCGCTGATCCTCACGCCGACGCGCGAGCTCGCGGCGCAGATCCTTGAGGACCTCGAAGACCTCTCCGTGCACACGCCGATCACTTCGGCTTCGGTGTTCGGCGGAGTCGCCATGGGACCGCAGGAGCACGCGTTCCGCACCGGCGTGGACGTCATCGTCGCGACGCCGGGACGGCTGCTCGACCACTTGCGCTTCCCGTACGCCAAGCTCGACAAGATCGAGCACCTGGTGCTCGACGAAGCAGACCGCATGCTGGACATGGGTTTCCTCCCGGACATCCGCCGGCTGCTGCGCTACGTGCCGACCCGGCGCCAGACGTTGTTCTTCAGCGCGACGATGCCCGGCCAGATCGTGCAGCTCACGCGCGAGATGCTCAAGGAGCCCGCCACGATCAACCTCGAGCGGAAATCGAAGCCCGCGGTCGGAATCACGCAGGCGATCTACCTCGTGCCGCAGGAGCGGAAGTC
>DATLBG010000131.1:0-4238 GCA_035527035.1 Gemmatimonadaceae bacterium | reverse complement strand
ATCTTCCCGGCCGGCGTGCCGCGCATAGCCGTCGAAGCCGCGCACCCGATGTCCTGGTACCGGTGGATTGGAGACAACGGAGTGATCATCGGCCTCGAGCGGTTCGGCGCGTCGGCGCCGTATGCGCGGCTGTATGAGGAGCTGGGACTCACGGTCGACAAAATCGTGGCCGCAGCAGGAGACCTCGCAGGCAAGCGCGGGTGACGCGCGAGCCGCGGATCTACGACATCAGCGTCACCCTGAACCGGGACACTCCGGAGTGGCCCGGCGATACGGCATTTTCGTTCGACTGGGGCGCCACCATTTCGTCCGGCGCCAGCGTGAACGTGTCGGCGATGACGTCCAGCCCGCACGTCGGCACGCACGCCGACGCACCGCTGCACGTGCACGACGGATGGCCCGGATCGCACGAGCTGCCGCTCGACGCTTTTTTCGGGCGCGCGATTGTCGTGGATGTCTCCGAGGTAGACGGCGCGATCTCGCTCGACATGCTGTCGGAGCGAATTCCGGGCGATCTCGCGGAGCGTCTGGGCCGGGCGCAGCGCGTTCTGCTGAAAACCGGAAGCGGCATCGCGGCGGGACATTTCCCCGGCGAGTGGCCGACGCTGTCCGAAGAATGCGCGCGTTCGCTTCTCGGCCACGGGCTTCGTCTGCTCGGCGTCGATTGTCCATCGGTCGATGCCAGGGAGAGCAAGAATCTGCCGGTGCATCACATGCTCTTTTCCGGGAACGCCTGTATCCTGGAGAACCTGGATCTCCGGCGCGTTTCTCCCGGAGAATACGAGCTGCTGGCATTCCCGCTCAAGCTCATGGGGATGGACGCCGCGCCCGTGCGAGCGGTTTTGCGGGAGCTGTAGTCCGGCGGCTGGCACAGGCAATGCTTGTCGTTGGTAGACCTCTCACGTCATTGCCATACAAATGAACTCATCGTCCGGCTCCACAGTCTCCGTCTGGATGGATACGGCGGAAACTCCGCACTTCCCTCCTCTTACTTCCGACGCCCGTGCCTCGGTATGCGTAGTCGGCGCCGGGATTGCCGGCATGATGACGGCGTACCTGCTCACGCGCGCGGGCAGGAGCGTCATCGTGATAGATGACGGCGAGATCGGCAGTGGGGAGACAAGCCGGACCACGGCGCACATCACCGCCGCGCTCGACGATTACTACCATGTGATCGAGAAAGTTCACGGCGCCAACGGCGCGCGGTACGCCGCCGACAGTCACATGGCGGCGATCAACCGCATCGAAGCCATCGCCGCGATGGAGGACATCGATTGCGACTTTGAGCGCGTGGACGGCTATCTCTTCCTCGGCGGCAAGGACAAGAAGGATCTGCTGGAAGCCGAGCGGCGCGCCGCTCACGCGGCGGGGCTCACCGACGTCGAGCTGGTGGATCGCGCGCCGATTGAATTCTGGGACACGGGCCCGGGCCTCCGCTTTCCCAGGCAGGGACAGTTTCACGCCCTCAAGTTTCTCAACGGGCTCGCGCGCGCGATCGTCCGCGACGGCGGCCAGATCTACTGCGGAACTCACGCGGACCGGATCGAGGACGGCGAGCCGGCGACGGTGAAGACGAGCGCCGGCCACGTCATCTCCGCGGACAGCGTTGTCGTCGCGACCAATACCCCGGTCAACGACTGGGTGATCATTCACACCAAGCAGGCCGCGTACAGGACTTACGTGATCGGTGTCGAGGTGCCGCGCGATTCCGTTCCTGCCCTTCTTCTGTGGGACACGCTGGATCCTTATCACTACATCCGCATTCACCGGGCGGATCGCTCGGCCGGACCTGATGCGAACGACATCCTCATTGTCGGTGGCGAGGATCACAAGACCGGTCAGGAAGACGACGCGAAAGAGCGTTTCCACCGCCTTGAAGAATGGGTGAGCGAGCGCTTCCCGATGGCGACGCGCATTGCGTACAGGTGGTCGGGCCAGATCATCGAGCCCATGGACCACATGGCATTCATCGGCAAAAACCCCGGTACCGATCAGAACATCTATGTCGCGACGGGAGACTCCGGCAACGGAATCACGCACGGCGCGATCGCGGGGATGCTGCTCACCGACCTGATACAGAAGCGGAAGAATCCGTGGGCGAAGCTGTACTCTCCCTCTCGCATAACGCTGCGCACGACGCCCACGTTCGCGAAGGAGAACGCGAACGTGATGGCCCAGTACAAGGACTGGTTTACCGGCGGCGACGTGGACAGCGTCGAGGCCGTCGAGCCGGGCTCGGGCGCGGTGTTGCGCGCCGGCGGCAAAAAAATCGCCGTGTATCGCGATGATGCCGGCGCCGTGCACATGTGCTCCGCGGTGTGCACGCACCTGTACTGCATCGTGGACTGGAACTCGGCGGAAAAAACCTGGGACTGTCCCTGTCACGGATCCCGGTTCGATCCGTTCGGGGCGGTGCTGAACGGCCCCGCTATCGCTCCGCTGGAGCCGCTGAAGGACGGGCCGGCGACAGACTGACCCGCACCCGCCGCGTGGCGCCGTCGTCGAGCAGCGCGATTACGCCGTCATCGACAGGCACGCCGTCCACCGACACGACTACTGCCTCGCCTTGCGCGCTGCGCACGACCTCGATCTCGTACGTGCTTGTGCCGTGGCGGTACGTGATCGAGAACCGGCTCCAATGCGAGGGCACCCGCGGCTCGATCCTCAACGTGTCACCGCGCTTGGTGAACCCCAGGATCGCTTCGAGCGCGACGCGGTACATCCATCCCGCCGAGCCGGTGTACCAGGTCCATCCTCCGCGCCCGACGTGATCCTGCGCCGTGTACACGTCCGCGGCGACGACGTACGGCTCTACCTTATACCGCTCTATCTCTTCCGCGTCGCGGGTATGGGTGAGAGGATTGATCATCTGATATAGCTCGTACGCCCGATCACCGTCCCCCTGCATCGCGGTCGCCAGCACTGCCCACAGAGCGGCGTGCGTGTACTGCGCTCCGTTCTCCCGCACGCCCGGCACATACCCGCGGATGTACCCGGGGTTGTGCTCCGTCTTGTCGAACGGGGGCTTGAGCAGAACGACCAGCCCCGCGTCGCGATCGACGAGATGCTCGTACAGCGACTCCATCGCCTGCTTCGCGCGCTCCGGTCTCGCCGCGCCCGAGATCACGCTCCAGCTCTGCGCGATGGAATCGATCTTGGCTTCGTCGCTCTCCTTGGAGCCGAGCGGCGATCCGTCGTCGAAATACGCGCGCCGGTACCATTCTCCGTCCCAGGCGTGGCGCTCGACGGCGTCCACGTACGCGTCGGCCCGGGATCGCAGCGTGGCGGCGGTCGCGGCGTCACCGCGGCGCTCGCAGATCGACGCGAACGGTCGCAGCGTCGCGATCAGGAACCACGCGAGCCACACGCTCTCGCCGCGGCCTTCAATGCCTACCCGGTTCATGCCGTCGTTCCAGTCGCCGCTGCCGATCAGCGGCAGCCCGTGCGCGCCCTTCGTGCAGGCGCGCTTCAGTGCGCGAATGCAATGCTCATACACGGGAGCCTGTTCTTCCGTCGTTTGCGGAAGGTCGTACACTTCGTCCTCGTCGGGATTGAGCTCGCGCATGGACAGAAACGGCGCCGGCTCGTCGAGAACGCTTTCGTCGCCGGTAACCGCGACATACCGGTCCACGACGTATGGAAGCCACACGAGGTCGTCGGAGAAGCGCGTTCGCACGCCGCGCCCGGTCTGCGGATGCCACCAGTGCTGCACGTCCCCCTCGACGAACTGCCTGGCCGCCGCGCGAACGATCTGCTCGCGCGCCATCGCCGGCTCCGCGTACAGCAGCGCCGTCGAGTCCTGCAGCTGATCGCGGAAGCCGTAAGCGCCGCTCGACTGGTACACCGCGCTTCGTCCGAGCATCCGGCAGGACACCGCCTGGTACAACAGCCAGCTGTTGAACATGAGGTCGAAGCCCGCGTCCGGAGTCTTCACCGTGATGACGGAGAGACGCTCTTGCCATGAATCGCTGGTGCGCTCGATCGCCGCGAGAGCGTCAGCCGGCGCGCGGTATCTGGCGACCGCCTCCCGGGCCGCGGCCTCGCCGCGCGCGGCTCCTAGCAGGAACACCACCTCGCGAGATTCCCCCGGCTCGAGCGTAAGCTCTGTCTGCAGCGCAGCGCACGGATCCACGGACGGACCCGTCGTCCGCGTGAGGGCGCCGCGCTCCAGAGCGCGCGGGTTGCTTGTGCTTCCGTTGCGCCCGAGAAATTCCCGCCGGTCCGACGTGAACGTCGTC
>DATLBG010000130.1:0-3279 GCA_035527035.1 Gemmatimonadaceae bacterium | reverse complement strand
CAGGGCGGCGACCGCGTAGATGCCGAGCAAGGTTACGGCCGCGAGTCGCAGCGTTAGAGTCTGCACGTCGGGCGCGACGACCGAGATCGCCCCGGCGCCGAACGCGGCTGCCGAAGCGCCGAACGTGAGCAGCATGAGCATCCACATCGTGGCTTGCGTGCGTAGCGCGAATGCGCTCCGAAATCCGTGCCACGTCCCGCCGAGCAGAGCCGAGATCCCGCCCAGCGCGAATCCCATCGGCCACTCGATTCGCGCGCCGCGTGTCGCAAGGGAGATCGCGAAGACCCCGCACGCCGCCGCGATGAGGTAGTCCGTGGCGGCCGTCGTGGGCTCGGCCGCGACCGCGGGTTGTGTCCGGCCAGCTGGCCAGCTGACATCTGGCGCGCTCACTCGCTTGGATTCCCCGTCATCGTCATCGTTCCTCCGGCATCCGCGCAAAACATCGCCCTGTAATGGCGGTACCACTCGCTCTGAAACGTCTCTTCCGGATCGTACCCCCGCTTCAGCCGCAGAAACTCCGGAAACTGCGGATACGCGGCAAGCACCTGCTCGCGCGTCGCATAGCGGTGATATGTGAGGTAGTAGCTCCCGCCGCGCTCGAGGGCGAGATCGATCAGCGCGCGGAACAGCTCCGCGGAATGCGCGAGCGAGGCGTCGTCGTGGTCCGCGTGCAGGTTGAAGATCACGCACGCCCAATCGCCGCTCGCCCAAGGGAGAAAGCTTTCGCCGTCGCGCTCGATTAGACGGACCGTGCCATACACGCAGTTGCCGTCGCGCGCGCGCAGCAGCTCCGCGGCCGCCGCCATGAAATCCGCCAACCGCTCGCGCGGGACGTACACCTCCGTGATCATCTCCGAGCCGGGACACGCATCGAGCCGCTGCTCCAGCTCCCGATGATAGTCGTCCATGTAGGTGCTCAGCTGGTGCTTGTGCGACCAGTACAGCTGGCCCTGGGTCGCGAGATAGTGCTTGCTGTAGCGTTCCCAGCACTCGGCCTTGTCCACGTGGGCGAGAGTGAGCAGGTCGCGCCAGGAGTCTTCCGACAGCCCACGCTGCTGGGCGGGAATCTCCCGCTCAGCGCCGACGGGCTTGTAACACGAGAAGATCCCGCGGCGGAGGAAGTCGGGCGAATCGTTATCAATGGAGAACTGGAAATCGCCGTACATGAAGCCGTCGGCGATGCGATTGTCGAACGCGCTCATGAGCTCGGGCACGTCGAGAACGCGCACGACGCGCTCGAGCTTCGTGCGGCGCACGAGCCGGAGAGTCACGCTCACGATGATCCCGAACAGGCCGTAGCCGCCGATCGCCAACCGGAACAGGCGCGGGTTCTCCGTACGGCTGCAGCGATGCAGATCGGCGTTGGCATCGATCAGGAGAAAGCTCTCTACGTCGTGGATAAACGGCTTCATCGTCAATCCGCGGCCATGAACGTTCGCGGAGAGCGCACCGCCGATCGTGAGCCGATCGGCGCCGGTTTGCTTCTGTGCGATGGTCCAGCCCTCGTTGCAGTTGTCCTGCATTGCGTCGAGCGCGTCGAGCAGGGCGGGCCACTGTATTCCCGCGGCAACCTCGAGCAGCCCGCGCTGGTGGTCGAAGGGGCCGATCCAGTTCAGATCGCGCATGTCCACCAGGATCGCGCCCTCGGCGAACTGCTGACCGCCCATCGAATGGCGTCCGCCGCATATCGCGATAGGAAGTCCGGCGTCCCGCGCCTCGCGAATCACGCGCCGCACTGCCTCGAAGGACCGTGGCCGCCGCACCGCGGCAACGCAGGTTTGGTTGAGCTTCGAGTGGATGTCGTTGACGGTTTCGCCGACCGCCTGCGTCGGTTCTGTCCCCTGGGCCGCGCTTCCCTTGATGCGCCTGAGTCCGCCGAAAACCGCCTTCTCGAGTACCGTAGCCGCCGTCATCGCCGTCCCCTGTGGGTGTGAGGCGAACGGTACGGCTGCCCGGGGAGCGCCTACATAGGACGGATTACGTAGTAGCGGTCAGGGTATGACGTATCGGGCAATGGCGGCAGCCAATCGGGGCCAACTACGACACTTTCCGGGTCTTTTTCCTGAGAAAATCCATCAGGATGAACTGGCCGAGCGTCATCGTGTTCGTGAAGTAGGCCTTGCCGAGGCTGATCTCCGAGACGCGCTTGACGAATTCCACCAGCGCCCGGTCGCGCGCGAGCATGAAGGTGTTGATCATGATCCCCGAGCGCCGGCAGTTCGCGACCTCGCGCAGCGTCTCCGCGATCACCGTCGCGTCCAGGCCCATCGAATTCTTGTAGATCCGGCCATCGGGCATAGTCAGCGCGCTCGGCTTCCCGTCGGTGATCATGACGATCTGCCGCATGTCCTTCTTCTGGGCCATGAGGAGCCGACGCGCGAGCTTCAGGCCTTCGGCGGTGTTGGTGTGGTACGGACCGACCTGCGCTTCGGCCAGCTTGGCGAGCGGAATCTCCTCGGCGGAATCGTGGAAGAGGACGACGCGCAGTGTGTCGCCGGCGAACTGCGTGCGAATGAGGTGAGTGAGCGCGAGCGCGACCTTCTTCGCCGGGGTGAACCGGTCCTCGCCGTACAGGATCATCGAGTGCGACGTGTCGAGCATGAGCACCGTGGCGCACGACGACCGGTACTCCGCTTGTCGGACCATGAGGTCGCCGTAGTCGAGATCCATCGGGATGTCGAGCGATCCGGTGCGCGCGAGCGAGCGCCGCAGCGTCTCGTTCACGTCGAGATTGAGCGCGTCGCCGAACTCATACTCTTTGCTCCAACCGTCTGCCTCGACGCCTGTCGCGAGGTACTGAGTGTCGTGACTGCCGAAGCTCGACTTGCCGAGCGAGCCGAGGATGGAGCGCAGCGTCCTGTAGCCGAGGAAGTCGATTCCCTTGTCGGTGAGGTTGAACTGCACCGAGCTCGCCGCCGCATGTGACAGACTGCCCTTGCCGACGACGGGCTGATGACCCGCGGGCATCTGCGGCGGGGCTTCCACATCGATGTAGCCTTCGCCGGCCAGCCGCTGTACAAGCTCGTCGAGCAGCTTTGCGAGATTCGCCTGCGCTTCCTCGTCGCCGTCGCCGCGCAGCGCCCGCAGCATCTCCGGCGTGAGCTGGCCGCCGTCCATGAGCGCGTCGAGAATCGCTTGCTTGAGGGCGCCGAGCGAGCGGTCGGAGTCGTCGCCGGTTTCGCCCCAGTACGGGTGGTGCGCGGGGCCGCCCGCGAAGCCGGACTGGAGGAGGAAGTCGGCGAGCTTGTCGAGGAGGGCTTCGAGGTCGACAGCGTCGGA
>DATLBG010000129.1:0-75039 GCA_035527035.1 Gemmatimonadaceae bacterium | reverse complement strand
CGGCCGCGGCACCGACATCAAGTTAGGCGCGGGCGTCACGGAGCCGCGGCCGAGCGTGGTCAAGGACCTCGACGGCAAGGACGTGGACGTCATCGAGGACGGCGGGCTGCACATCATCGGCTCGGAGCGCCACGAGTCGCGGCGCATCGATCGCCAGCTGCGCGGGCGCGCCGGCCGCCAGGGCGATCCGGGGGCGAGCCAGTTCTTCCTCTCGCTGGAAGACGACCTGATGCGGCTGTTCGGCAGCGAGCGCATCGCGCGTCTGATGGACCGCATGGGCGCGCAGGACGGCGAGATGTTGACGCACCCGCTCATCACGCGGTCGATCGAGCAGGCGCAGAAGCGCGTCGAGCTCCAGAACTTCCAGTCGCGCAAGCGACTGCTGGAGTACGACGACGTGATGAACCAGCAGCGCGAGGTGATCTACTCGCTGCGCGCGTTCGCTCTCGATGGCGGCGAGGAGCTGAAGGGCGAGGCCGGGAAAATGGTCGAGCGCGCGGTGGCGCGTCGCGTGGAGAACATCATCGCGACGTTCGACTCGGAGGACGAGTGGGACATCGAGCTCGTGAAGCAGGACCTGCTGATGCACTTCGTCCTGCCGGTGCCGGAGTACGATCGCGAGGGCCAGCTCCCCACGACTCTGGAGACCGCGCGCGACGCGGCCACCGCCGCGGGAGGAAAGGCTTTCACGGAGAAGCTCGCCGCGCTCACCGACTTCAGCGAGCAGCTGCTGGCGCTAGTGATGCTCAGCGTGATCGACGAGAAGTGGAAGGACCACCTGTACGATCTCGACCAGCTTAGGAACGCGATTCACTATCGGTCGTGGGGACAGAAAGACCCGCTTGTCGAGTACAAGCACGAGGCCTACACGATGTTCGTGGACCTCATGCAGGACATTTACAACTCGTTCACCGAGCGCTTCTTCCGCGCGCAGGTGGTATTCGAGGAGCCGGCCGGTCGCCGGGCGCCGGCGCCCGTGGCGACCAAGCCGAAGTACAACGCGCTGGGCGCGCTCGAGGGGCCGGTCAACGGAGACGGCGGGGGCGAAGTGTTGGATATCGGCCCCGGCGAGCCGCCGGGCGCCGGAACCGTGACGCGCGCCGAGCCGAAGGTCGTGGGAGTTGGACGCGTGCGGCCGCTAGCGCAGGGCGCTGCCCAGACGCCCGCGGACTGGAGCAGCGTCGGACGAAACGATCCCTGTCCCTGCGGGTCGGGCAAGAAGTTCAAGAAGTGCCACGGAGCCGCGCTCTAGCCGCGTCGTTCTGATTTCGTTTGTCGGTGTGAGGTTGTCCGTTGCGCGTGGGGCTCGGCTATGGTGTGCATGTCCGAGCGCGGGCCCGGTCCCACCCTCCGCGCCTACGCTTCGCTAAGACGGCGCGTCGGATGGGCCGGGCCCGTGCCCGGACTCGACCTCCGACCCGGGCGCAGCGAATGGACGACCCCTTAGCGCAAGCCTCCTCTGCGTCGCGGCTAGCTGCGCACTCCGACATGCCTCGCTCGCGCAAACGCTTCTCGGTGCGCGAGCTGCCGACAACTGACCGGCCCAGGGAACGACTGCGGGAGCACGGCGCACAAGCGCTCAGCTCCGCCGAGCTCCTGGCGATACTGCTCGGCTCCGGCAGCGGCGGGCGGTCGGCGCTGGAGCTGGGGCATGACGTGCTCGCCGCGGGCGACGGATCGCTCCGCCGCCTCGCGTCGCAGCCGGTTGCGAGGCTCATCTCGCTCGCGGGGATGGGGCCCGCGCGGGCGGTCGCGGTGCACGCGGCGCTAGAGCTCGGGCGCCGGTTGAGCGCCGAGGAGAGGCGGGAAGGGGTGCCTATCCGGTCGCCGCGCGACATATTCAGGGTGTACGCGCCCCGGCTGGAGGACCTGCCGGTCGAAGAGTTCCACGTCGCCATTCTGGACATCCATCACCGGCTCGAGCGGGACATCACGGTGACCCGCGGAATTCTCGATTCGTCGCTGGTCCATCCCAGAGAGGTGTTCCGCCAGGCCGTGGCGGAGAACGCGGCGGCCGTCATTCTCGTGCACAACCATCCGAGCGGTGATCCCACGCCGTCACCGGACGACCGCACGGCGACGGAGCAGCTCGTGCAGGCAGGCAGGATGCTCGGCATACCCGTCCACGACCACGTGATAGTCGGCCGTGGAAGGTTCATGAGCTTTGCGGAGGCAGGATTGCTGTGACGGCGACCGCGGTTGGCGACGTGACACGGGCCCCTGGCGAGATCCCGGGGTGGGTGACTTCGGACATGCCGCTCCCCGAGCGGCTGGACCGCGACCTGCTCGTGCGCGCGTACCGCTTCAGCGAGCGCGCCCACCGCGGACAGAAGCGCCTGTCCGGGGAGGATTACGTCTCCCATTGCGTCGAGGTGGCGAAGATTCTTGCCGAGCTGCAGCTGGACACGACGACGGTGGCATCGGGATTGGTGCACGACGTGGTGGAAGACACGGACGTCACCATCCAGGAAGTCGAGCTCGAGTTCGGCAAGGAGATCGCCGACATCGTGGACGGCCTGACGAAGATCGGCCATCTCCCCGTCCACTCGAGCCAGGAGCGGCAGGTCGAGAACTATCGCAAGCTGCTGCTCTCGATCGCCAAGGACGCGCGCGTAATAATCATCAAGTTCGCCGACCGCCTGCACAACATGCGGACGCTGGACTACCTCGCCCCCGACAAGCGCAAGCGCATCGCGCAGGAGACGCGTGACCTGTATGCGCCGCTCGCCCATCGCTTCGGAATGGCGCGCATCAGGTGGGAGCTCGAGGACCTCGCGTTCAAGTACATCGAGTCGGACGAGTACAAGGGGCTGGCGAAGCTCGTCGCGCAGAAGCGGGGCGAGCGCGAACAGCTCATCATGCAGATGCGGGTGCCCCTGGACGAGGCTCTCAGGCGCGCGGCGATCCCGGACGTCGAAGTAACCGGGCGCGCGAAGCACCTCTGGTCCATCTACAAGAAGATGGCGAAGCTGGACAAGGACTACGAGGAGATCTACGACCTGCTCGCGATCCGCGTGCTGGTGAACACCGTGCAGGACTGCTACCACGCGCTCGGCGTGATTCACGACGGCTGGACGCCGGTGCATACGCGGATCAAGGATTACATAGCGCAGCCGAAGTCGAACGGTTACCAGTCGCTGCACACGACGGTGTTCGGCCCGGGGCGGCAGCTGTATGAAATCCAGATCCGCACCCGCGACATGCATCGGACCGCCGAATACGGAATCGCGGCGCACTGGCGGTTCAAGGAAGACGCGAAGAGCGCGGACGATCTGGACAGGGCGCTCCAGTGGTTCCGGCAGGTGCTCGAGCTGCAGCTCGACGCGAAGACCCCCGACGAGTTCCTGGAGTTTCTCCGCCTCGACCTGTATCAGGACGAGATCTTCGTGTTTACGCCGACCGGCGACGTGATCCAGCTGCCCAAGGGCGCGACGCCGATCGACTTTGCATTCGCGGTGCACACGGAGGTCGGGCTGCACACCGCGGGCGCGAAGATCAACGGGCGCATAGCGCCGCTGTCGCGCGAGCTGCACAACTCCGAGACCGTGGAGATTCTCACGTCGCCTTCGGTGCGGCCCAGCCGTGACTGGCTGGCGCACGTGCGAACGGGACGCGCGCGCCACAAGATCCGGCAGCGGCTGCGCATCGAGGAGCACGCGACGTCGGCGAAGATGGGGCGGGAGATTCTGGACCGCGAGATCCAGCGCCGGCGCCTGATCAAGCCCGACGACGCGCGGATGGAGCAAGTCGCGAGCGAGCTGGGGCTGAACGACGCCGAGCATCTGGTCGCGTCGATCGGTCACGGGGATCACAACGTCAACCAGGTCATCCGCGCGCTGTATCCGGAGGAAGCCGAGCAGGCCGAGCCACCCAAGCAGCGTGCCATCGACTGGTTCGTGGACAAGGTGCGCGGCGCGCCCAAGGGCGTCCGCATCCAGGGCGTCGAGGGCATGATGGTGCGCTACGCGCAGTGCTGTCAGCCGGTGCCGGGCGACAAGGTCGTCGGGTACGTCACGCGCGGACGCGGCGTGAGCATTCATCGCGGCGACTGCCCGAATCTGCTGACACTCACTGCCGACGCCGAGCGGCGGCTCGAGATCGACTGGCAGGGAGTCGAGGGCGAGCGGTTCAGCGTGCGCCTGACCATCGAGGGGAACGACCGGCGCGGCCTGTACGCCGACGTCGCGGCGGCCGTAAGCGCCACCGGCACAGATATCCGCAGCTTTGACATGCGCACCGACGACGGCAAGGTCACCGGAGCGATCATGGTGGACGTCGAGAACCTCGCCCAGCTGCAGAAGATCCTCAAGACCGCGCGCCGGGTGAAAGGCATCACCGAGATCGCCCGCCGCGAGCGCGTAGCCTCCGAGCCGGCAGACTAACAGCGGCTGCGGACAGTCCGACCGCGAGGACGTTGCGTGTCGGCTGACGCCCGGGGAGACGTCTGCCGGGCCTACGCGAGCAAACTGCGCTCGCTAAGACGGCCCTGCAAACGTCCCCCCGGGCGTCAGCCTCCCCACCATATATGGGTGACCTGACTGCGGGCGCAGGGGTCGCCAAAGCGGCGTCTTAGGGCGCGCGCGGTCCGATCCCGGTTCCACTCTCGAGCCCTCCCGCGCGCCCGTAGCCGCGACTGGCGATCCCTGGGCCCGCAGCCTGGCCACGCGCACAGATGCTCGATCGGGCTGACGACACGCAAACTGATAAATTGCAGGGATGCCCCGCGCCGAGTTTGACCTGCAAGCGCCATTCAAGCCAGCGGGCGATCAGCCGAAAGCGATCGCCGAGCTGACGCGGGGGATAGAGAGAGGGGACCGGTTCCAGACGCTGCTTGGCGTGACGGGCTCCGGGAAGACCATGACCGTGGCGAACGTCGTGAAGAACGTGGGCTTGCCCACACTGGTCATGTCGCACAACAAGACGCTGGCGGCGCAGCTGTACGGGGAGCTGAAGGGGTTCTTCCCGAACAACGCGGTCGAGTATTTCATCTCGTACTACGACTACTACCAGCCCGAAGCCTACGTGCCCACCACCGACACGTACATCGAGAAGGACGCTTCGATCAACGAGGACATCGACCGGCTGCGACTCCGTGCAACCTCCAGCCTCATGGAGCGCGACGACGTGATCATCGTCGCCACCGTTTCGGCCATCTACGGACTCGGCGATCCGATCCAGTACCGCGAGCAGATGGTCACCATTGAGAAGGGTCAGCGCATACCCCGCGACGACATCCTGCGCTCGCTGGTGAAAATCCAGTACTCGCGCAACGACGTCGTGTTCGATAGGGGGTTCTTCCGCGTGCGCGGCGACACGGTTGAGATCTTCCCGGCGTACGAGGAGCAGGGGGTGCGCATCGAGATGTTCGGCGACGAGGTGGAGCGCATCAGCAAGATCGACCCGCTGACGGGCTCGGTCATCACGCCTCTGAGCAAGACGGCGATCTATCCGGCCAAGCACTTCGTCACGTCGCGGCCGACCATCGAGCGCGCGGTCACGAAGATCCGCGCCGAGCTGGCCGAGCGGCTGTCGGAGCTGCGCGCGACCGGCAAGCTGCTCGAGGCCCAGCGACTGGAGTCGCGCACCAACTTCGACATCGAGATGATGCTCGAGATCGGAACGTGCGCGGGCATCGAGAATTATTCGCGGCATCTCGCCGACCGCTCGTCCGGGGAGCGGCCGGCGTGCCTGTTCGATTACTTCCCCGACGAGTTCCTCGTGGTCGTGGACGAGTCGCACGTGACCTTGCCGCAGATCTCGGGAATGTTCAACGGCGACCGCGCGCGCAAGCTCACTCTGGTGGAGTACGGCTTCCGGCTGCCAAGCGCGCTCGACAACAGGCCGCTGATGTTCGACGAGTTTCTGGCGCTCACGCCGCGCGCGCTGAACGTGTCCGCCACCCCGGGAGAGATCGAGCTGCGGCTGTCGGAGGGCGTCGTCGTCGAGCAGATCATCCGGCCGACCGGGCTCGTTGATCCGGAAGTGGACATTCGCCCGGTGCGCGGGCAGGTGGACGACTTGCTGAATGAGATCCGCATCCGTGAGCGCAGAGGAGAGCGGGTGTTGGTCACCACCCTCACCAAGCGGATGTCAGAGGACCTCACCGACTATCTGCAGCAGATGGGCGTGCGCGTTCGATACATGCACTCGGACATCGATGCCATCGAGCGGATGGAGATCGTGCGAGGCTTGCGGCTCGGCGACTTCGACGTGCTGGTCGGAATCAACCTGCTGCGCGAGGGGCTCGACCTCCCCGAGGTCTCGCTCGTCGCCATCCTGGACGCCGACCAGGAAGGCTTTCTCCGAAGCGACCGCTCACTGATTCAGACCATAGGCCGCGCCGCGCGGCACGTGAACGGGCGCGCGATTTTCTACGCCGACCGGATTACCGGCTCGATGCAGCGCGCGCTGGACGAGACCGGGCGCCGGCGAGCGACCCAGCAGGCATACAACCTCGAGCACGGAATCACCCCGCTCGGCGTGATCAAGAGCGTGGACCAGGTTCGCTTCAGCACGCGCGTGGCGGACGCGCGCGAGGGGAGTGACGCGCGAGAGGAGGAACGCGCGACCCGGCGCGTGGCCGAAGCCGGCAGCGGGAAATACGGAACGAAGGAGGACGTTGCCGCGACGGTGAAGCAGCTCGAGGCCGACATGAAGGCCGCGGCCACCGCGCTCGATTTCGAGACGGCGGCGCGCATTCGCGACGAGCTGTTCGAGATTCGCGCGCAGTCAGAAGGGTCGACCATCCGGTCGCGCGGGTCGCTTGCGGGAATAAAGGCGGGATGACGCGGCCGGTCGTGCCGTCGCTCGCGGCTGGGAGCCGGCTCGTCCTCGACGAAGCCGCGCTGCGCGAATGGGGGAAGCACTTCGGCCAGGCGGCGGAGCCGCCGCTCGTCGTGACGCTGAGCGGCGAGCTCGGCGCGGGCAAGACGACTCTCGCGCAGGCGATCTGCGAGGGATACGGCGTGACCGACGCGGTCACGAGCCCGACCTACGCGCTGGTGCAGCAGTATTCCGCGCCGCGATCGGCGGTCTTTCACATCGATTTGTATCGCCTCGACAGCGTGGCCCAGCTCACCAACATCGGCTGGGACGAGGTCCTGAACGGCGACGCTCTGGTGATCGTCGAGTGGCCGGAGCGGGCCGCGGGCAGGCTTCCGGCGCACGTGCCCATCGCGCTCGAGTACGAGCCGGGCGACGCGGCTCGCCGCATCCTGCTTGCCGGGTGACGGCCGCGGCGGCGTAGGGTCATGACAGCAGGCAGCGAAGGTCATACGCTCGTGCTCGAAGCGTCCACGTATGCGGGCAGCGTGGCGCTGCTCCGGGGCGTGGACGTCGTCGCCGAGAGGGATGTCGAGATGCGGGGGCGTGACGAAGAGCGGCTGATGCCGGCGGTCGCCGAGTGCGTGGCGCGGATGCCGGATGGATTGGCCGGTGTGCGGCGCCTGGTGTGTGGGGCGGGCCCGGGGAGCTTCACCAGCCTGCGGATCGCCGCGTCCATCGCGAAGGGGATATGCCACGCGCGCGGAATTCCGTTGTTCGCCGTGTCTTCGCTGGCGCTCATCGTCGCCGGCTCCGACCAGTCGCTCAGCGGGGGACGCTTCATGGCCTCGCTCGACGCCATGCGCGGCGAAGCCTTCGCGGCCCTGTTCGAGGCGACGCCGGACGACATCGTCGCCGTCGGCCCGGTCAGGATCGTGGCGACGGCGGGACTGGCGAACGAAGCACGCATCGCGGGCGGTGTCATGCTGGCGGGCGCGCCACACGCGCGTCACGCCGCCCGGATGTTGGATGCCGTCGTCCGCGCGGGGC
This sequence comes from Gemmatimonadaceae bacterium, assembly GCA_035527035.1. GTDB lineage: Bacteria > Gemmatimonadota > Gemmatimonadetes > Gemmatimonadales > Gemmatimonadaceae > JACDCY01. Next base: position 67,227 of record DATLBG010000129.1, on the reverse strand, counting down.
CCGTCGACCTCGGAAGCTGGGAGCCGGATTATGGGCGCTCCGCGGAGGCCCAGGTGAAATGGGAGGCCGCCCACGGCCGCCCGCTGCCGCGATGACCGGCAGCGGACTCGTCCTCCGCCCCGCCGGCGTCGCCGATCTCCCGGAAGTGGCTGCGATCGAGCTCGCCTGCTTCCGCGATCCCTGGCCGCAACAATCTTTCGAGGCCTTCGTCGGGCGCCCCGGCGCGACGTTCATCGTCGCGGAGGGCAGAAAAGGCGGGGTGGCCGGATATGCCGTCCTCCTGCGGGCAGCGGATGAGGCCGAGGTGCTGAATCTCGCGGTGCCGGAAGACGCTCGGCGCCGGGGGGTGGGGCGCGCGCTGCTTGATCGGCTGCTGCACGAGGCGCGGGCGGACGGAGCCCGAACGATTTATCTGGAGGTACGGGAATCCAATGCGGCCGCCCGTGGGTTGTACCAGTCGCACGGATTCGTGGAGGTAGGCAGGCGGCGGCGGTACTATCAGCGGCCCGTTGAGGACGCGCTTATTCTTCAGAGAGTCGAGCCATGAGCTCACGGCGCCTTGGGGATGGTTCTGCTTGCGGGCGCATCCGTTCGTGTCCGCGCGAGCCCTGGCGACAGACGATATACAATGACGGGTAGACCGTCCGACACTTTTCGCGAGGAGGATTCGTGAGCCGCAGTCTGAACAAGGCAATACTGATCGGGAACCTGGGCAGCGATCCTGAGATTCGCTCCACCACCGGAGGCAGCCGGGTCGCCTCTTTCTCTCTCGCGACCAGCCGGAGCTGGACCGGTCAGAGCGGCGAGAAGCAGGAGAAGACCGAGTGGCACAAGTGCGTGGTGTGGAACCAGAAGAGCGGCACCGGTCTGGTGGACGTCATCGAGAAGTACGTCAAGAAGGGCGATCGCCTCTACGTCGAAGGTGAGATCGAGTACCGCCAGTGGCAGGACAAGGAGAACCAGACGCGGTACACCACCGAGATCAAGGTGCGGGATCTGGTGATGCTTGGCGGAGCGCGCGGTGGCGGAGGCGGCGGCGACTTCGAGTCCGGCGGCGGAGCGCGTCGCGCGCCGGCGGCGAAGGCCGGGGCCGCGGCCGGCTCGGGCGCGGCTGCGGGCGGGGACTTCGAGGATTTCCCAGCGGCACTGGAAGACACGGACGACGACCTGCCCTTCTGAGGCGGAGCTCGGGGATACTCCAAACGGGATGCAAACGCTGCATCCCGTTTGGAGTATTCAGGGGCATCTTTTACGGCAGGCGGCCCTGGTTCGTCCTACTTTGTGATCCTCACTCGAGCCCCCCAACCGTGAAAGCTCAGATTCGTTATCCGGCGTTCATAGCAATCGCTGCGCTGACCCTGATCTCCGGACGCGCGGGCGCGCAAGACATCGCCGCGCCGGCCGATACCGGCCGCGAAGTGACTCACACGGTGAAGGCCGGCGACACTCTCTGGGGAATCGCCGCGCGATATCTGAACGATCCTTTCAAGTGGCCGGAGATATTCCGGAGGAATCCGGACGTCGTAGAGAACCCGCACTGGATTTATCCGGGCGAGGTAATCCGCATCGCGACGTCCGCCGTGCGCCCGGACGCGCTGGCGGACGCGGCGCGCGAGGGGAACGTCGTCACGGCGATCAGGACGGTGCCCGTCGCATCTTCGACGACGGTGTTCGGCCCCGGCGGCGGGCGCGCCCGGTCCCGCTTCGAGATCGAGCCGCGCGGCCGGATCGCGGGCGTGCGCGCAGGGGAGATCGACGTCGCGCCGTTCGTGGTGGGCGCTGACGGTCCCGTGCTCGCGGGCGAGATCGTCGGAAGCGCGGAGCGTCCGGGCATCGCGATGAACGTCCGCGATCGCCGCTTTCAGCTCAACGACGTCGTGTATATCACTCCGCCGCCCGGCGCCGGCGCTACGGTCGTCGGCTCGCGTTTCACGTCGCTCTCGCTCGGTCCGATCGTCATGGACAGCGCGCGACTCGCCATCCCGACCGCGATCCTTCGCGTCGTAGAGGCGCAGCCCGGCAGGCCCATCGCCGCGAGGATCGTGAGACAGTTCGGCACGGTGCTGATCGGCCAGCCTCTGCTCGTTTACACTGCGGAAACCGCCACCGGCGCCCGCGATCCGCTGCCGTCACTGGATGTCCTGGAGGGTCGCATCGTGTGGGTGCACAACGATCCCGTGCTCCCGTCGCTCCAGCACTACGTTTTTCTCGACGTCGCGCCCGGCGCGGCCCGCGTGGGCGACAGGTTTCTGCTGATCGACCAGACCCGACGCGGAGCGGCTGATACAACCCGTCCACCCGAGCCCGCGGCACTGGCGCAGGTGGTTCGCGTCACTCCATACGCGGCAACCGCGATCGTCGTGGACCAGGAGCTCCCGACGATTTCGATCGGCATGCGCGCGCGCCTGTCAGCGCGGGTTCCCTAGGCAGCTGATAAGACGCTCCGTGGAGTAGATTGGGGGCGACGATGATTGACGTCGCCTACTTTAGTGCCATCTCCTGACCCCGCCGCCGCGGCGCTGGAAGCGTGCCCTTGGCGCACCCGTCCGTGCGCTCTCAATGGACCGCCGGCCATGTTAGGCGCGAGTGTTGTCGCGGACGGCAGCGTGATTCCTGTCTTCGTCCGGACGGCGGCTCGGATTATTTGATGCGGCGCAGTATCTCTTCCCGCAGGGAGAGTCCTCGCGGCCGCCGCCGGGTCGCCGGCGCCCATAACGCATCGACGGAGTAGACAAGTAAATGAAACGCGCATTAGTCACCGGCGGCGCCGGATTCATCGGCTCACACGTCGCAGATCGATTTGCCTCCGCGGGCTATCGCGTGGAGATCATCGACAACCTCTCGTCCGGCCGGCGGGAGAACGTCCCGAGCTCCGCCGTGCTCCACAACCTGGACGTTGGATCGCCTGAGGCTGCGGAAATTGTGCAGGGGGGCTCATTCGATGTGGTGGCCCATCTCGCGGCGCAGATGGATGTACGCAAGAGTGTCGCAGATCCGCGATACGATGCCGGGGTGAACATTTTGGGCACGCTAAACGTCATTGAGGCGATTAGAAAGTCGAAGCACGCGTCCCGGTTGGTATTTACTTCCACAGGCGGGGCGGTCTACGGCGTGTCGGCGCATCCACCCACCGTCGAAACCAGCCCGAAGGAACCGGAGTCGCCCTATGCGATCTCCAAGCTCACGGTCGAGTACTATCTCGCGTACTACCACAGGCTCTTCGGCTTGGAGGCGGCGGTCCTGCGCTTCGGAAACGTGTATGGACCTCGTCAGGACCCCGCCGGGGAGGCGGGTGTCGTGTCGATCTTCTGCAACCGGATTCTCGACGGACGGCCGCTGACGGTGTTCGGGAATGGAATGCAAACCCGTGACTATATATACGTGTCAGATGTAGTGGATGCTGTGTGGCGCGGAGCGACGGGAACATTGCCGAATGACGCTGGTCTCGACGCTCGAGCATTTAACGTCGGGACCTCGATCGGTACGAGCGTGCTGGACCTGGCGTCCCACCTGCAACGAGCCGCCGGCACAGATCTGCCATTGGAGTTTGCGTCGAAGCGACCGGGTGAGCAGCAAGATTCTTATATAGCAATCGACAAAGCAAATCACTTGTTGGGTTGGGAGCCCAAGGTTGAACTGCCGGAAGGCCTCGCCATTACGTACGAGTGGTTCGCATCCAATCGTCTCACCGGCGCAACGGGTAAATCGTGATCCTACAAATTGGGCAGGCCATTCCATCCTCGCTGACGGAGCTGGTGCTTCACACCTCTCCGGCGGCGAAAGCCGTGCTCATTCTGCTGGTGGCTCTCTCGCTCGCGAGCTGGGCCATCATGTTTCTCAAGTGGCGCGAGTATCGCCGCGTGACAGCCGCCGGTCGCGAGTTTACCGAGGAGTTCTCGCGCGTGACCACGCTGGAGGAAGCGGGCAGTATCGTGCGTGGCACCGGCGACAACTCATACTCCCGGATGGTCGACCGCGCGATGCAGTTCCTGGCGCAGACGACGCCGGGCCTCGCGCCGACCGCCGAGCGCGCGGGGCGGCTCAGCGTCTCGCAGGTGGAGGCGCTGCGGCTGGTGCTCGAGGCGCAGGCCGGCGCTGAGCGCGACCGCCTCGGCAGATTCATCCCGGCCCTCGCGGTGATCGGGTCCGCGAGTCCGCTCATCGGGCTCTTCGGAACCGTGATCGGAATCATCGGCGCGTTTCTCGGGCTCGCTCGCGAGGGGTCGGGCAACCTCGGCGCGGTCGCGCCGGGCATCGCGGAAGCGCTCGTGGCCACCGCGCTCGCGCTGGCCGTCGCGATCCCCGCGGTGTTCGGATACAACATCTTCGCGAGCAGGCTCAACCGGATCGAGGGGATGTTCGAAGGGTTCAGCTCGGAGCTCATCGCGCTCATGGTGCACGAAGGCCGGATCTGATGCGGCGGTCGAGAAGGGAGCGGATGCCGCTCAACGCCGAGATCAACGTCGTGAGTCTGATCGACGTGATGATGCTGCTCATGATCATCTTCATGATCACCGCCCCCATGATGCAAGGCGGCGTGGACGTCGCTCTGCCGCGCGCCGAGGCGCGCCCGCTGGACCAGAAGAGCGGGCTGACGGTGACCGTGAACCGCTCGGGCGCGATCTTCGTCGAAGATTCGGAGCTGAGCTATGAGGAGTTCCGCGCGAGCTTTCGCGCATTGGCGCAGGGGCGCGCCGGCCAGGGGATCTATCTGCGGGCAGACGAAGGCGTGCCCTACGGGAGCGTAGTACGCGTGTTGAGCGTGATGCGCGCCGCTGGTGTGGGGGACGTCGGGCTCGTCGCCGAGCCGGAGCGGGTGCCGGCTCCGCGTCCCTGACGCCATGAGCGGGAGGGAGGCGCGACTCACGGGGCCGCTCCTCGCGTCGGCAGTGTTGCACGGAGCCGCGCTGGCCGCGCTGTTCGTCGTGAGAGCGGGCGACCCGCCGATGGCGCTCCCGCCGATCTACCGCGTCAACATCGTAGCCGCGCCCGCGGGACCACGCGCGATCGGCGAGGTGACGCCCGAGCCCGGGCGCCCCGCCCAGGCAGCGCCGCCCAGACCGGCCGCCGAGCAGCCTGTGCAGCAGATGCCATCGCCGGATCGCGCTCCTGTGCGCGCGCCACGTCGCGTCACGCCGACGGCGCCCGCGGCGAGCCAGCCGCGCGCGCCCGCCGCGCGGGCTGGCGGCGGACCTATCGGCGGCAGGGGAACCGACGTCGCGACGGTGCAGACCGAGGGAATCGAATTCCCGTACCCGGTGTACCTGAATAACATCGTGCGGCAGATCGCGCTCCGCTTCCAGCCGCCGAATCCCGATGCGCGATTGAAGGCGGAGGTAATGTTTTTGATTCACCGCGACGGATCCGTCTCGAACGTGAGATTCATCACCCGTTCGGGCTCGTATCCTTTCGATCTGGAGGCGCAGGGCGCCGTCGAAGCCGCGGCAGTTGCGCGCGCGTTCGGCCCTCTGCCCGAGGGATTCCCCGACGACGTGCTGCCGGTGGTGTTCAGCTTCGATCCGGCGGTGCTGCGATGATCATGCGCGTCGTCCGCGCGATCGCCGTGGTCGCGCTCGTCGTTGCGATTCCGGCGACGGCCGGAGCTCAAGAGACTCCGCGCGGCGTGCGCATCGGGCTCAGCTACGGCGCCGGCGTCAAGCCCGGCGTCATCGTGATGCCGGTGGAGCCGCTTCCCGGCGATTCGGTTCGCGCGATCGTGCAACGCGACCTCGATTTCGGCGACCGGGTGACGGTCATCGCACTCGACAGCGTCGCGCTGCGGGGTCTGACGCCGGCCGCGGGCCGGCGGTTCAACTATGCCCTCTTCGCGCGGCTCGGCGCCGCGGCCATCGTGCGCATCGTGCCATCAGCCGCCGGCTATCGCGCGGAGGTGCACGACGTCACCCGGCGGGCGGTGCTTCGGACCGATGACTTTGCGATCGGTTCGCCGCGCTCCGCGGGCGATTGGCGGATGGAGATTCACGGGATGGCGGACGAGATCGAGCGGTGGATCACCGGCACGAGAGGCATGTCCCGCTCGCGATTGCTGTTCGTCCGCGGAGGTGATGTGTGGATCGTGGACAGCGACGGGGCGAATCAGCGCCAGATCACGCGCGGCGCACTGACCCTGTCGCCCGCGTGGCATCCCAACGGCAGGACCATCGCCTACAGCCGGTATGGATCCGCGGGCACGCACATAGAGCTGCGCGAGCTACCGTCAGGCGCGACGCAAATCGTGCGCGCCACTCCCGAGGGGCTGAACATCACCCCGGCGTTCTCCCCGGACGGCCGGCAGATCGTTTGGGCCACGACGCGCGAGGGGGGAACGGAGATCGTTTCCGCGTCGCTCTCCAACCTGGCATCGGCTCGCCGGGTGACGGTCGGGCGGGGGACGGACAACACGTCGCCATCGTTCAGTCCCGATGGGCGCAGGATCGCCTTCATGTCCGGAAGAGCAGGGCAGCCGGAGGTATATATTTCGGACTCGGACGGCACGAACGTCCAGCTGCTGACGGAGTTCACGTACGGCGGTACGAGCTACCGCGCGAGCCCCGCGTGGTCGCCCGACGGCCGGCTGATCGCGTACCAGGCGACCGCCCGCGGTTTCCAGATCATGGTGCTGAATCTCCGCGACAGGGCGGTGAAGCAGCTGACGAGCGAAGGGGTGAACGAAGATCCGTCGTGGGCGCCGGACGGGAGACATCTCGTATTCACGTCGAGCCGGAGTGGTGTGAAGCAACTTTGGGTAATCGATACCGAGTCGGGCCGCCTCCGCCAGCTGACGCACGCCGCGGGCGCGCGGCTCGCTGACTGGTCTCCGCATCTCGCTCCAACTCTTTCCAGCGATCAGAATGCCACCAACACGCAGGACTGACATGCGACGCGTTTTTATTCTCTCCGCCGCGCTGCCGATCGCCCTCGCCGGATGCATGGCTACGAGGAGCGACCTCACCGTGCTGCAGCAGGACATCGTGCTGGTCCGCGCGGAAGCCGCGCAGGCCGACTCGGCGCGTCGCCTGGAGATCCAGCGCCTCATGCGATCGATGCAGGCGACAACGGACTCGGTGAGCGCCGTGGCGACGCGGCTGACGCGCCTGCGCTCCGACGTGCAGGGCCGCCTGTCGGCCATTGAAGACGACACCCGCCGGCTCCAGGAGCTCGCCGGGCAGAGCCAGACGCGGATGCAGGAGCTGCGAGCCGCGGTCGAATCGCGAACGCCGCCGGCCCCGGCCGCCGGTGCAGCGCCCGTCGTGCCGGGTCCCAACGAGCTGTACCAGCTGGGCCGGGACCAGCTGCTCCGTGGGAGTACCGCGGCGGCGCGAACCGCCTTCGAGGACCTGCTCGCCAGATATCCGACATCGGACGTCGCCGCCGAGGCCCAGTTCTATATCGGGGAGACTCATGCCGCGGAGGGGAACGCGCAGGCCGCCGACGCCGCCTACGCGCGGGTAGCTGCGGCGTACCCGCGCTCGGCGCGCGCAGCCACGGCGACGTACAAGCGCGCCGTAGCCGCGGAAGGCGCGAGGCGGACGCGCGAGGCGCGGCAACTGTACAACGAAGTGATCACCAAGTTTCCGCGCTCCGACGAGGCGGCTCTGGCGCGCGACAGACTGCGCGACCTGCAGTAGCGCGGCACTAGCGAGATGGCCCGGAAGTCGCCCGCCGCCGAGATGCCGTTCCTCGACCATCTCGAGGAGCTGCGGCAGCGATTACTGCGGGCGGGAGCGGCCTTCATCGCGGGCGTGATAATCGCCTTCGCAGTCGTAACGAACTTCGACGTCATCGGGTTTCTTCAGCGCCCCATCCGTCCGTACCTCGGCGGAAAGACTCTGGTTTATACGCACCCGGGAGACGTTTTCGGGATATTGATCGACATGGCGATCGTGCTCGGCGCGATCCTCGCGTCCCCGGTGATCGCCTACCAGATCTGGCTGTTCATCGCCCCCGCGATGCTGCCGCACGAAAAAAAGATGGTGATTCCCGTGCTCGCTGGCATGCTCGTGCTCTTTCTTGCGGGGGTGGCGCTGTCGTTCTTCGTCGTGCTGCCGCTGACGATGAAGTTTCTGCTCGGGCTGCAGACAGGCTCGCTGACGCCGATGATCACCGCGGGCGATTATTTCGGCTTCGCCGTGAGCATGTCGCTGATGTTCGGGGCAGCCTTCGAGCTTCCGATCGCCATTCTCGCTCTCACGGCGCTGGGTATCGTGACTCCGGAGATGCTGGTGAAGTTTCGCCGCCATGCGGCCGTCGCGGTGCTCGTTGTCTCGGCGTTCGTGACCCCGGGCTCGGACCCGACCTCGCTCGTCGCTCTCGCCGTGCCGCTGTATTTCCTGTATGAGCTGAGCGTGCTCATGTCGAAGGGCTTGCATCGACGGAAGCGGAAGCGCGCGGAGCGTGAGGATGCGCGTGAGCGCGCCGAGCAGGAGCGCGCGGGAGTGCCGGCGTGACGGCGCGCCTGCTGCTCGGCTGCGGCGCCGCTTTCGTTGCTTTCGCCACGGGCGCGGGCGCGCAGGGCATTCAGGCCCGTCCCGATGCTTCGCCGCGCGACTCCGCCGCGCGCGATTCGACGCGGCGCGAGCTCGTGAAGTGGGCCGAGGCGGATTCGGTGATGCGCGGGCTGCTGGAGCGGCGCGGATACACCGCGACGCGGTACCAGGGAGATCGGGTGGTGTTCGACGCGAAGGTGCGAACGCTCGACCTCACCGGAGACCCCGCCGCGGTGGGACGCGGCGCCACGCTGGTGATCGGCGACACCATCCTGTACAGCGACGTGACTAAGCTCGTCGTGGTGCGCGGCGATACGAACATCCTCCGCGATCCGTCGCAGAACGCGGAGGACGTCGTCTCGCGAGGCTCACTCACATACAACATCGCCACACAGCGCGGCAGCGTGACGAACATCAGCACGGCGGTGGAGAGCGGCGAGCGGTGGTTCGTGTCGGGCGTCGAGGCCGCCTTCGTGTCCGACACGACGGGACGTCAGCCCACCACGTTCTTCGTGCGGCAGGGCGACTTCACGACCTGCGACGATTCGGTGCCGCACTACTTCTTCCGCGCCGGCAAGATCAAGATGGTGTCGAAGACCTTTCTGGTCGCGCGGCCGGCGGTCCTGTACATCGGGGAGGTGCCGGTGCTTTGGCTGCCGTTCATGTTCCAGGACATTCGCTCGGGCCGGCGCAGCGGGATACTGACGCCGCGCTTCGGGGTCAGCGAGATATTCCGCAACAGTCCTCAGTATCGCCGGCACGTGGACAACGTCGGCTACTATTTCGCGCTCAGCGACTACAACGACGCGCGGCTCTGGCTCGACTGGCGCAGCGGCGCGCGGCCCACGGAGGGAGATCCGGGCTGGATCAAATACAACGGCGAGTTCCAGTATCGGTGGCTCAGCCGGTTCATGACCGGCAGGTTCGCGGCGTCGCACGACCGGCAGAAGACCGGCAATACGAATACGGCCCTGTCCTGGGCGCACCTGCAGGATTTCTCCCAGACGCGCAAGCTGAGCTTCAATCTCAATTACGTCACTAACACTTTCATCCAGCGGACCAACGCGTTCGATCCCCGGCAGGTGATGGCGACCATCTCGTCGCAGGCGAATTACGCGCAGAAGCTGGGCCCGGCCTCGCTCACCATAGGAGGCAACCGCCGACAGTACCCCGGCCGCGACCAGGTGGATCAGCAGTTCCCGAACTTCAATATCTCGACGCCGACGCTGGCGCTGGCGCGCTGGCTGGAATGGACGCCGTCGCTGTCCCTCATCAACGACCAGAACTTCAACCTGGATCAGCCAGGCACCACCTCATTCCGATACATCCCCCGCGCCGGTGGCCTCGACAGCGTGCAGGTGAGCGGCGACCGGCGGCAGACGACGGCCACTTTCAGCACGCCGGTCAAGATCTTCGGCTTCACCTGGAACAACTCGTTCAGCACCACGGACAAGGACGAGAATTTTCCCGTCACGGTGCAGATGGCGAGCCAGACCGACAGCGGCGTGTACACGAGTCGCGTCTTCTCAAGAACCTACCGCACCGACCTCGACTGGGAGACCAGCATAGGCCTCCCGGGGCTTCTCGTCGGAACATGGAATGTCTCGCCGCAGATCTCGTTCACCAACGTGGATCCCGGGCCGTACATGGTGCGCACGCAGTTCTCCGGGGGACGGTTCGTCCGTCAGTCGAAGCGCGCGATTTACGGGGTGGGAATATCGCCCACGTTCTTCGGGCTTTTCCCCGGCCTGGGCCCGATCGAGCGGTTGCGCCACTCCATCTCGCCGCGCCTGACGTACAGCTACGCGCCGGCCACGAGAGTGAACGACGATTTTCTCGCGGCCACAAACAGCTCGCGGTTCGTCTACAACGGCGGGCTGGCGCAAAACCAGATACAGCTGCAGATCTCGCAGAATTTCGAAGCCAAGCTGCGGGCGAAGCCGGACAGCGCCACCGGCGGCAACAGGTCCGACGGCGTGGACAGAAAGATCCGTCTGTTGTCGATCAATTTCTCGCCCTTGGCGTATGACTTCGAGCGGGCGCGCGCGACCGGGCGCTCAGGCTTCGCCACGGAGCGTCTGTCATATGACGTCGCTTCGGACCTCCTTCCAGGCTTCAGTCTCACCGCGGATTATTCGCTCTTTCAGGGCGTGCTTCTGAGCGACACGGCCGTGTTCAAGCCGTACCGCGAGAGCCTCAGCGCGTCGTTCACCCTGAATCAGCAGTCTGGAATTTTCGCGGCCTTCTCCCGGCTTTTCGGTCGCGCTGTCCCGCAGCGCTCGCCGCAGGTCGAGCGAATCGAGCGGACGGGGGACGACGCTTTGTCGCAGCGGGCCGGCTCCACACCCGTGGCCGGCGTCGCGGCGCGCGACCGCATGTACGGGATGGCGCCCACCCAGGGCTTCCAGGCCAACTTCACCTTCAGCTCGCAGCGGCAGCGTCCTCCGGTAGGGGGCAACGTCATCGACTTCGATCCCGCCGTGAACTGCCGCATCTATGAGATCAATCCCATCACTTACAACCAATGCCTGATCGAGCAACAGGCGAATCCGGTGAACGCCAGTCCGTTCGAGCCGGTGATCGGCGCGCCGTTCGTGCGGATGCCGTCGCGCGAGACTATTCAGTCGCAGATGAACTTCAACATCACCCCGACGTGGTCCGCGAGCTGGGGAACGAACTATGACTTCCAGGCGAAGGCGTTCGCGAGCCACACGGTGAGCCTGCAGCGCGACCTGCACGACTGGCGATCGACGTTCGCCTTCACCAAGGCGCCGAACGGCAACTTTGCGTTCAGCTTCTTCATCGCGCTCAAGGCTCAGCCTGACCTGAAGTTCGATTACGACAAGCAGACGTACCGCCGGACGACACCGCAGCGGTGACGGTCGCTCTCGACGGTAACTCGCTCACGATCGAGGACGTGTACGGCGTCGCCGTAGGGCGCGAGCGCGTCGAGCTTTCGTCCACAGCGAAAGAGCGCATGGCTCGCACCCGGGCAGTCGTGGAGCAGGCCGCGGCGGGCGGCGAAGTGGTGTACGGCGTCACCACCGGGTTCGGCAAGCTGGCGGACGTGGCGATCGATGCGGGGAAGCTGGAGGAGCTGCAGGTAAACCTCGTCCGCAGCCACGTGTCCGGCGTCGGACCGCTGCTCCCCGAGCGGGAAGTTCGGGCGATGATGCTGCTTCGCGCCAATGTGATCGCGAAGGGTTTTTCCGGCGCTCGAGCCGATCTCCCCGAGCTGCTGTGCGGGATGCTCAACGCCGGGGTGCATCCGCCCGTCCCGGAGCAGGGCAGCGCGGGAGCGAGCGGAGACCTGGCGCCGCTGGCGCATCTCGCGCTCGCGATGATCGGAGAGGGGACGCTGTTCCTCAACGGGCAAGAGCGCGCGGCGGCGGAAGTCCTTCGCGAGGTGAAACTCGCGCCGCTCAAGCTGCAGGCGAAGGAAGGGATCACGCTCATCAACGGCACGCAGGCCCACACCGCGGTCGCGGCGTTGCTGGTGTACGACGCGCGGATCCTGTGGGAGACGGCGCACGTAGCCGGCGCGATGTCGCTTGACGCGCTTCTCGGCACTCCGGTCGCGTTCGACGCGCGAATTCACGACGCGCGCGGCCAGGAGGGCCAGAGGGAATCCGCCGCGCTGTTGCGCTCGCTGCTGGAAGGGAGCGAGATCAGGGAGTCGCACCGCCAGGGCGACCCCCGCGTCCAGGATGCGTACGCTTTGCGCTGCATGCCGCAGGTGCATGGACCGGCGCTCGACGCGCTGCGGTGGATCGAAGGGGTCGTGTCCCGGGAGATCAACGCGGCGACGGACAACCCACTCGTGTTCGAGAACGGCGAGCTGCTGAGCGGCGGTAACTTCCACGGCCAGTCCGTCGCGATGGCGCTCGATTTTCTCGCCGTCGCCCTCACCAACCTCGCGACGATCTCCGAGAGGCGGATAGACCGGCTGGTGCACCCGGACATGAATCAGGGGCTGCCGCCCTTCCTGACCGAGAACGCGGGACTGCACTCGGGGATGATGATGGCGCAGGTCACCGCGGCCTCCGTCGCGAGCGAGTGCAAGGTGCTGTCGCATCCAGCGAGCGTGGACACGATTCCCACTGACGGCAGCAAGGAGGACGTCGTGCCGATGGCGATGGGCGCGGCGTGGAAGGCACGGCGGGTCGCGCAGAACCTTACGCACATCCTCGCGATCGAGCTGATGTGCGCGGCGCAGGGGCTGGATTTCCGGGCTCCGCTCAGCACGGGTACGTCGCTACGCGCCGCGCATGCCCGAGTGCGCGCGATGGTCCCGCATCTCTCCGACGACCGCGTGCTGAGCGGGGACATCGCGAAGATCGCGCGAGCGGTCGCCAAAGGAGATTTCGCGCCGGAGCGCGCGGCATGACGGTCGCCCCGCCGTCGCTGGCGGACTCGCGGGTGGCGGGCGCCGGCGCGCGTGTGGTGCGCGCGCCGCGCGGCAGCGAGATCTCCTGCAAAGGCTGGGAGCAGGAGGCGGCGCTGCGGATGCTGATGAACAATCTCGATCCCGACGTCGCCGAGCGGCCCGAGGAACTGGTGGTTTACGGGGGCATCGGCAAGGCGGCCCGCAATTGGGAATGCTTCGACGCGATCGTGCAATCGCTGCGCGCGCTCGAGAACGACGAGACGCTGCTGGTGCAGAGCGGTAAGCCCGTCGGAGTGTTCCGCACGCACGCTGCAGCGCCGCGTGTGCTCATAGCGAACAGCAACCTCGTCGGCCGTTGGGCCACGTGGGAGCATTTCCGCGAGCTGGAGCGCGCCGGCCTCATGATGTACGGCCAGATGACCGCCGGGTCGTGGATATACATCGGCACGCAGGGGATTCTGCAGGGCACTTACGAGACATTCGGCGCCGTTGCACGCAAGCACTTCGGGGGCTCGCTGGCCGGCAAGCTCATCCTCACCGCCGGGCTCGGCGGAATGGGCGGCGCGCAGCCGCTCGCTGCGACGATGCAGGGCGCCGCGATCCTGTGCGTCGAAGTTGATGAGAGTCGCATCGACAAGCGCATCGGGACAGGCTACTGCGATTTGAAGGCGACGTCGCTCGCCGAGGCGATGGAGCTTCTGGATCGGGCGCGCCGCGGCGGAAAAGCCCTGTCCGTAGGCCTCGTCGGCAACGCGGCCGAAGTGGTGCCGGAACTGGTGCGGCTCAACGCGATTCCCGACGTTGTCACCGATCAGACGAGCGCCCACGATACGCTCAACGGCTACGTGCCGGCCGGCGTGTCGCTCGCCGAAGCGCGCGCGCTGCGCGAGAGAGATCCGCACGCGTATGTGGCCAAGGCCACCGCGTCCATCGTGAACCACGTGCGCGCGATGCTCGAGATGCAGAGGCGCGGCGCTGTCACGTTCGATTACGGGAACAACATCCGCACGGTGGCGCTCGATGCCGGCGTCGAGGATGCGTTTGCGTTCCCCGGATTTGTGCCGGAGTACGTGAGACCGCTGTTCTGCGAGGGGAAAGGCCCCTTCCGCTGGGTGGCGCTGTCCGGCGACTGCCGCGACATCGCGCGCACCGACGATCTGGTGCTCGAGCTGTTCCCGAACGACGAGCATCTCCGCAGGTGGATCACGATCGCGCGGGAGAGAGTTCACTTTCAGGGACTGCCTGCGCGCATCTGCTGGCTGGGCCAGGGGGAGCGCGCTCGTTTCGGGGTCGCGCTCAACGACCTGGTCGCATCCGGTGAGCTGAGCGCTCCGATCGTTATCGGGCGCGACCATCTGGATACGGGGAGCGTCGCGTCTCCATTCAGGGAGACCGAGGCCATGAAGGACGGCAGCGACGCAGTAGCGGACTGGCCCATTCTCAACGCACTGTTGAACGTAGCCGGCGGGGCCTCGTGGGTATCGTTCCATCACGGCGGCGGCGTGGGCATCGGCAACTCGCTGCACGCGGGGCAGGTGATCGTCGCCGACGGGACGCCCGAGATGCGCGTGCGCCTCGAGCGCGTGCTCACGAACGATCCCGGGATCGGCGTGGCCCGTCACGCTGACGCTGGTTACGAAGCCGCCGTTCAGACCGCGAACGAGCATGGCATTCGGCTCCCAATGCTGGACGAGCCGGGAAGCCCCACCAACCGGCTCGCACGCAAATAGGCAGAAACCAATGCTCTCCGCGCGATTCAAGCCCTGGCACGTCCCGCTCTTTCTCGCCAAATACGCCTACCTGACGGTGCGGCGGCGGCCGGTACTGGTCCATTTCGAAGTCACCATGCGCTGCAACGCGCGGTGCGGCTTCTGTGATTACTGGAAGACCTCTCCGACCGCGAAGGCGGAAGAGCTGAAGAGCTTCGCGGACGCTGCCCGCTACTTCAACCCGATGGTGATCACCTTCACCGGCGGCGAGCCTACGCTGCGCAAGGATCTGGAGGAGCTCGTCCACGGCGTGGCGGACGCGGTTCATCTCAAGTACATCACGCTCATCACGCACGGGGGCATGCTCACGCCGCACCGCGCGAAGTCGCTATGGGACGCGGGGATCAACCAGTTCAACATCTCTCTCGACTATCTCGACGAGAGGCACGACGAAGCCCGCGGAATCCCCGGCCTCGTCGCGCGAATTTTCGGGTCGCTTGACGGGATTCGCGAGCAGGGAGTGGACAACATCCGCTTCAATACCGTGATCAAGAGCGACAACCTCGACCAGCTCCTGCCCATCGTGCGCCGCGCGCAGCAGCTGGGATGCGGCGTGAACTTCAGCCTGTACACCGACTCCAAGAACGGCAACCGGATGCACCTGGTGGACGGCGACCGCGTGCTGGAGCTGGAGGAGGTCACCGCCGAGCTGCTCGCGTTCAAGCGCGACCACCGCGGGGTGATCACGAACTCCGACCATTATCTCGAAACGATTCCGCGCTACGCTCGCGGAGAGCTCACCGAACCCTGCCGGTCCGGTATCCGCACGATTCATGTCGATCCCACGGGACACGTGAAGCGATGCCCCGACTTCCCGCCGGACTTCCACTGGAAGGAGTTCACGAAATACGAGCCCGTAGCGTGCAACGCCTGCTTCTACGCCTGTCGCGGCGAGGCGGAGGCGCCGATGCGGCTGTCCCGCGTGCGCGACGTAATGGCGTGAGGCGCGCATGAAGCGGCTTTTCGTCAACGCGACGCAGGTCGTCACGTGCGCGGGTCCGCCGCGGGCGCGCCGCGGCGCGGAAATGGGTAATGCGCAGGTGCTTAGCGGCGTTGCAGTGCTGGTGAGCGGGGGGCGGATCTCCACGATCGGGGAAGCAAGGCTGCTGTCGAAGGCGCATCCCGACGCGACCGAGGTGGACTGCAAAGGCTGCATTCTGACGCCCGGGCTCGTGGACTCTCACACTCACGCTGTCTTCGGCCGCCCCCGGTCCGACGAACACGAGCTTCGCGCCGGCGGCGTCGGCTACATGGAGATCGCGCGCCGCGGCGGAGGCATCCATTCCTCCGTGCGAGATCTCAGAAGCCGGAGCGAGGACGAGCTGTTCAAGCTGTCGGTGCCCCGCGTGCGCAAGCTCGCCTCGTACGGAACCACGACGCTGGAGATCAAGTCCGGATACGGCCTCTCCGTGGAGGAAGAGCTCAAGTCTCTGCGTGTGATCGAGCGGCTCGCCGCGAAGCTGCCGGTGCGCGTCGTGCCGACCTGGATGGGCGCTCACGAAGTCCCTCTGGAGCATCGCGAGCGCGAGTCGGGGCGCGCGGAGTATCTCGACCTGGTTGCTGGCGGGATGCTCCGGGCGGTAGCCGACTCCGGTCTGGCGAAATTCGCCGATATTTTCTGCGAGCCGGGCGTCTTTTCGAAGGACGAATCGCGAGCGATCCTCTCGGCCGCGAAGCAGGCGAAGCTCGGCATCAAGCTCCACGCCGACGAGCTCGAGTACTCCGGCGGGGCCGAGCTGGCCGCCGAGCTGGGCGCGACGTCCGCCGATCACCTGGGCGCGATCTCCGAAGCGGGGATAACGGCGATCGCTGCCAGCGGGACCGTCGCCACTCTTCTGCCCGGCACCATGTTTTTCCTCGGAAAGGCCACGCAGGCGCCTGCGCGGGCGCTTATCGACGCGGGCGCGGCGGTGGCGCTCGCGACCGACTTCAACCCGGGATCATCGCCGACCGTCAATTTTCCGCTGATGCTCACGCTCGGCGTGAGCCAGCTGCGGATGAGCGCGGCCGAGGTCTTTATCGCCGCGACCGTCAACGGCGCTGCGGCGCTTGGCCTGGCGGCGGAGACCGGACAGATCGCCCAGGGGTTCCTCGCTGACCTCGCGCTGTTCGAGGCCGACGATTTCAGGGAGTTGCCCTATTGGTACGGAGATCGTCGCTGTCGTGGGTCGTGGGCGCGTGGCGAAACTTGTCACCCCTATGAGCCAGGGCTAGGTTAAGACCGTGGCGCCCTCATGAACGCCAGCGCGGCTGTGGCCGGACGCCCTTTCCTTTCCCGCTCCCGCTCTCCCGCTGCAAATGGCTGACGCCTCACGACTTAAGAAAAAAGCAGCCGAGTTCGAAGCGAAGCGCCAGCATGATCGCGCGCTCGCCGTTTACGAGCAGATACTCGACGAGATAGCGGGCGAGGAGCAGGAAGCCGACATCCCGCTGTACAACCGCGCCGGCGACCTGTATCTGCGGCTCGGCAACATGGAGCGGGCCGTCACGCTGTACGAAAGAGCGGTGGACCTGTACGCCGAGGGCGGCTTCTTCAACAACGCCATCGCCCTCTGCAACAAGATCCTGCGCCACGCGCCGAACCGCGCATCCGTGTACTACAAGCTCGGGAAGATCAGCGCGCAGAAGGGCTTCAACAGCGACGCGAAGCAGAACTTTCTGGAGTACGCCGGCCGGATGCAGAAGGTCGGCCGGATGGACGAGGCGTTTCACGCGCTGAAGGAATTCGCCGATCTGTGCCCGAGCCAGGACGACGTCAGGCTCATGCTCGCGGAGCAGCTCACCCGCGCCGGCAGAAAGACCGAGGCCTTCGAGCAGCTGCAGGTGCTGCACGAGCAGCTGGACGCGGAGGGCCGCCACGACGAGGCGGCGGCTACGATCGAGCGGCTGCGCGCGCTGAACCCGCAGGCCGAGCCGAGGCGCTCCACGGGCTCGACGCGGCGCCGCACGAACGAGCTCGTGTTCCTCGACGTGAACGCCGAAGCCGAAGCCGCGCCGGCCGAAGCGGCGCCGGTGGACGGGCTGGAGCTGACCTCGCTTGCCGAGCAGAAGCCGGCCAAGAAGGACCGGCCCCTGACTCCTCTCGAGTTCGCCGCGATCGAGCTGCCGCCGCCGGCCGACGAAGCGAAAGAGCGCCAGGCGGCTGCGCGCGCGCTGGCGGATCTGCCGTTGATCGACACGAGCACCGACGGTGACGCCTCCGATGACGACTGGTTCTCCGAGGCGCCGGAAGCCGCTGGTGCGGAGGAAGTGGTTGCTCCTCCTCTCGACATCGAGCCGACCGCGCTGGTCGAGCCGCCGCAGCCATCGCCTGTGTCCGCCGCAGCTCGCTCCGCGGAGCCGGTTTTCGAGCCGGCGCCCGAGACGGCGCCGGTCCCGGCCGAGGCGCCTCCAGGCCTCATGCCGACAGCGGCTCCCGCCGAAAAACCGGCTGCGCCGCCCGCGCCTGGCGGCGACGACGATTTTCTCGACCTGGGCGATTGGCTGCGCGCCGAAGAGGCGCCCAAGACGACCCGCATGATCGCCGAGGGCATCGTTCCGCCCCCGATCGACGAGCAGGCGGATTTCGGCGAGATGCTCCAGCGCTTCAAGGAAGGCGTGGCCGCGAACATCGACGAGAACGATTCAGCCGCGCACTACGATCTCGGAATCGCGTTCAAGGAAATGGGACTCGTGGATGAGGCAATCGGCGAATTCCAGAAGGCGCTGCGCGGAACGAAGCACAAAGCTGCCACGTACGAAGCCCTTGGAATGTGCTTCGTGGAGAAGAAGCAGTACGAGGTAGCGAGCACGGTGCTCACGCGCGCGCTGAACGAGCCCGGTCTCGACGACGACAAGCTCTCGGGGGTCCTGTACCTGCTCGGCGTATGCGCTGAAGCGCTCGGCAAATCGCAGGATGCGGCCGCGTACTACCACCGTGTTTTCGCTGTGGACATCGGCTTTCGCGATGTGGCGGAGCGGCTGACCGCGGTCACGCAGGCGGCTAAATGACGGCGACCGCACGGCCGCGGTCGCCCCTCACGCCGCCGCTCGCGAGGATCCAGATGCCGGTCCGAGCCGGGCTGGATCAGGTGTCCGAAGAGATGGTGAGAATCGTCGTCACCGACACGCCGTTGATCGGCGAGGTGAGTCGCCATCTGCTCGGCATGAAGGGGAAGATGTTCCGTCCGACGCTGGTGCTGCTCGCGAGCCAGGTGGACGAGTCTCCGACGTCCCGCGCGGCGACGCTCGGCGCCGTAGTCGAGCTGATACATCTCGCCACTCTCGTCCACGATGATTCGGTGGATCACTCGGTGCTGCGGCGCGGCATGCCTACGGTCAACGCGTTGTTCAGCCACCAGATCTCGGTGATCATGGGGGACTTCCTGTATTCCCGGGCGCTGCTTGAGCTCGTCCGTTTGCGCGATCTGGAATCGCTGGGCGTGCTCGCCAAAGCGTCGAACGAGATGACGCTGGGCGAAATGCGGCAGCTCGCGTTGAACGATCCGCTCGCATTTTCAGAGGAAGACTACAATCTTCTCATTCGCGCGAAGACTGCCTCGCTGATGTCTGCCGCATGCGAGGTGGGCGCGCTGTGCGGCGCGAGCGGGCATCGGGCGGCGCTGGCGCGATTCGGCGAGGCGATGGGCATGGCGTTCCAGATCGCGGACGACTTGCTTGACTACACCGCGGAGAAGGAGACGACGGGCAAGCCGACAGGGCTGGATCTGCGCGAGCACAAAGTGACGCTGCCGCTGATCGCGGCGCTGCGCACGATGGGCGCGCCGGCGCGGGCGGAGGTGGATTCCTTTTTCGCCGCGTCCGAGCCGGAGGATGCCGCGGTCGCGAGGATCGTGGAAATCGTGTCTGAGGAGGGTGGATTGGAATACGCGCGAGCGCGGGGCGACGAATATGTGGCGGAGGCCGAGGAAGCCCTTGACCGGCTCCCGGCAAGCGAGGCGACGAGCGCGCTTAGAAGCGCGATTGCGTACGTGATGGAGCGGCACTCCTGATGGCGCCGCGAGGGCAGTCGAGCAAGCGCCCCGGCTTCTACGGAATCACGCTCGCGATCGGGTTCATCGTCGGGGGTGCGCTGACGCAGGCCGCGCGCATCTTTCTGCCGGCGGGCGCGGCAAAGGAGTTTTTCACGACGGGTGTGACTCCGTCGTTCGGACCGATAACGTTAGACCTGATTATTCTGAAGTTCGCGCTCGGGCCGGTCGCCCTCGACGTGTCTCTGCTGAGTCTCGTCGGGGTGCTGATCGCGTACCTCATCGCGCGCTCGCTTTTCTAGGGGGTTAAATGTTCGGCAACTTAGGCATGCCAGAGATCCTGTTGATCATGCTCATCGTCCTGCTGCTGTTCGGGGCGAAGAGGATCCCCGAGATCGCGGGCTCGATGGGCAAGGGAATCCGCGAGTTCAAGAAGAACATCAACGACGCCACGCGCGACGTGCAGGACGGGATGAACGACAAGCCGCGCCTGACTGAGGCCGAGCTCGAGGCCCGCCGCGCGACCGAATCTCGCGACCGCGACGCGTCTTCGTCCGAGCCCAAACGGCTCATCTAGTCCGAACCGCTCGGGCGCGCTGTCGCGCGCCCGGTCGGGCTGGACGGGCGCGGGACTCCCGTCGGCCCCTACGCTCGCAAACTGCGCTCGCTAAGACGGGGCCTTACGGGAGCCCCGGCCCGCCCAGCCCGACCATAATGCATGTGGTGCGAGCCTGTGCAGGGGTCCTCGAAGCGCCCGTCTTAGCGCGCGTCGTTGTTGTTTGCGCGCGTAGGGCGCGCAGAGGATCTCCTGCACAGGCTCGCACCTAGCGCGACCATGCTGCGCCGGGCTTGTCGGAGATCCCGGCCGGCTAACGTCGCACGCGCGAGCTAGGGCGTGAGGGGGACGGCGGGGAGATTGGCGGCCTGGGCCTGGGCGCGCGCGATGTTGCGGCGGTTGTCGTCGATGTCCGCGACGTCGCGCAGGTTCGCGATGAATTCCTGCAGCCGCTGCTGGCGATAGGCATTGGTCTGCTGCTCGCGCAGCGCAACCTTCTGCCTCTCGAATTCCGCGCGATCCGCCTGCGTGCGCCGATCCACGCGCAGCACGAACACGGCGTCCTCGGTCCGGACCGGCGCGCTGACCGCGCCCACCGGCAGCACGAACGCGGCCCCGATCGCCTCGTTCAGACGGCCGAGTCCCTGGGCGGGCGTCGTGCGTGTGAACACGTCCGTCCGGGTGACTGACAGATTGCGCGCAGCAGCGGCCTGCTCGAGCGAGCTCGAAGCCGCAGCTCCAGCGAAAGCACGCCCTTCGGCCGCGAGGATGTCGAGCTTCTTCCCGCGGGCGATCCGGGCGCGGACATCTTCCTTGACCGCGTCGAGCTTTGGCACGCCGCCCTCGATGAGTGAATCGATGCGGGCAATGGCGTACCCCTCGTCCCAGTCGAACAGGTCGCTGATGTCGCCTTGCTCGGCGCCGCCCGTGGCCCAGGCGCCGACGCTGGGGATGTACTGTCCGCCGATCGTCAGCGGCTCGCCTTCGAGCGCGACGCCTCTCGTGACGGGAATTCTCAGTGTGCGCGACGCCTCGTCGAACTTGGCAGGATCGTCCGCGGTCGCGGCGATGCGCGCCAGCGAATCAGCCCGGCGGTCCGTCAGCACCGCCGACTCTTCTCTCTGCGCGATGTTGAGCAGAATGTGGCGCAGCGAGAGGGTGTCGCCATTGCGGGAGTCCACCTTGATCAGGTGATAGCCGAAGGGCGTGAGCACGGGGTCGGAGATGCGGCCCGGCGCGAGCCCGTAGGCCGCGGTCTCGAAGTCCGCGACGAACCGGTCGCGGCCGCCGCGGCCAAGATTCCCGCCATCGGAGCCGGAAACCGTGTCGGCCGACTCGGCCCGGGCAGCGTCTTCGAACGTTCGCACGCCCGTCTCGATCTCGCGCTTGATGGCGACGGCCTTCGCGCGAGCCGCGGCGCTGTCCGCGGCGGTGATAATCCTCGGGATCGTCATCACCGAAACGACCGCGCGCGTGGGGCGGTCGAATTCGTCACGATGCTTGTCGAAGAACGCGCGGATTTCCGCATCGGTCACGGTGACCCGCGAATCTGCCACCGTTTCAGGCGCGAATTTCACGAAGGTCACCTGCGCCGAGTCGTGCGTGTCGCGCCAGAAGGTCCACAGCCGCGCGTCGGTGACGTAAACGTCCCCGAGCACCTGCTCGAAAAGCTTCTGCTTGGGAATCTCGCTCCGGTAGTACTGCTCGAGCTGAAGCAGCACGCCCTGCTGCCGCGCGAGCGGGCTTGCGAGGAAGCGCTGGTACTTCACTGGATCGAACTGGCCTTCCGTCTGGAGCTCGGGACTCTGCATCAGCTGCGGCGGCGGGCTGTACCGGGCAGCGTTCTCGATCTCAGCGTTCGTGACCTTGATGCCGCGTCGGCGATATTCCTGGCGAAGCAGCACTTCTCCGACCAGCTGCTCGTACGCCTGATCAGCGAGTCGCTCGCGCTCCTCGAGCGTTAGCGTGCGTCCGCTCGACTGCGTCTCCTCGGTTTCGAGCTGCTGGATGAGCGTGTACCACCGCGTCGCGAGTATCTCCTCGCCGTTGACCGTGGCGACGGGAGTCGTAGGGGTGACGGCCGAACGGCCGATTAAACCCGAGGTGTCCATGAGCAGGAAGCCGCCAACGAAAGCCGCAGCGATGAAGATCCAGACCCATTTTGTGGCGGCGCGCATTCCCTGCAGCAAGGCTAGCTCCTAAAGAGAGGCGAAACAGCCTCGAAAGCTATCGGGCACAACGTCTTATGAGCAAGTGTCGCGCGGCGCTCTGATTGACCGAGTACGCCATCCGGGTAACTTCCATCGGTGCCGGATTCCAAGACACCCAGATAGTGGCGAGACTCGACGAGCTCGAGCGAAAGTTCGAGGAGAGCCCGCACCGCTACTTCGCGTCGCTGGCGAACGAGTACCGCAAGGGAGGCGAGCCTCAGCGCGCCGCTGACATGTGCCGGACGCAGCTGGCCGCGATCCCCGGGCATATCAGCGGGCACATCGTCCTCGGACAGGCGCTGTACGACTCCGGGGACTTCGAGGAGTCGCGAACAGCGCTGGAAAGGGCGCTCACGCTGGATCCGGAAAACATCGTCGCGCTCCGCTACCTCGGCGATATCGCTCGCGACACCGGCGACGTGCCGGGCGCGGAGCGGTGGTACGCCCGCACGCTCGAGGCGGACCCGTACAACGAGGCGGCGACGGCTGCGCTGCAAGCCATCCGCGAGCCCGCTCAAGTAGATGCCCCGGAGATCGCCGGCACTCCGAGCGCCGAGGCCGCCGCGATCGAACCCGCCGCTATAGTGCTCGAACCGACTTCGCTGGTCGAAGATGACGCGACAACTGATTGGTACGCGCCTGAGCCGTCGGACGTGCCTGAGAGCGCGGACGTTATCGAGACGGCCGACACAGTTGATGCGAACGAGGAAACGCGAGCGGATTACCCGCACGTGACGGAGCCCGCCCCGGAGACGTCGGCCGAACGGGTGAGCGAGGAAACGTTTGACCCGGCGCCAGCTGCTGCGCCCGAGCCCGCCGCGGTAGTAGAAGCGGTAGTAGACGAGGAAGCCCAGCTGGAATCCGAGCAAGAGATCTCGCCGGAGGCGGTATCTGAATCCGCTGACTTCGCGGGAGATCTGGAGATCTCCGCCGCAAGCGAGTCTGCGGAGCCAACCGAGATGTCTCCGGCCCACGATGCGGCCGCCTTGGACTTCATTCCCGAGAACTCCTTCGAGATCATCCCGGAGGAGTTACCGGTCGAGCCAGTCGATGTCGCGGCTCACCCGCTGCCCGCGCCGGTCAGCGTAGAGGAGTTGATTCAGACGGAAGAGCGCGTGATGGAGTCAGCCGCGCCCTTCGTCACCGAGACCATGGCCGATCTCTACCTCGAGCAGGGCTACCCGCACGAAGCGCTCGAGCTTCTTCTGCAGCTCTCCGAGCAACGGCCGGAAGACGCGCCGCTGCTCGACAAGATCGAGAGCATCAAATCCGTCATCGCCGCGCGTCGCGACGCGGCCGTCGCGGCAGCACGCGCCGAGCGAGCCGAAGCAGCGGAGACGGACGCGACGGCCGAGCCAGCGGAGATAGCGGAGCTTGTGGCTGCACAGGAAAGCACGACGCTCGCGGTCGAGCCGCTGGAAGAAGAGCTTCCACATTCGCCGGAGCCGCCCGCGTTTTTGCCCCAACCGCGATCGGTGCGGGAGCTGTTCGCGCGGATGGACGGCGCCCGCCCGCGGGGAAGCCAGGCTCGAAATTCCCGCGCGCCCTCGCGGCTGCGGTCCGACTTCGTGCCGCTCCCTGATAGCGACCCCGAGCTGCAGCCCGCCGACGATCCGTTCGGGTTTCCCGACGCGCAGCCGGCGCCGCCGCCGCTTCCCCCGGCGGAGCAGCCGAGCATACTGCCTCGCACGTCGGGGCCGCACCCGACGTTCGATCCTTCGACCGCCGAGCTGGCTGATTTCGACGCGTGGCTGCGAGGCCTGCGCGGACCATGAAGATCGCGATCATCAACGGCCCCAACCTGAACCTCCTCGGCCGGCGCGAGCCGCACATTTACGGACACACTACGCTCGGCGAGATCGAGGAGACGCTCGCTGCCGTGGCCCGGGAGCTGGACGTCGAGGTCGACTGCTCCCAGCACAACGGGGAAGGCGACCTCATAAGCGCGATTCACGCGCTGACCGAAAGCGCCGACGGCATCGTCATCAATGCCGGGGCGTACACCCACACCAGCCTCGCCATTCGTGACGCGCTGGTCGGCGTGAGCCTTCCGTATGTCGAGATGCACCTCACCAACATCTACGCCCGCGAGGAACATCGGCGGCGCTCGATGCTGGCCGAGGACGCCGTTGCGGTCGTCTGCGGCTTCGGCGCATACGGCTACGAGCTCGCGCTCAGGGGGCTCGTCAATACGCTGCGCGACGCCGCGCGAGCGTGACTGACGCGCGCGAGCGGCGCATCGCCGCGCTCCGGGAGGACATCGCCGGCGACCTCGACGCGCTGCTGATCACGAGCCTGCCGAACGTGCGTTATCTGACGGGATTCTCCGGGAGCAGCGCGCTGCTGCTCGTGACCCAGCGCGAGCTGTTCTTCATCACCGACTTCCGGTATGCCACGCAGGTGGCCGACGAGGTGGGCGATCTCGCAAAAGTTCGCATCGAGCCCGTGAGTCTCTGGAACGGACTGTGGGCGACTCTTGGTGAAGTCGCGAAGGTCACCACGGTGGGATTCGAATCCGCGCACATCTTTCACCGCGATTTCCAGCGTCTGCTGGAGAGCGGCGGCGGGCGAAACCGGCAATGGCGGCCGAGCGTGAACGCCGTCGAGCGACTCCGCGAATCGAAGGACGCGGGCGAGGTGAAGCTGATTCGCCGCGCGGCCGCGATCGCGGTCGAGGCGCTCCAGGCGACGTTGCCGCGGCTGGCGCCGGGGATGACGGAGCTGCAGGTGGCGGGCGTGCTCGAGAAAGCGTTGCGTGACGCGGGCAGCGAAGGGTTTCCGTTCCCGTCCATCGTCGCGTCCGGCCCCCGCGCAGCGCTGCCTCATGCCCGATCATCTTCCCGGGTCGTCGAGGCCGGCGATTTCCTGCTGCTCGACTTCGGCGCCGAGTATCGCGGGTACTGCTCGGATATCACCCGTACGCTCGTGGTAGGAAGCGCGAACGGAGAGCAGAGTGCGGTTTACGACATTGTACGGCAGGCGAATGCGCTGGCGGCGGGGTCAGTGCGCGCTGGAATGACGGGGCAGGATGCCGATGCGCTGGCGCGCGGCTACATTGAGCGCGAAGGTTATGGGGAAGCGTTCGGGCATGGATTGGGGCATGGCCTTGGCCTGGAAGTGCATGAGGCGCCTCGTCTTGCCAGGACAGCCGAAGGGACGTTGTCTGTCGGCGCGGTTGTGACGATCGAGCCGGGGATCTATCGCCCTGGGTGGGGCGGGATCCGGATCGAGGACGACGTTCACCTCGGTGCCGGCGGTCCGGAGATTCTCACGGACTTCACGAGAGAGCTAATCGAGGTCGCCTGAGGCACCAGGCGGCCGGTCCCTAAACAGCCATCATGTTCGATTTACGTTACGTGAAAAAATTGGTGGACATGCTCGACGGGTCCACGGTGGATTCGATCGAAATATCCTCCGACAAGGGTATGAAGATCCGGATATCGAAGGCGCCGCAGCACGCGCCCGTGGCATCCGCCCCGTTGATTGCAGCAGCTCCGCTCGCGCAGGCACCTGTCGCCGCGCCCGCCGCAGCGGCCGCGCCGGCGCCTAAGCAGGAAGCCCCCAAGGAAGCGCTCCTCGAAGCGAAGTCGCCGATGGTGGGAACGTTTTACGCTTCGCCCGAGCCCGGCGGGAAGCCGTATCTCGCGGTCGGTGACAATGTGAGGAAGGGACAGATCATCTGCATCATCGAAGCGATGAAGATCATGAATGAAATCGAGTCCGAGTTCGACGGCACTGTGCGCGAGATGGTCGCGCAGGACGCGCACCCGGTCGAGTACGGACAGATACTGTTCCGGATCGCGCCCAATGGCTAACCCCGCCCAGGTCACTCCGGCTGAGTCCGCCGCGGCGCCTTTCGACTACAAGGCGATCCTGCAGCAGATGGTGCACAAGGGCGCGTCCGATCTGCATCTCAAGGTCGGCAGGCCGCCTACCCTGCGCGTGAACGGCGAGCTGGTGCCGCTGGAGCTGCCGCACACCCGGCCGGAGCAGCTTCGCTCTCTCGCCGAGCAAACGATGAGCGCCAAGCACATGACCGAGTTCCAGGAGCAGCACGAGGCGGATTTCGCGCTCGGCGTTCCCGGTATCGGGCGGTTCCGCGTCAACGCATATCACCAGCGCGGCACGATCGCCTTCGCGTTCCGCATCATCGCGTTCCAGGCGCAGACGATCGAGGAGCTGCACCTGCCCTCTGTCTGCGCGGATATCGCCATGCGGCCCCGCGGGCTGGTGCTCGTCACCGGAATCACCGGCTCCGGAAAATCGACGGCGCTCGCCGCGATGATCCACCACATCAACACGCACCGCCGGGCCAACATCATCACGATCGAGGACCCGATCGAGTTCCTGCACCGGGACATCAACTGCCACATCAACCAGCGCGAGGTAGGCACCGACACCGCCAGCTTCGCGCAGGCGCTGCGCCGGGTGCTGCGGCAGGATCCCGACGTCATCATGGTCGGCGAGATCCGCGACATCGAGACGTTGGACACCGCGCTGAAGGCGGCGGACACCGGCCACCTCGTGTTCTCCACGCTGCACACCACTGACACCACGCAGACGATCAACCGCGTGCTGTCGTTCTATCCGCCGCACCAGCAGGACGAGGTTCGCTTCATTCTTTCCAGCGCGCTCCAGGCGGTGATCTCGCTGCGGCTGGTGCCGCGGGCCGACAAGTCCGGCCGCGTTCCGGCCGCGGAGGTGCTGATCAACACGGCCGCGGTGCGCGACAACATTCGCGACATGACCAAG
The DNA here is from genome assembly GCA_035527035.1 of Gemmatimonadaceae bacterium. Lineage (GTDB taxonomy): Bacteria > Gemmatimonadota > Gemmatimonadetes > Gemmatimonadales > Gemmatimonadaceae > JACDCY01. The sequence continues at coordinate 40,097 of DATLBG010000129.1, read as the reverse complement.
TCACTCGACATCCCGGAGCTGATCCGCGAGGGGACGATCCAGTACGGCATGCAGAGCTTCGACCAATCGCTGATGAACTGGTACTCGCAGGGGATGATCTCCTACGACAACGCGCTCTTTTACGCGTCGAGCCCTTCCGAGTTCGCGCTCAAGGTGCAGGGCATCGCGGGCACCAGCGACACGTCGTGGGACAAGTTCACGTCCGGCATCAGCACATGATCGGTGCGTGTGGTCAGGGGCGGGCGGGACGGGTATCCCATGCTGGCCCTACGCGAGCAAACTGCGCTCGCTAAGACGGGCCTGCATGGGACACCCGTCCGCGCCCGCCCCTGACCCCTCCCCCTCCGTGCGGCTGCGGCTCGCGCGCATCCTGCTGGTCCGCCGTAGTCACCTACCGTCCCTGGTTCGCGCGAACCCGCTGCGATCTCGCCCCGTGCTCGTTGCGCCCCCAAACAGCGCCGCCGGACGTGCGCGGAAGATCGGACGTGGGTCCGGTCAAGGGCGCGTCTTAGCGAGCGTAGTTTGCTCGCGTAGCGCCCGGGCCGGACTCACGTCCGATCACACCGCGCACGTCCACACCCGGACCTGCAATGTTTAAGAAGGTGCTGATAGCAAACAGGGGCGAGATCGCTCTGCGGGTAATACGCGCGTGCAGGGAGCTGGGGATACAGACTGTGGCGGTGTACAGCGAGGCCGACAGGGAGTCGCTGCACGTCAGGTTCGCCGACGACGACGTGTGCATCGGCCCGCCCCCCGGGCGTGACTCGTACCTCAAGATCCCCCGGTTGATCGCGGCCGCGGAGATCACCGGCGCCGACGCGATCCATCCCGGCTACGGCTTCCTCGCGGAGAACGCGGAGTTCGCCGAGACCTGCGCGGCATCGAACATTGAGTTCATTGGCCCGACGCCGTCCCAGATCCGCGTGATGGGCGACAAGGCGTCGGCCCGGGATGCGATGCAGAAAGTCGGCGTTCCGATCATCCCGGGCACGCCCGGCCCCGTGGAGGACGTGGACGAGGCGCTCGAGTTCGCGCGGACCATCGGCTTCCCCGTGATCATCAAGGCGTCCGCCGGAGGCGGGGGCAAGGGGATGCGCGTCGCCAAGGACGCGGACGATTTCGCGCGCTCGTTCCAGCTCGCGCGGTCCGAGGCGCTGTCCGCGTTCAGCAATTCCGACGTATACGTCGAGAAGTACCTCGAGCGGCCGCGGCACATCGAGTTTCAGATCGTGGGCGACCGTCACGGCAACGTCGTGCACCTCGGCGAGCGCGACTGCTCCGTGCAGCGCCGGCACCAGAAGCTGATCGAGGAGGCGCCGAGTCCCGCGCTGAACGCGGAGCTCCGCGCGCAGATGGGCGACGCCGCGGTGCGCGGCGCCAAGGCGATCGACTACGTAGGCGTCGGCACCATCGAGATGCTGCTCAACGAGGATCGCTCGTTCTACTTCATGGAGATGAATACGCGCATCCAGGTGGAGCATCCGGTTACCGAGATGCTGACCGGCATCGACCTCGTGAAGGAGCAGATCCGCGTCGCGGCCGGGGAGAAGCTGTCTTTCAAATCCATGCCGACGCTGCGCGGACACGTGATCGAGTGCCGGGTGAACGCCGAGGATCCGGCGAAGAACTTCCAGCCGTCTCCGGGGCGTATCGACACGTTCCACCCGCCTGGCGGGCCCGGCGTGCGGCTCGACACCCACGTGTACGCGGGGTACACGGTGCCGCCGTACTACGACTCGCTGCTGGCGAAAGTCATCTGCCAGGGCAGGGACCGGCAGGAAGCCATTCGCAGGATGCACATGGCGCTGGAGAGCTTCATCATCGAAGGCGTCACGACGACCATCCCGTTCCTCGCGCGCGTCATGGAGAATCCGCTGTTCCAGTCGGGGAACGTCGACACCAAGTTCCTCGAGCGCGAGCCGAACCTGATGAAGGACGTCGTGGCGTGAGAGTCGATGTGTTCTTCGGTTATCAGCAGCTCACGCCGGCCGACATCACCGGTCGTGTGGTCGCGGTGGTGGACGTTCTCCGCGCGTCCACGACAATCGCCGCGGCGCTCGCCAACGGCGCGCGCGCCATCGTCCCCTTTCTCACGTCGGACGAGGCGGTAGCGCAGTCCAAGCAGCTGGGCCGCGAGGACGTGCTGCTCGCGGGGGAGCAGAAGATGCTGCCGATCCCCGGGTTCGACCTCGGCAATTCGCCGGGAGAGTTCACGGCCGAGCGCGTGCAGGGCAAGACGGTGTTGCTCACGACGACGAACGGGAGCGGCGCGGTGCTCGCGGCGCAGGGCGCGCGCGACATCGTAGTCGCGTCATACGTAAACTTCTCGGCGGTCGCGGCCATGTTGCGCGCGGCCATCCGCAGCGAGACGGACGTGGTTATTCTCTGCTCCGGGCACGAGCGGCGCTTCACGCTTGAAGATGCGGGTTGCGCGGGACGTTATGTTCGCGCTATTCAGAAGGGTCTCAACGAGGTCGCGACCAACGACGGCGCTACCGCGTGCGCTCTCATAGACAGGAAGTATGGCGAGAACATCGCGAAGCTCCTCCAAGACTCGAACCACGGGCAAGCGCTCCTCGCCGCAGGATTCGGCGACGACGTCGCGTTCTGTGCCGCGGTGGATTCGTTCTCTGTTGTCCCCGTCTACAGCGACCGGCAGATCGTCCCGCTCGGAGCCGGGGGCGGCTAGCAGCGACGGGGAGGAGGTCTTCTCCCGGTCTGACGAGGTACGGAGGGAGGTCGCGGCGATAGCGCTCCTGCTGTTTGCGATCTTCATCGGCGGCGCGCTCGCGGTTCACGGATTCGGTCTACTGAACGCGAGCCCCGACGGCCAAGCCGATCTGCGAGGCAGCTTCGGCTCGCTCGGCGAAGCGCTGGCCCGCCCGGTCACGACGCTGTTCGGCTGGCCGGCGGCGGTGCTGATTCCCGTGGCGCTCGCCGCCCACGCGATGACGCTGTTCGGCCGGCTCGACCGCGGCACCGATCGCTCGTGGCTGGTCTTCCTGTTCGGGATGGTCGTGCTGCTACCCGTGGCGTTCGGCTTCACGCTCGGCGGCGCCGCGGAGCAGAGCGCGCTGTCGGGCATGTGGGGCGGGTTCGCCGCGTACTACCTGCTGCGAGCCGCGGGCAACGCCGGCGCGTGGATCATCTGGCTGCTGGCGCTGAGCGCTCTCATGGCGGGAACGCTATCCTGGAATCCGGTTCGACTGCTCGTGGGAAGACGGGCCAGACCTCTCGCGCCCGACGACTCCGAGACGGTCGCTGCGGTACCGCACATGCGTAGAGGATCCAAGGCTGCTGCGGCCGAAGTTTCCGCCACGTCGGTCGCGCGCGCGCTGGAGCCGGCTCCTGAAGAGATGCCGGCGCTCGATCTCGGACTGCTGAACGACTCGCCGGAAATCGAGCCGCAGTCCGCACCGATTCCGGACCGGCCGCCGAGGGAGCGGAAGCCCAAGCAGCCGCCTGCGCCTGCGCGCGGCGGCGGAGCGGCGGCGGCCACGACAGCTCCATTCCTTTTTCGAAGCGAAGCGGACGACGAGCTTCCGCCGCCGGAGCTGATCGCTGCGCTACCGGCGCGAAATGCGGACATCGGGAAGCGCGAGCTCGACGCGATGGGCGTTCAGCTCATGGAGGCGCTTCGCACCTTCAAGGTCGAGGGCGAATTGATAGGCCGGACGACCGGGCCGGTGGTCACGCAGTTCGAGGTGGCGCCCGCCGCGGGAGTGAAGGTCCGGCAGATCGCGAACCTGGCCAACGATCTTGCGCTGGCGATGCGCGCAGCGAGCATCCGCATCGTAGCGCCAATCCCGGGTCGTGGCGCCGTCGGCGTCGAAGTTCCCAACCCGACCGCCGAGATGGTGGGCTTCCGCGAGCTGCTGGATCACAAGGATTTCCAGACCGCGCGGGCTGCTCTGCCGATGATTCTCGGAAAGGATCTCGAAGGCCATCCAGTCATCGCCGACCTGGCGAAGATGCCGCACCTGCTCATCGCGGGCGCGACGGGATCCGGGAAGTCGGTATGCGTCAACACTCTGATCACGAGCCTCATCTACCGGCACACGCCGCAGACGCTGCGCTTCCTGCTCGTGGATCCGAAGATGGTCGAGCTCAGCGTGTACAACGTGCTCCCGCACCTGCGGCACAAGGTCGTGACCGAAAACCGCGACGCGGCGGCCGTGCTGAAGTGGGCGGTGCTGGAGATGGAGGACCGTTATCAGCTGCTCGCGGCCAACGGCGCGCGCAACATCCAGGACTTCAATCGGAAGGTGCAGGACGGGGCGAAGCTGTCGAAGCCCAAGCGCGCAGACGTCGCGTTCGAGAACCTCGAGTACACCGGCGGAATCCTGCCGTACATCGTGCTGGTGATAGACGAGCTCGCTGATCTCATGATGACTGTGCAGGGCGAGGTGGAGCGGCCGCTGGCAATGCTCGCGCAGAAAGCGCGCGCCATCGGGATTCACCTCATTCTCGCGACGCAGCGGCCGAGCGTGAACGTGATCACCGGTCTGATCAAGGCGAACTTCCCGAGCAGGATCGCGTTCAGAGTGGCGTCGCAGGTGGACAGCCGGACGATTCTCGATGGGATCGGCGCCGAATCGTTGCTCGGCAACGGCGACATGCTGTTCATTCCGCCAGGCAAGGCGGAGCCGTCGCGAATTCAGGGTGCGTTCATCTCCAACGAGGACACCGAGCGGTTGACTTCCTGGTTCGACGAGAAAAACCGCGTTCGCAAGGAAGCGCTCATGTCCGGGTCGGTCGCGACGGAGGAAGACATCCTGGAGTTCGTCCGCCAGCGCGAGGTCGCGGAGCAGGGAGGGGCGGAGGGCGAGGACGAAGCGGAGGGCGATCGCGACAAGCTGTTTCGCGAGGCCGCGGAAACCGTTATCCAGCACCAGCAGGGATCCACGTCCCTCCTGCAGCGCCGGCTCAAGGTGGGATACGGCCGCGCGGCCCGGATCATCGACCAGCTCCACGCCGCGGGAGTACTCGGCCCGCCCGATGGATCAAGGCCGCGCGATGTGCTCATGGGCCTGGAAGAGCTGGACCGCATCGTCGGCCCGCGCCAGTAGTCTTCGTTTTGGTGCGCGCGCGGGGTGGCGCCCGGGTCGTCCTCGGCGGCTACGCTCGCCAGGCGGACGGTTCGAGTTTGCGATTTGCGACTGGTGCGAGCTAAGACGCCGCCTTGGGACGACCCGGGCCCCACCCCGCGCCGGGCATCACTAGCGGCTCGGACACGGGCCGTGCGATGCGGGCCCTCGAAGTCTGCCCGTGAATCGTGCCCTGCCACTGGTACCGCGGCAGTGCGGGGCTCCGAGGGCTGGCGGTGGCCTCTCTGCAGGCGCGTCTTAGCTCGCACCCACCGCGACCTGCGATCTCCACCGTCGCCCTGGCGAGCGTAGCGCCAGCAGAGAGGCCGCCGGCAGACCGACGGAGCCTCGCCCGGCACCGAGCCGGAGCCAGTGGCGTGAAGTTCGCAACGTGCCCGGGCATGACCCGACTGTCTACGACCGTAGCCGGCCTCGCCCTGTTGGTTTGCGCCCCGGCCGCGACTGCGCAATCACGCATCGGCGCCAACGAAGCCATGAGCGGCGCGCTGACCAGGGCGGACAGCAGGATGTCCAATGGCGCGCATTTCGATCTCTGGACGTATTCCGGCGTTCGCGGCGAGAAGATCGTTGTGACCGTGCGCTCGATTCAGTTCGACTCCTACATGATGGTGCAGCGGTATCCCGGCGGCTCGAGCCCGCTGCTGGCCCGCGACGACGATGGAGGCAGCGGGAGCGACTCGCGCGTCGAGCTCACGCTGCCCGAGACCGACGACTATCTCATCACGGTCACGACAACGGAGCGCGGCGAGACCGGCGCGTATCGCGTCAGCGTACGGTCGAACCGGACCGTGGCCGGGCCGGCACCACTCCCGGCAGGCGCCAAGCCCGTGGACGACGCCAAGCCGGCAGTCCCGGGTCCGCGACTGCTTGTTTCCGGCCGCACCATGACCGGAACGCTCAACTCGGAGGCGACGGCGAGACTAGGCGCAGCCGAAGGCGACTGGCGCTACGTCGCGCGCGAAGGGGAAACGCTCACCCTCGACATGCGGTCCAGCGAGTTCGACGCATTTCTGACGCTGTATTCGGTGGGCGCGCAGGGGATCACCCGCGTCGCGCAGAGCGACAACGACGGCGGGGGGCTCAATGCGCGGATCGTGTATCGCGTGCCGTCGGATGGCGAGTACATCGCGCGCGCCGAGCGTAGGCATCCCGACCGCAGCGGCACTTACACTGTCAGCCTCCGATCCAGTGGGCGTCTGCCATGGCTTGCCGGCAGCGGAGCGGGGAGCGGCGTGCTTGTGGCGAACTCGGTCGTTCGCGGGGAGCTGGACGGGTCGGACCCCAAGATGCGCGACGGTACCCCATACGATTTGTGGACGTACGTCGGGCGGGCAGGGGAGACGATTCGCATCACGCTTCGGTCCGACGATTTCGACGCCTTCCTGTCCATCGGGACCGTTACCAACGGGGTGTTCACGGCGATCGAGTCCGCGGATGACGGCGCGGGTGGCACGCATTCCAGACTCGACGTCACTCTTCCGTTTTCCGGTGAGTACGTGATCCGGGCAAACTCGCTTGCCCCACGCCGGCCGACGGGCGATTACGTCCTCCGGCTCGATTCCATCCGGTAGCGCCTCTATCGGCCGAAGCCATTAGCCCGAAGCGATCGGTAATCCCCTCAACGATTTGATGACGCACTAAGCGCCGGCATGCCGCAGAATCCGCGGCATGTCGGCGACCAGAAGGGCACTTGGTGAGCTTGGTGAGCGCGTGGCCGCGCGCTGGCTCGCCAGTAAGGGTTGGTGGATCCGCGCCCTGCGGTACCGCAACGGCCATCGCGACATCGACATCGTCGCCCAGCAGCGCGGGACCGTGATTTTCGTCGAGGTGAAGGCCCGCGCCGGCCTCGAGTTCGGCGATCCAGTCCAGGCCGTGGACTGGCGCAAGCAGCGCGAACTCCGGCGGTCCGCCCAGGTCTGGATTGCCCGGCATGGGCTGCCTGGCGAAGACTACCGGTTCGACGTTATCGGGATCCTGAAGACCGGGCGGGCGGTGAAGGTGAAGCACGTCCCCAACGCCTTCGACGCCGGAGATTCCATTTGCTAATTTCGGGCAGCTTTCGTATTTTGTTCGGTATACGTAAATCCTGCGTTCTGGGGTGGCTAGTCATTAGTCACCAGTCACTAGTCACCTGTTAGAGGACTCCCCCTATGCCTTCGCCCGCAATGCAGGAAGAGAAGAAAAAGGCCCTCGGCCTCGCCATCGCCCAGATCGAGAAAGCCCACGGTAAGGGCTCCATCATGAAGATGGGCTCGGATTCGCGGGTCCGGGTGGACGCGATTCCAACCGGCGCGATCAATCTCGACGCCGCGATCGGTGTCGGCGGGATTCCCCGGGGGCGGATCACCGAGATATACGGACCCGAGTCCAGCGGCAAAACCACGCTCTGCCTGCATGTGGTGGCCAACGCGCAGAAGGCTGGCGGCGTGGCGGCTTACATCGATGCCGAGCACGCGCTGGATACCGACTACGCCGCCAAGCTGGGAGTGGACGTCGAGAACATGCTGGTGTCGCAGCCGGACACGGGCGAGCAGGCTCTCGAGATCTGCGAGATCCTGGTGCGGTCCGGTGCGGTGGACGTTGTAGTCATCGACTCCGTGGCCGCGCTCGTGCCAAAAGCCGAGATCGAGGGCGACATGGGCGACTCGCACGTCGGCCTCCAGGCGCGGCTCATGAGTCAGGCGCTGCGCAAGCTTACGGGTGCGATCGCCCGGTCGCGGACTTCCGTGATCTTCATCAATCAGCTGCGAGAGAAGATCGGCGTCATGTTCGGCAACCCCGAGACGACCACCGGCGGCAAGGCGCTCAAGTTCTACGCATCGGTGCGGTTGGACATCCGGCGCATCGCGGCGGTGAAGGAGAAAGAGGAGGTCACGGGCTCGCACTGCCGCGTTAAGGTCGTGAAGAACAAGGTAGCCCCGCCGTTCAAGCAGGCGGAGTTCGACATCATGTACGCCGAGGGTATCAGCCATGCGTCGCTGGTGCTCGACATCGCGTCGGAGTCGGGGATCATCGACAAGTCGGGGGCCTGGTACAGCTACAACGGACAGCGGATCGGCCAGGGCCGCGAGAACGCGAAGATGTTCCTGAAGGACAACCCGCCGATGCTCGCCGAGGTGGAAGAGAAGGTGAAGGTCGTGCTCGGCATCCGGCCGCCGGGCGAAGTCGAGGTCGTCGAGTCGGTCGAGGCCGTCGAGGAGTAGGAGTTTCGGGTTTTCAGGCTGGCTGCCTGATGTGTGCGTGGCGGGCGATGCCGAAAACGGACTCCTTCAGCCTTCCGCTGTGACCCGCCCAAGCCGTTACGGCCGCCCCTCCGCGGACGCCGACACCCCCGCGCGGCCGCACAGCTCGCCGCACGAGTACGCGCTGCGGCTGCTGACCGCGCGGAGCTACACCGTGCGCGACCTCAGACGGAAGCTCGTGCAGCGCGAGTATCCGCCGGAGGAAGTCACTGCGACCGTCGAACGGCTCGAGCGCTCAGGACTGCTGGATGATGCGTCGTATGCCGAGCGGTTCGCCCGCGGAAAGCTGGTGAACGAGAGCGCGTCACAACGGCGCGTGGCTCAGCTCCTGGTGCGAAAGGGTATCGCGAGCGATACCGTGACTGCTGCCATGCAGCGTGTCGTGGAGACCGAAGAAGTCGACGCAGCCGCGGCTGTCGAGAAAGTCGCGCGCAAGAAACTGCAGACTCTCGCCGGCCTCGACCCTCGCGTCGCGCGCCAGCGCCTCTTCGCATTTCTGGCCCGCCGCGGGTACGACGTCGACGAGATCAAGCGGACTGTTTCGCTGCTGGTCTGAAAGATCCCGCGGACGGCGTGTGTCGTGTGACATTTCCCGTTACCGCCGGCATGAGTGGTTGGAGGGCATTCATGCAGACGACTTCGATACGCTGGTGCACCGTTCTTTTGTCGCTCATCGCCGCGTTTCCGCTAGCGGCGGGGGCTCAGGACGATCCCTGGGCGCGACTCGTAGCTGAGGCCGATTCGCTCGGGCCACAGACGCCGCGAATGCTCCCCACCCGCCGGATCGAATGCGGCCCCGGAGTGCAGCGCGCTGACAGCATGCGGATTTCCGGCAGGCCTGCCGAGTTTCTTCTTGCCACGACGTCCCGCCGTACGCGCGGATACTTCCAGTACCTGACCGTGCCGTCCACCGGGACGGGCACCTTCGCAATCAGGGAGGTTTACTGTGATGGGGAAGGTCGCCCGTACACTTTCGTGCTCGAGCGGGACCACCGTTACTTCTTCCTCATATTCTCCCTGCGCGATCTCCCCACTTATTCCGGTGTGAGGTTCCTCACCGGGGATCAGCCATGGTCTTGTCGAAGATGGGATCAGGCGAGCCGGCGCTTCGACCCTGTGGACTGTCCGATGCCGGGCGGGTCGAAATGCTAGCGCTCTATGCGGTAACCCGAGCCCGCGGGGTTGCGCCCGGGAAAGCCTGCTGATTTGGGTTGCCGGCCGGGCGGTTGCCAAATGTGCCGGAGGGCATGCGAGGCATAGACTCCCACAGCGTGCGTCCTAGCGAGCGCAGTTTGCTCGCGTAGCACGCGACGGGAGCCTATGCCTCGCGTGCCCCCACGATGATGCATCATCCGCACGACCTGCAACCCAGAACCGACTTACATTTGGCGAATGAAATCGGCGGACATTCGCAGCGCGTTCCTCGAATACTTCCGGGCCAACGGGCACGCCGTGGTGCCGAGCGCGTCGCTGGTGCCGGTGGACGATCCGACGCTGCTGTTCACGAATGCGGGCATGGTGCCGTTCAAGAAGGTGTTTCTGGGTGCGGCCGAGCCGCCGGGCGGCAGCCGCCGCGCCGCGTCCTCGCAGAAGTGCGTGCGTGCGGGCGGCAAGCACAACGACCTGGAGCAGGTCGGCCACACCGCGCGGCATCAGACCTTCTTCGAGATGCTCGGCAACTTCTCCTTCGGGGATTACTTCAAGCGCGACGCGATTCGCTTCGCCTGGGAGTTCCTCACCGTCCACCTCCGCCTGGATCCCAAATACATCCGCGTGTCGGTGCACCACACCGACGACGAGGCGCGCGCGCTGTGGCTCGAAATATCAGGACTCGATCCGTCCCGCGTCTACGCGCTGGGCGACAAGGACAACTTTTGGCAGATGGCCGACACAGGCCCGTGCGGTCCCTGCTCGGAGATATTCATCGATCAGGCGCACGTCGCGGAAGACTGGGTGTTTCCGGAAGGGGCGGCCGGCGAGTGGACGGAGCTCGACCGCGAGGAATTCTCGCTCGAGGCGTTCGTGCAGGGGACCGAGGCCGACCGCTTCATCGAGGTTTGGAACCTGGTGTTCATGCAGTTCGACAGGCAGGAAGACGGCACCCTGGTGCCGCTGCCCAAGCCATCGGTGGACACCGGGATGGGGCTCGAGCGCATCTCGATGATCGCGCAGGGAAAATCCAACAGCTTTCATTCCGACGTCTTCACCGCCATCATCGACGCGGTCTCCGACGCGACTGGTGTGCGCTACTCGCGCGCGGAGCCGGCGCACGCGGCGCACCGCGTCATCGCCGACCACGCGCGCTCCGTCGCGTTCCTGCTGGCCGACGGCGTGTTTCCGTCCAACGAAGGGCGTGGCTATGTGCTGCGCCGCATCCTCCGCCGCGCGGTCCGCAACGCCTGGCTCCTCGGCGTGAAGCGCCCGGTCCTGCACGCGGCCGTAGAGGCAGTCGTCAAGACCATGGGTGACGCGTACCCGGATCTTCGCCAGCGGCGGAAGTATCTCGTGGACACCACGCGCGCCGAGGAAGAGCGCTTTCTCGCGACGATCGAGGGCGGGATGCGCCGCTTCGAGGAGCTCGCGCCGTTGTCCACGACTGGCGGCTCGGTCGATCTCAAGGGAACGATTCCCGGCGACGATGCATTCAAGCTGTACGACACGTTCGGCTTTCCGATCGACCTCACGCAGCTGATGGCCGCCGAGCGGGGCTATTCCGTGGACATTCCCGGATTCGAGCGAGCGCTCGCGGCGCAGCGCACGCAGTCGCAGCAGGAGCGCAAATCCAAAAAGCTCGGGGTCTCCGCGAGCGACGATCTCGCTGACGGCTGGGAGGTCGTCGGCGCCTCAGACGTCAGCTTCGGCGCGCGCACCGCCGAGTATGAAGCGGTTCCTGGTCGTTCAGGCGGTGGGCTTCAAGCCAATAGGCAACAGCCAATAGCCAACAGCAGCCTGTCTTCGGTTCAGGGCGCGGCGTTCGTCGGCTACGACAGCATCGAAACCGAGACCGAGGTCGTGGCGCGAAAGGCGCTGGCGGATGGCAGAGTCGCGGTCGTGTTGCGCGAGACGCCGTTCTACGCGGAATCCGGAGGGCAGATCTCCGACGCCGGTGAGATCATCGGCGAGGGATGGCGGCTCGACGTGGACGAGGTCCGTCGCGTGGAAGGCCGGATCGCCGCGGCCGGCCGGATCGAGGGCGAGTTTCAGTTCGGAACGGTGAAGGCCCGGGTACCGCGCGGGAGCCGGCTGGATACCGAGCGAAATCACACGGCCACGCACCTGCTGCACGCGGCGCTGCGGGATGTGCTCGGCGAGCACGTGCACCAGGCGGGATCGCTCGTCGCGCCGGACCGGCTGCGATTCGATTTCACCAACAACGGCCCGTTGACTCCGGAGCAGACAGTCGCGGTGGAGCAGCACGTCAACGCCGCGATTTTCTCCGCGATCGCGCTCTCGTTCGAAGAGAAGCGGTACGCCGACGCAATTGCCGACGGTGCAATGGCGCTGTTCGGCGAGAAATACGGCGACGTCGTGCGCGTCGTGAAAGTGCCGGGCGTGTCGACCGAGCTCTGCGGCGGCACGCACGTGCGGAACACGTCGGAGATCGGGCTATTCCGCATCGTCAGCGAGACGGGCGTAGCGGCCGGCGTCAGGCGGATCGAGGCCGTGACGGGACCGCGCGCGCTCGAAGTGATGCTGGATAAAGAGCGGGAGCTGGCGGAGGTCGAGCGGCTGGTGAAGGCGCAGCCGGGAGCGGCGGCGAAGCGCGTGCAGGCTCTGCTCGACAAATCGAAAGAGTCGGAGCGACTGCTCGCTGAAGCGCGACGCTCAGGAGCGGTGGGCGCGGGCCCGGCGGCGAATGGCATGAGCGCGCTGGTCGAGCAGTCGCAGCAGGTCGAAGGCGTGCGTGTCATCGCGTCCTCAGTGGAGGCCTCCGATCTAAAGACTCTGCAGGCGATGGGCGACTCGCTGCGGGAGAGCATGGGAACGGGAGCGGCCGTTCTGGTGGCCACGCTCGACGACGGCAAGCGCACGCTTCTCACCGTTGTGAGCGACGACCTGCGCGGCAGAGGAGTCCGTGCCGACAATGTGCTCAAGGAAATTGCGGCGGCTGCCGGCGGCCGCGGCGGGGGAAAGCCGCACATGGCGCAAGCCGGGCTGCCGGACTCGGCCGACATCGCGGCGCTGCTGGCCACCGTGCCCGACGTAATCCGCCGCCACCTGGCCGCGGCGAAGTGACCGTCGGCGAATGGCTCGACGCGCGCGATCCTCAGCCGCCTGACGGCCTGGCCCAGGCGCTTCGCACCGAGCTCGAGGCCGAGCTGGGCGCCAGTTTCACGGAAGCGCCCGGGGTGCTGCTCCGCGCCGGCGAGAGAGTGCTCGGCCGCGTGCTGCGGGCCGAGCCGCAGACTCCGGCGATCGCTCCCGACCTGCTGCTTGCCGACGCGCTCGTGACCTACGCTTTCGAGGCGGTCGCCGAGTCCGCGGGCGGCGCGGACCAGTTTGCGCGCGACGCCCTGGCGCGCCTGGGCGGGCTTTCGGCACGTTGACTCGACACGACGCACCCGAGTCGAAGCGCGCGTCCATCGATCCACCTGCGGCCGTGGTCGGAATCGCGCGAAAGCTGGAGGACGCCGGCTTCGAAACGTGGTGCGTGGGCGGCGCGGTGCGGGATGCTCTGCTCGGCAAGCAGCATCTCGACTGGGATTTCGCGACGGCCGCCCGCCCCGAGCAGGTCCGCAAGATTTTCCGGCGAACGGTGCCGGTGGGAATCGAGTTCGGGACCATCGGCGTGCTCGACGAGGCGAACGTGATGCACGAGGTGACCACGTTCCGGCGCGACGTGCAGACGGACGGCCGGCACGCGGTCGTCGAGTTCGGCGCCTCGTTCGACGAGGATCTGGCGCGCCGGGATTTCACCATCAACGCGATCGCGTACTCGCCGACTCGCGCCGTGCTGCACGATCCGTTTCGCGGAGAGCGGGACCTGCGCGCGCGCGTCGTGCGGGCGGTTGGAGATCCGGGCGACCGGATGCGCGAAGACCGCCTCCGCGCGCTGCGGGCTATTCGCTTCGCGGCCCGGTACGGGTTCGAGATAGAACCGCGGACGTGGGCCGCCATCGTCGAGAGCGCGCCGCACATGTCACGGCTGTCGCCGGAGCGCGTGAGGCAGGAGATGGAAAAGACGATGGATCAGGTCCCCTGTCCGAGCGGAGCATTCGCGCGCTGGCGCGACGGCGGAGCGTTCGGGACTCTCATTCCGGATCTATCGGGCGTCACCGATCTGCAGCTGCGCGCGATCGATCACCTGCGGCGTCCCATCCTCGCCACCCGCCCGCAGCGGCGCTTGCTGCGGATCGCCGCGCTGCTGTCGGCCGTGCCCGCGGGCCGCGCGGCGAATGTGATGAAGTCGCTTCGCTTCTCGAATGCGGCCGGAGGGTGGATCAGCTCGCTGATCGAGGCGCTCGCCAGGCTCGAGCCCGTTATGCGCACCTCGCTCGAGTCACCCGCCGGCGCCGCCGATGCCGACATCCGCCGCTGGGTGTCCGTCGCCGGTCGCACGCGTTTTGCCTCGGTGGTGCGGCTGGCGGACGCGATCTGGTGGGCGGAGCGAGAAGCGGGGCTGCCCGCTCCCGCGGCCGCAAAGATCGCCTCGCTCCATCGCCGGGCGCTGCGGATAGCGTATCGCGATCCGGTAGAGCTCGGCGACCTGGCGGTGGACGGCACCGACCTGCAGAAGCTGGGCATTGCCGGGCCGGCGCTGGGCAAGGCGCTGCACGCCCTGCTGGAAGCTGTTGTGCGCGATCCGTCTCTGAATACGCCGGATCGCCTGCTATCGCTGGCAAAAAACGGATCCCCGACCAGGCCCGACGCCTGAGATTTGCAGTAAGCCGTTGCCGTCCGAAGTATGTTTCTGGTAGATGCTGAGGCGGGCGGGGATGGGTGTCCCCGTCGGCACCGTCTTAGCGTAGCGTAGGTGCCCGACGGGGACACCCATCCCCGTCCGCAGCGAGACGAACGAAGAAATGATCTTCAGAACGCGACAGCCTGACGCAACTGTATGGAAGCGGTTCCGATCGGGGACCGACGGGTTCACATTCGTGAAGCGGGACGGCGTGTGGGAGGCGCACGTGGCCGCGAACGCGGAGCGCGTCGTGGACCTGTTCTACACGCTGAGCGAGCACCTGCCGCCGGCCATCGACGTGACGATAGAGGATCGCCGCACCGACCGCGTGTGGAGCGGGGAAGGAATTGCCCTGCCGGATTTTCGCGACGCCATCGCGCGACTGAAGGTTCCGCTCGCGACGTACGGTGGTGTGGAGATCTGCGCGTATACGCTTGAAGACCAGCTCACTCTCACGCCGCAGATCGAGCTGTTCGCGTATTCGCGCACCGACCGCTGGGCCTATTTCCTCCAGGCGCGCGGACTCGAAGAGTTCGGCGCGCTCGCCGAGAAGCCATGGAGGGCGCCGTCTTGGGATCGCGCTCCGGCTCCGATGCTCTCGGAATCGACCGTGGCGATGGCCGAGCGTCTCTCGCTGTCACCGGCCTGACGACAGAGCTATTGGCTATTGGCTATTGGCTGTTAGTAGTTCTCCCGGCGTGAACATAGATCTCGTAGCGCTAGGCTACGCTGTGCTCGCCGGCGCCGCCAACATCATAGGCGCCGCCGCAGTCACCGCGCGAACCCGGTGGAGCGAGAGCGGGCTCGACGCCCTGCTCGCATTTTCCGCGGGCTTCATGGTCTCGGTCGGTCTGCTTGACCTCATCCCTCACGCCATCGAGGAAGGCGGCTCGCGCGCCGCGCTAATGGTGCTGGTGGGCTATTTACTGGTGCATCTCACCCAGCACACGCTGGCGCCCCACTTCCATTTCGGCGAAGAAAAGCACGCGGTGACCGCCGCCGTCGGGTGGTCAGCGCTCGCCGGATTGCTACTGCACACCTTCATCGACGGCGTCGCGATCGCGAGCGGCTTCGCGGTCAGCAGCACGCTCGGAATCCTCGTCTTCTTCGCGATACTCCTGCACAAGATTCCCGAGGGAGTAGCGATCTCGAGCCTGTTCCTGGCCGCGGGCGCCGGCCGCAGGCGCGCCGTCACCGCCGCCGTGCTGCTTGCCGCGGCTACCGTGCTCGGCGTTCTGTTCACGGGGCTGATCGCTCCGCTCGCGAGACATGGCCTTGCGCTCGCCGGCGGCGTGACGCTGTACGTAGGGGCATCGAACCTCGTCCCGGAATTTCAGGCGAAGCCGGGGTGGAAGCTGCCCGTGGCGTTTTTCTCCGGATGCGCGATCTACCTGCTGGCGCGACAGGTGCTTCCAGGGTGAGAGTGAGCTCCCGGAGCAGCTGAATGCCGAAGAAGCACCGCCGCCCTTCGGCGAACGCAGCCGACAGGGAACAATCGCTGTTCACGCCCCCCGCCTCCGCGGCGCCGCTCGCGGCCCGCATGCGGCCGCGCACGCTCGATGAGTTTGTCGGGCAGGAGCAGGTGCTTGCGCCGGGAAAGCCGCTCCGCCAGGCGATCGAGACCGGCACGGTCGGGTCACTCGTGTTCTGGGGGCCGCCGGGCACAGGGAAGACTACACTCGGCCGGCTGATCGCCGAATACACGGACCGCGAGTTCGTTCCTTTCTCGGCGGTAACGGAGGGTGTGGGCCGTGTCCGCGAAGTGGTTGCTGAAGCCGCCGAGCGTCTCGAGCTGGGACGCGGAACGATTCTGTTCGTGGACGAGATCCATCGCTTCAACCGCGCGCAGCAGGACGCTTTCCTCCCGCACGTCGAATCAGGCACGATCACTCTCGTCGGCGCGACAACCGAAAATCCTTCGTTCGAGATAAACAGCGCGCTGCTGTCGAGAATGCGCGTGTTCGTGCTGGAGCCGCTTAGCGAAGATGCTCTCCGCCAAATAGTGCGGTTGAGTTTGGATGACAATGAGCGCGGCCTTGGATCGCTCCAGCTCGCGATTGACGACGCCGCGCTCGACCTGCTCGTGTCCGAGGCCGACGGCGATGCCCGTCGCGCGCTGACCGCTTTGGAAGCAGCCGGCATGCACCTGGGCGATGCTGAATCGGCGGACGGTGCGGGGGTTCCGGCAGGGTCGCGTCTTAGCGGGCGAAGCCCGCGTAGCGACCCGAAGGAACCCTCGACCGTCCGCCGCGTGATCGATGTCGCAACTGTGAAAGACGCCCTCCAGAAGCGATTCGCCCACCACGACAAATCAGGCGAGTGGCATTTCAACATGCTCTCGGCGCTGCACAAGTCGCTGCGGGGGAGCGATCCACAAGGAGCGCTGTACTGGATGGCGCGGCTGATCGAAGGCGGGGAAGACCCGATGGTGATCTTTCGCCGGTCGCTGGCGATGGCCGCCGAGGACATCGGCGTGGCGGACCCGAATGCGCTGCAGGTGGCCGTCGCCGCGAGGCAGGCGTACCACGTGCTTGGCCCTCCCGAGGGCTACCTGCCGCTCGCCGAGATGATCGTATATCTCGCGACCGCTCCCAAGTCGAATTCGGCCTACATGGCGCTGGGCGCCGCGATGGATGCGGCCCGCGAGACGCCTGCCGAGCCTGTCCCGCTCCACATCCGCAACGCGCCGACGAAGCTCATGAAGGATCTCGGCTACCACGAGGGGTATCAGTACGCGCACTCCGACGCCGCGGCATACATCCCGCAAGAGTATCTGCCCGAGAAGCTTCGTGGAGCGGAGTTTTACAAGCCTGGACCCTTCGGATTCGAGAAGGAGATAGCCAAGCGGCTGCAGTGGTGGGCCGATCTCCGGTCGAAAGTGTCCAACCAGCCGTCGCCGCGAGGTGACAGTAGCGAAAAAAACGACAAGAGTCCGCCTGGTGGTACAGCGGACGGGGAGGAGTGATGCGCAGGTCAAAGTTTGCGGTTGCGATATTCGCGCTGTTCGCGCTGGTAGCGGTGAGCGCGTGCGCCAGTCTCGGACGCGGGATCTTTCAGGAGCCGGTCGTCAACTTCAAGGATCTGCGAGTGCGCGGCCTCGGGTTGAGCGGCGGCTCGCTCGACGTGTATCTCAACGTCTATAACCCGAACCAGTTCAGGCTCGACGCGACGCGCTTGACATACCGTCTGCTCGTCGGCGAGACGCAGGTCGGCTTGGGCGCGCTGGACTCGCGCTTCACAGTGCAGCGCGGCGACTCCACCGAGGTGCGGATTCCGATCGACTTCACGTACTCTGGAATCGGCTCGGCCGCGCGGCAGATGATGCAGAGCGGATCGGTGCCGTACACCGTGACGGGCGACGTGACGGTCGCGACCCCGATCGGCAGCTTCACGCGCCCGTACACCGGCCACGGCAGGTTTTCCGCCTTCGGCGGCGCGAGCAGGCAGTAGCCTAGGCGTTGTCTTTATAGAGGCAACGCATCGGCGGTCTGAGGGAGCTCTGCTCGAGAGGGCGCGCGGCGATCAAGTCACCGTCTGGCCTCTCTTCGGACGGCAGACGTCGTTGTGAGCTTGCGTTCACGTCAACGGCGCCGATTGCCCGCGAAGCGGTGAAGTCTTTATCCTATAGCATGTCAAGCACTGACAACAATCGCGAGCGGCTAGACGGCCCCACTCTGTCGCTTGTCCCGTTTGACAAGGCGATGATCAACGACCGCTACATCTCCTGGCTGTGCGACCCCGAGATCGTTCGCTTCCTCGACCGTCCCCGATATCAGCCGCAGTCGCGGGACACAGTCACGGCGTTCGTGGAATCGTTCGAGGGCCCCGTGGAGAAATACATGTGGGCGATAGTCCCCCGCGCTGCCGGCGAGTCCATCGGAACTTGTACGCTGTACGATATCCATCGCTACAACGGTTCAGCCGAGTTCGGCCTGCTGATCGGAGAGAAGGATTACTGGGGGACGGGTGCGTCCGAGGAGGCCATCGCGCTTCTCACGGAGTTCGCCTTTGAGCGGCTGGGGTTGCGACGCATCACCGGGGGGAGCTCAGCGAAGAACATGGGAATGAACTTTACCTTTCGAAAAACCGGTTTCACTCTGGAAGGGCGGCTGCGCGAGGCTATGCGACTCGGGGACGCGTACGTCGACGGGTATAGGTGGGGGCTGCTGGTTCACGAGTGGCGTGAGATGAAGGCCAGGCCGAGACATGGCTAGCGGGTCGCTGCGGGATAAGGCTCGAGCAGCGAGGGGCGACGTGGGCGCGGTGTTGGAGCTGGCCAGAACGCTCGGGGCCGACGCGGACGCGTCAAGCGAGGTCTTACGGGTCGCGGTGCTCTCCACTTTCACCGCTGCGCCGCTCGCACCGTACCTCATCGTGGAAGGCGCCGCCCGAGACCTCCGGGTAATACCGGCATTCGCGCCCTTCAACCAGCTTGAGTTACAGGCATTCAATGAGCGTAGCGAGCTTTTTTCCGGTCAGCCGGAGGTCATCGTTATTGCGGCGCTCCTGGAGGACCTGAGCGAATCCCTCTGTTACCGGTTTGCGGCGCTGAGGCAGGAGGAGGTTGCTGCGGAGATTGACGCGGTGACTGTCCGTGCAAGGGAGCTCGTCGAAGGCCTACGGAGCCGCACCAGCGCCGCAATATTCATTTTGAACTTCGCGGTTATCGACGGCTCGGCGGGCGGACTGGCAGCGCCCGTTCTCGATCCGTCGCAGGCGTCCGCGGTCGCGGAGCTCAACGCGAAGCTGGCCTACGCGGTGCGTGGAGTTTCCGATTGCCATGTCGTGGACTTTGCCGGGTTCGTGGCTCGACGCGGCGCGGACCGGATCAGGGATCGCCGCATGTGGCTGCGGGCGCGGCTGCCATTCGGGAGCGAAGGGCTCGCAGGAATCGGGGCCCTCGTGGCACGCTACATCGCTGCACTCCTTCGGCCCGCGCGGAAATGTCTCGTCGTGGACCTCGACAATACTCTGTGGGGTGGCGTACTCGGCGAAGATGGTTTCGGTGGTATCAGGATGGGACACGATCATCCGGGAACCATCTTTCGCTCGTTTCAGCAGCACCTCGTAGGGTTACGGGATCGGGGCGTCCTGCTTGCCGTGTCAAGCAAGAACGATCGTGACGACGCCATTCGCGCGCTGGCCGAGCATCCTGATTGTCTCCTGCGGCCGGATCTATTTTCCGCGGTCGAGATCGGTTGGGGGGACAAGGCGACCTCGATTCGGAACATCGCCCGCGACTTGTCAATCGGGCTTGACGCGGTCGCTTTCTTCGACGACAGCGCCGTGGAGCGCGAGTGGGTCCGAACCCAGCTTCCTGAAACATTGGTCATCGACGTGCCGGCGGATCCTCTGGCCTATATCGAAGCGCTTGAGAATTCGGAGGCCTTCGATAGCCTGCAGATCTCCCCCGAGGACCAGAAGCGGGCGAGCATGTACCGCGATGAGACGAAGCGAAAGCGCCTGAGGGAGGAGCTGCCGTCATCCGACGCCTTCCTTCGGGACTTGGGGATCAAGGTGCGCATCGGGACGATTGGTGGCGATACGCTTCCGCGGGTTACACAACTCATTGGAAAGACGAACCAATTCAACACAACCACTCGGAGGTACAGTCAAGCGGAAATCGAGGGACTGCTTGCGCGGGGAGGCATTGGGTTGTGGATTCGTGTGAGCGACCGGTTCGGAGACTCCGGACTTGTCGGCGTAGCGATCGCCGTGCCGACGTCCAACCCGGGCGATTGGCTCCTCGACGTGCTACTTTTGAGCTGCCGGGTGATCGGGCGCGGTGCCGAGTCAGTGCTACTGCACGAGACCGCGAGGCTGGCCCGAAGATCGGGTGGCCGACGCCTGATGGGCGAGTTCATTCACACGCCGCGCAACGAGCCGGCCCGAACCGTTTACCGCGACCACGGTTTTGCGAGCATGGATGACTCCGGCGCCCTGTGGGTGTATGATCTCGCCAAGGACGGCCCGCAGCGGCCGGATCACATCGAACTCACACTGGAGTACGACCCTGACGACTAAAGAGCGCGTTTACAAGATTCTCTCCTCTGCATTCGGCACGCCGGTCGATTCGCTGTCGGACGAGGACGGTCCGGACACCATCGACGCCTGGGATTCGTTGTCGCATGTGAACCTGGTGCTCGCGCTCGAAAGCGAGTTCGGTATCACGCTGTCGGACGACGACGTGAACAACATGCTGTCCGTGGGGCTGGTCGGTCGGGTTGTGGAGAATCGCATGGGCGGGGGCTCGCCGACCTGAGGAGCCAGGGCCGGCGTGTCGTATCGCTTGCAAGCGCTAAAAGAGAATTCCGCCCGACACGGGAACGTTGGCTCCCGAGATAAAGCTCGCGTCGTTCCCGGCCAGGAAGACAACGATCTTCGCGACGTCGTCAGGGTGGCCGATGCGGCGCAGCGGAGTCTTTCTGGCGATCACCTCGCGACCGATGATTCCGATGTCGTCGGTCGTCGGACCGATGAGAACCGATGGCGACACGGCGTTAACCGTGATCCCGGACGGCCCGAGCTCGACGGCGAGCGATCGGCAGAACCCTTCCAGCGCGTGCTTGCCGGTGATGTACGCGGAGAACTTCGGCGGAACTTCCGCGATGAACGACGACAGCAGCGCGATGATGCGGCCGGCTTTGCGCTCACGCATCTGCGGCGCGGCCAGGAGCACGAGCTCGTGCAGTCCAACAACGTACGTGTCGAAGAATTCCCGAAACTGCGCAGAAGTCGTTTCGAGGTAGGCGCGCCCCTCGATCGGAGGGGTCGCATTGTGGACGATGATGTCTATTCGTCCGAATTCCTTCATGGTGCCCTCGTACGCTTCCTTGGCACCCTCGGCTCGGGCGACGTCACCTCGTATTGCAACGGCTTGGCCGCCGGCGCTCTTGATCTGAGCCACGGTCTCATCGGCGCCGCCGGAGTCGTTTCGGTAGTTGACCGCCACCGCAATGCCGTCCGCGGCCAGTGCCGTCGCGATTGCGCGGCCGACGCCTCTGCTCGCACCGCTTACCAGCGCAACTTTCTGAGAATCATCCATGTTTGCGTCCCGATGAAAGATCATGCTGGGCACTCGCACCTTCGCGGTGCCGCGGAGAACTTCGGTGTTAGGCAGGCGGCGGCCGCTGAGCTCGAGCACGACAACATTTGAGGCCGCGGACACGCGGACAACTTTTGCCCGAATCTCAACTTCATCTCCTGGATGAACGGGGGCGAGGAATTCCACCTCGTTCGCAAACCAGACGGAGCCGGGCCCCGGGAGCTGCATCCCGATCAAACGGGAGATTACGCCGAGCAGAACGACTCCGTGCGCCACCGGGCGCGAGTGTCCTAGCATGAGGGCCGCATCCGCATCGACGTGCAGCGGATTGAAATCGCCCGTGACCCCGGCCGTCGCCGCTATCAGTTCCGGTGATACCTTTATGCAAATCGAGGCCTCGGCACCAACCTTAATCCTGTCGATGGAAGCCCAATTGATGACCGGGTGGCTCACGCGCGTAGATTCCGCGCTTCCAAGGCCCGCCACTAGTTGGAGATCGTCATTGATGCCGGGCGGCCGGAAGGGGAGTCGATCGATGTATCCTCGAGCGACAAGTCAAAACTGGGATCGCGACGGCGGTTGGAGCGGTGTCGGGGGTAACTGACACGTACGAGTTTCAGCACGGGGCCAGAGCGGCACATAGGCGGCGAAGCTAATGTCGTACCTTCTGCAAGCGCATACAGTTTTAACGCCGTACGCGCTCAACAAATATACGTCCTACGCGTTCGCTAGGACGCGGTCGCACATCGTCAGCCCGCGGGGCTCTTGATGGCGCGCGATCTGATCGAGCTGTCGTCGCCGACGGAGCGAGTGCTGCTAGTCGGCGCCCCGCTCAAGCGGTCGGGCGGTGCGGGGGTTTCCGCGGGGGCTCGTGGCCGAACGATGGACGAGCACCTCGAGGAGCTCGAGCAGCTCGTTGATACCGCCGGCGGTAAGGTGGTCGGCACGCTGACGCAGCAGCTCGACCGGCCCAACCCAGCGACGTACCTCGGCAAGGGGAAGATCCAGGAGCTGACGCACCGCGTGACGGAGAGCGGCGCCACGCTCATCGTGTTCGACGACGAGCTGACGCCGGCTCAGGGAAAGAACGTCGAGGACGCGACGGGTCGCCGCGTGATGGACCGGGCAGAGCTCATTCTCGACATCTTCGCGACGCGGGCGCGCTCTAACGAAGCCAAACTCCAGGTCGAGCTGGCGCAGCTCCAATACATGCTACCGCGACTCACGCGGATGTGGGCCCACCTCGAGCGGTTCAAGGGCGGCATCGGCATGCGGGGGCCGGGTGAGACACAGCTCGAGACGGATCGCCGGCTCATCAACCAGCGGATCAAGACGCTTCGACAGCGGCTCGAGGAAGTCGAGCGGACGCGCGAAGTGCAGCGCTCCGGCAGACGCGACACGTTCCGCGCCAGCCTCGTCGGCTACACCAACGCCGGAAAGTCTTCTGTTCTGCGGGGGCTGTCGGGGTCACCCGATGTCTTCGTCGAAGACCGGCTGTTCGCGACGCTGGACCCGCTCACCCGTGACGTGGACATCGGCGAGAACTACCCGGTGGTACTGACCGATACCGTGGGGTTCATCCGGAAGCTCCCGCACGACCTGGTTGCCTCGTTCCGCGCGACACTTTCTGAAGTGCGGGAGGCCGACCAGCTGCTGCACGTGATCGATGCGAACCATCCGCAGTGGGAGGAGCAGCTTGCTGTTGTGAACGAGGTGCTGGTAGAGATCGAGGCTCACGACAAGCCGGTTATCCACGTGTTCAACAAGATTGACCAGCTGACACCCGAGGAGCTGGTGGCGCTGCAGGACCGGGTGCGCGAGGAAATGCCGAGCGCGGTATTCGTCTCAGCCTGGGCCGAGAACGGGCTCGAGCCGCTCAGGAGATCGCTGCTCGGATGCCTTCGCAGACAGAGGCCGATCGTGGAGATCCGCATGCCGGCAAGCGACGGCCGGCTGCTTGCGGAAGTGCATCGCGAAGGGGAGGTGGTCGAGCAGACCCACGACGGCGAAGAGCTGGTCCTGAGGGCGCGCGTCGGCCGCGGGCTTGTTGCCAAGCTGCGTAGCCAGGGCCTTGCCGTAAGCGGGGCGGCGGACGTCTGGTGAACGGAGCGGCTAAGCGATCGAGGCGATAAACTCCCGATCCGTCGCCGCGGCGTCGCGTCGGGTCGGCGGATCGTGCGGTTGGAAATCCGGCACCAGCTCACGCAGCAGCGCCCGAAGCTCGTCATCCTCCCTGCCAGCGACCGCCCCCTTCGCGAGCGCCTCGATTTTCCTCATGGTGCCCTCGGCAAGCAGGCCGTTGCGCGCTCGAAGCACCTTCGGGTGATCGGTGGGAATCACGTTTTCCGCGCTGAAAAACATCTCCTCGTACAGCTTCTCCCCGGGGCGAATTCCGGTGAACTGAATCTTGATATCCTGTCCCGGCTCCAGGCCCGACAGCCGTATGAGGTCCGTGGCGAGATCGACCACTTTCACTGGCTCGCCCATGTCGAGCACGAACACTTCGCCGCCGCGGCCGAGGGCTCCTGCCTGGAGGACGAGCTGGACGGCCTCCGGGATCGTCATGAAGAAGCGCTGCATCTCGGGGTGCGTCACCGTCACCGGTCCGCCCGCGCGGATCTGGCGCATGAAGCTCGGCACGACGCTGCCACGGCTTCCAAGCACATTGCCGAACCGCACTGACACGAAGTTTTGATCGTGCTTGGTTGCCGCGTGCTGGACGATCTGCTCGGCAATACGCTTGGACGCGCCCATGACGCTTGTGGGCCGCACGGCCTTGTCCGTGGAGATAAATACGAACCGGGAGACACCGGCTGCCAGCGCTGCGTCTACGGTATTGCGCGTTCCAGTGACGTTGTTGGTGACCGCTTCGACCACGTTGTCTTCCATGAGCGGGACGTGCTTATGGGCCGCGGCGTGGAAGACTGCGTGAGGCCGGTGCAGCGCGAGCACCTTCAGCATCCGGTCGCGATCGCGGACGTCCGCGATGACGGGAACGATCTCCACGTGGGGGAAACTTTCGCGGAGCTCGTGGTACACATCGAAGATGGAATTTTCGCCGTGGCCGAGCACGATGAGCCGGGTGGGCGCCAGCCTTCCCAGTTGGCGGCAGAGCTCGCTGCCGATCGAGCCGCCGGCGCCCGTAATCAGCACCGTCTCGCCCGTGGCCAGCGCGGCAACCGAGGCCATGTCCGTCTCGACCAGCTCACGACGCAGAAGGTCCTGAATCTCCACCTCGCGAAGGGACGCACCGCCACCCTTTTGCGAGATGATCTCCGGCAGGCTTGGGACGGTCAGGGTAGAAATCCCGGTGTCCAGCGCTGCTCGCACCACCTGGCGCACGACGGTTCCTGAAGCCGACGGCATCGCGATGACGATCTCGGCGATGTCATGCATGGGGACCAGCTTTCTTATGTCGGCCAGCGAGCCCAGCACGGGGAGATCGTACAGCATGTGGCCATGCTTCGCCCGGTCGTCGTCAACGAACCCGACCGGCATCATGCCGAGGCGGCTGTTTCTGCACAGCTCTTTCGCGACCTGCTTCCCGGAAGTTCCTGCGCCCGCTATCAGCGTTCGCTTCGCGTGGTCCTCGCTCCGCCGTTGCGGGTGCCCCCAACGGCCTGCGCGCGCGAGCAGCCGCGGCAGCGCGACCAGGCCGCAGGCGAGCATGGCGTCCATAAAAACCACGGAGATCGGGACGCGGCTCGAGGTGATGCCGAACGAGGGAAGCAGGAAGATCCCGACGACCGCGCATATGACGCCACCGGCGAATCCGGCCAGCACCAGCGTGCGTAGCTCCCCGACGCTGGCATGGCGCCAAAGCCGCCTGTAGAGGCCGAGCGCGTGAAACAGTCCGAGGCGCAGCGGCACGGCGATGCCGATGTACGCTGCTATCAGCCAGCTATTAGCCGAGAGCCATTGGAGCTGTTCGAATCTGACAAGGAATGCGAGCAGGGAAGCCAGAACGAGACTGACGAGATCGCTGGCAAAGAGATGCCGATTCCGAAGGTGTAAACGTCGGTATGGAATACTTGCGGCACGCGCAGGTGTCATGCGACTAAGTATTGCTATTGAAGGATGTTACGAACCCGTACAAAACTAACACTCCGTGGTTCCCTCCGCCTATTTAGTAGCTCGGCGGCGCCATTTTCGCCATTGACAGGGCGCCCGAGGTCGCGCATGTTCAAGCGTTGAACGGAACTATTTTCGGGTCACCACATTGCCGCCAGTCGCTGACAGTTCGCTCCTCAACGTGCTTAGGCTGCTCGAGAGCAATCCCCGGCTGAGCCAGCGGGAGATGGCGCGGGAGATGGGCATCAGCCTTGGCAAGACGAACTATTGCGTACGCGCGTTACTCGCCAAGGGGTACCTAAAGGTCCGCAACTTCAGCAACAACGCCAACAAGGCGAGCTACACTTATCTGCTCACGCCGCAGGGCGTCGCCGCCAAGGCAACGCTCACCCGCCAGTTCCTCCAGCGGAAACGCGAGGAATACGAGGAGCTGCGTCAGGAGATAAACCGCTTGCAGCAGGAAGCCGAGTCGGGAGTATCCGCGGGCATCGGGGCGTAATCGCAGCGGGTCGCGGGCCAGGTATCGGAATGGGGGGTCGGATAATGAAAGAATTCTTCCTCGGCTTTTCACGCGCCTGTGACTGACCGTGCATGCGGGTGCCTATGACTTACCAGACAACCGTGCCAGTGATTGACCCCGATCCGTGGTTCGTGATCTGGACAGAGTCGCGTGCCGAGAAGAAGGTCGCCGCGCGCCTCGCCGCGCTGGGGCTGTCTCCATGGCTGCCTACCGTCACCGAGAGGCACCGCTGGAGCGACCGGTGGCGCGACGTCGTCTGCCCGTTGTTTCCCGGCTACCTGTTTGCGAAGGCCAGCTCCGTTCCGTGGCACAAAGTGCTGAGGACGCCTGGCGTGCTGACCGTGGTGAAGCAGGGGGAGCGGCCGGCGCTTCTGTCCGATTCGTTCATCACGGCGCTGCGCAACGCGATCGAGCACAAGGGGTCCTCGCCGGAGGCCTTGGATAATACGGCGGACTTCAACCCCGGCGACGAAGTTATTGTGCAGGAGGGCGCTCTCGCTGGAATGCGCGGAGTGGTGCGGGAGCGGCGCAACAGCAGACAGCTTGTCATTTGGGTCGCCGAGATCGGGCGCGGAGTAGGGTTCACGATCGGTGATGTGCTCGTGAAAGCTGCCGCCTAGCACGCCGGCATTCGCTTAGAGCGGGACGCGCAGCTCCTGTCGAAGGGTCGATCTGCTGGACACGATCAACAGCCCCATCTCCCCCAGATCGATGCTGGCCGCTACGCGGTCGTGGCGTGCGATCTCCCGCCAAGCGGTCTGAGTATCGAGCGACCAGTTGATGTCGTCGAACAACAGCACTGCTTCCGGCGCGAGGTAGGCCAGCGACTCGCGAAAGTAACACAGCATGGCATCGCCGCTGTGGTGACCGTCGTTGAACAGAAAATCGACGGGCGCGCCGGCTTGCAGAGCTGCACTGAGCGTCTCATGAAAGGGGCCTTCCACGACGGATGCGTTGGCAACGGCCATACGCGCGAGCGTCTCGCGCGCTATCGACGCGATTGCCGGGGCGCCTTCCAGCGTTCTTATAGTGCCGCCGCCGTTGAAGGTCAGCGCCGCTGCCTGATACGACGCCGAAATTCCGACGCAGGAGCCGAGCTCTATGCAGGAGCTGGGCGCGAGGTGCCGGACCAGCTTGAAGATCAGAAACGCCGACGCGGGACTCTTGCTCGCCCTTGCGAGGGTGCGCACCGCTGCCGACGTGGCCACGCCGGCGCGCATCTGCTCGGCGGTGCGCTTCACCCGCGGGTCGCTCCCGGCACCGTAATCGATAACGGGAATCGTCGCGCCCGACTCGAGCAGCTCGCGCCGACGCTCCTCTATGCGATCGATCGAGGCGCGCTCCTCGGGAGACGCGGTGCCGTCCAGCGCCTCGCGGATCGCGGCGGCAACGGCACGCAGAGCGGCGGAGTTGGCCGCGCCGAGCGTTGCGAGCGTTGTTCTTGCCCGGCGTCGCCGAAGCAGGCGTACGGGCCACATCAGCACCG
Source organism: Gemmatimonadaceae bacterium (assembly GCA_035527035.1). GTDB lineage: Bacteria > Gemmatimonadota > Gemmatimonadetes > Gemmatimonadales > Gemmatimonadaceae > JACDCY01. The sequence continues at coordinate 12,723 of DATLBG010000129.1, read as the reverse complement.
ACTTAACCAGGCGTTTCACCATGTCTCTCTGTGATCGTCCGCTCGACCAGAACTGAGCGCCCGCGTCAGGCGGGTGGGGCGCTCGAGCGTGTGGACACGCTTTTGATCTTTACCGGGTCGTACCCGTACTCGGCGACGGGCGAAAGGACGTTTCTCGAGCAGGAGCTGAAAGTCCTCGCGCGTTATTTCGGAAAGATATTCCTCATTCCGCAATTGGCGAAAGGCGACCTCGACGATGTGCGCACGCCCGGCATCGCGGTCAACACCGGATACTCGCGGTTTGTCCAGTCGCGCGTCCGTCGCGCGTTATGGGCACCGTTGACTCTTTTCGACCTGCGCCTGTGGCGCGAGATCGTGGCGCATCGTGAGATGTTCTTCCGGCACCCCGCGGCCCTGGCCAGAGCCGCGCGATACAACGTGCACGCGCGGCTAACCGAGCGTTGGATCCGCTCTTTCGCGCGGGACCACGCCGATCAGCTTGGCCGGTGGCTGTGTTACACGTGGTGGTTCGACGCGACGACTCTGGGTCTCTCGTCTTACCGGCTGAAGGCCGGCGTCCCCGTAATAACGAGAGCTCACGGAGTGGATCTATACGAGGGGCGGCACGATCCCCCCTACATCCCGTTCCGCGATCGGGCGCTCGACCAGATCTCGGGGATGTTCTCCGCGTCGCACGCCGGAGCTCGCCACGTAGTCCACCGATATCCGGCGTATCGCGACAAGATCGAGGTTTCCTTACTTGGCGTCGACGCCGCTCCGCACCAGAGTGTGCCGTCATCCGACGGTGTTTTCCGAGTCGTCAGCTGCTCGTTCATCGTGCCGGTCAAGAGACTCGACTTGCTCATCCGCTGCCTCGAGCGGTTGGGGCGTGAGAGGGCAGACGTCACGTTCGACTGGACCCATATCGGTGACGGGCCGAAAGAGCCGCTGGAGGATTTGGCTCGAGCAGTTCTTCCTGCCAACATCAGATGGCGCTTCCTGCCGTATCCGGGAAGGGATGGGTTGTTCGCGTACTATCACGCCCAGCCCGTGGATGTGTTCGTCAACACCAGCGCGAGCGAGGGAACGCCGGTGGCCGTGATGGAGGCCATTAGCGCCGGGATACCCGTCATCGCTACTGCCGTCGGAGGAAACCCGGAGATAATTGGACCGGAGAACGGCGTGCTGCTCACAGCGAATCCTGACCCGGTGGAGTTCTCGGCGGTCGTCGGGTCGCTGCTGGACGACCGGGCGCGATTGGACCGGCTTCGCGCCGGAAGCAGGGCGAAGTGGGAACGGGAGTACAGCGCAACGGCCAACTACTCGGCTTTCGCGGAGATGATAACCCAGAAGACGAGGACCGCTGCGTGACGAATCTCTCCATCGCAATTCCGAACCTTGGGATCGGCAACTTCGCTTCGGTGATACGAATGGTCGAGAAGGTCGGGGGAGCAGCGCGCCTCGTGGACGAGCCGTCGGAGATCGCGACGGCCGACAAGATCGTGCTGGCCGGAGTCGGCGCGTTCGACAGGGGTATGAGCAGCCTCACGTCACGCGGGTGGGCGGACGCTTTGCGGGAGGCGGTGGTTCACCGCCGGAAGCCGATCCTGGGCATCTGTCTCGGGATGCAGCTCATGTGCGAGGAGAGCGAGGAAGGGTCCTGCGCGGGCCTGGGTTGGATCGGCGGCAAGGTGAAGCGCTTTGTCCCGCCGGTGCCGGCGATCAAGGTTCCGCACATGGGATGGAATACGGTCACGGTGACGAAGCCCGGCGGACTCATCCCCGACGGCGAGCAACGCTTTTATTTCGTGCATTCGTATTTCGTGGAATGCGGTGACCGTTCCGATGTCGTGGCTACAGCGCGCCATGGCCAAACGTTCGATGCCGCGTTCAGCCGCGGGAACATCCATGGTGTGCAGTTCCATCCCGAGAAAAGCCATCGGTTCGGAATGTCGGTGATGAGGAGCTTTGTCGCCCTCGAATGCTGAAGCATCGGGTCATTCCATGTCTTCTGCTTCGTGGGCGGGGCCTGGTCAAGACACGAAAATTCGCCGCCCCGCAATACGTCGGCGATCCCATCAACGCCATCCGGATATTCAACGAGAAGGAGGCGGACGAGCTGATGGTTCTCGACATATCGGCGTCCGTGGAGGGCCGCGGGCCGCAGTTCGACTTGATCGAGCAGTTCGCGGGCGAGTGCTTCATGCCGCTGTGCTACGGGGGAGGCATCCGGACGGTCGAGCAGGCCCGGCAGCTGTTCGCGCTCGGCGTCGAGAAGGTGTGTCTCCAGACCGCCGTCCTGAATGACGTTTCCCTGGTCACGAAAATCGCCGAGCAGTTCGGCGAGCAGGCGGTTCTGGCTTCCGTGGACGTGAAGCGGAAGCTGTTCGGCCGGATGCAGCTCTATGCCGCGGCGTCGCGAAAGATCCTCCCTGGTCCCTGGCTCGACCACGTGCGGCGGCTGGTAGCGGCCGGCGCCGGCGAGATACTGCTGAACGCCGTGGACCGCGACGGAACCATGGAGGGCCCCGACCTCGAACTGATTCGCGAGGCGAGCCACGCGATCGCCGTTCCGTTGGTGGCGGTCGGGGGAGTCGGCAGCCTGGCGGATGTAAGGGCTGCGGTGGACGCCGGAGCGAGCGCTGTCGCGGCCGGCGCCTTCTTCGTTCTGCACGGCCCGCATCGCGCGGTGCTCGTGACCTATCCGGATCCGACTGAATTGCAGCAGATCTTCGCCACGCAAGAGGGTCGTCAGTGAGCTACAGAATCTGCCGTCGCTGCATCATGGACACGACGGCTTCCGACATCGCCTTCGATGGCGACGGCAACTGCAATTACTGCTCGGAGGTGCTGCGGAGCTCGGCGCGCCACGACGTCACTGATCCGGCAGAGCGGCAGCTCAGGCTCGAGGCTTTCGTCGCGGAAGTGAAGGCCGCGGGCCGGGGGAAGCCGTATGACTGCATCATGGGCGTGTCGGGCGGAATCGACAGCTCGTGGGCCCTCGCCAAGGCGGTGGAGCTGGGGATCCGCCCGCTGGCCGTGCACATGGACAACGGCTGGAACTCCGAGCTCGCACAGAACAACATCGCCAATCTGATTCGAGGGCTTCGCGTGGACCTGCACACGCACGTCATCGACTGGGAAGAGTACCGGCAGCTGATGCAGGCATTTTTCGACGCTGACGTCATTGATGTAGAGATCCTGTACGACAACGCCATGCTGGCGGTGAATTACCGCGAGGCCGCGAGGCGCGGCCTGCGCCACATCCTCGCCGGATCGAATACGGCGACAGAGGGCATACGCTTTCCTCCGGGCTGGACCTGGCTGAAGTTCGACAGGCGTAACATCGAAGCGATCGGGAAGGGAGGCGGAGTCCGACTGCGGACTTTTCCCGCGATCAGCACACTCGCCTACCTTTGGTACCGGGCCGTCCGGCGTATCAGATGGATTTCCTTCCTCGACCTGCTCGACTACAACAAGAACGAAGCGCTGGACGTACTTGAGCGCGACTACGGTTACAAGCGGTATCCCTACAAGCACTACGAGTCGGTATTTACGCGCTTCTACCAGGGTTTCATTCTGCCGACGAAGTTCGGAGTGGACAAACGCCGCGTTCACCTGAGCGCGCTGGTCGCGTCAGGGCAGATGACGCGAGACGAGGCGCTGCGGCTCGCCGAGGGAATTGCCTATCCGTCGGCTGAGGCGCTCGTCGAAGACAAGAAATACTTCACCAAGAAAATGGGCTGGACGAGCGATGATCTGGATCGCTACATCGCCAGGCCGGAGAAGCCGCATTCGGCGTACCCGTCGGAGCGCCGCAGGTGGGATGCGCTCGCCTCGACGTACCGGAGGGTCGCCGTGAGATGACCGCTGTTCCCTTGACGCAGGCGACGCACACGGAGGCTGGCCCCGGCGGGACGGCATCCCTCGTCTCCGTGCTCATTCCGTGCTATCAGGAAAGGGATTTTATCATCTCCTGTCTCGAGTCCGTCAGACGCTTCGAGCTTCCGGCCGGTTGGGACATCGAGGTGATGGTGATTGACGGCGGCTCGACGGACGGCACGCGCGATCTCGTGAGCACGGTCGCAGCGTCGGATCCCCGCTTCCGATTACTGCACAATCCCAGGCGGACGCAGTCCACCGCGCTGAACCTCGCGCTGGCCGACTCGCATGGAGACTACGTCCTCCGGCTTGATGCGCACTCCACGTATCCGACCGATTACCTGAAGAAGTGTGTCGAGACCTCGCTGCGGACCAGTGCGGAGAACGTGGGCGGCCTCGTCGTCACGCGCGCGCGCGGCAGCGGGTATCAGGCCGCGCTGGTGCAGGCGCTGACGACTCACTGGTTCGGCGTCGGCAGCTCGTTCCGCACGGGTGCGAAGGAAGGTCCCGCGGATACGGTGCCGTACGGCTTTTTCAGGCGCGAAACCTTCAGAAAATTCGGCCTGTTCGACGAGCGCTTGTGGCGTGGCCAGGATTATGAGTTCAACCGCCGCATCACGGCGGGTGGCGGCCACGTGTGGCTCGATCCGCGGATAGAGCTGGATTATTACCAGCAGCCGACGTTGAAGCGATTCCTCCGGAAGCAGTTCCGGGAGGACGCGCCGTACAACGCCTACATGTGGTATCTGGCGCCGTACACTTTCACTCCGCGGCACGCGGTGACGGCCGTGTTTGCCCTGGGTGTCCTGCTGGGAATACCGCTGGCGTTTCTCTCGCGACCGTTGGCTGTGATCGTGGGCGGAATTCTCGCGATCTACCTGGTTCTGGCGGTGTCGGCCTCGGTGCAGCAGGCCGTGCGCTACCGCCGGCCGGCGCACGTGCTCCTGCTCCCGCTGTCGTTTCTGGCCTATCACCTGACACATGGCGTCGGCGTGCTGGGCGGTCTGGCGCGCATCGCGCTGGGGATTCAGCCCGTCAGAAGAACCGATGCGAGGTGGCGGGTAACCGCGCCGCGCGCCGCGCTGATTGGAGCGGCGCGCTCTCTCGTCTCCGTGATTGTCCCCTGCTATCAGGAGCGAGACTTCATCATTCCCTGCCTCGACTCCGTGAAATCGTTCTTGCTGCCGCCGAATTGGGACATCGAAGTGCTCGTGATCGACGGGGGCTCCACTGACGGCACGCGCGATCTCGTTGCGGCCGTTGCGGCCAATGACAACCGGTTCCGCCTGCTGCACAATCCAAAGCGCACGCAGTCGACCGGATTGAACCTCGCGCTCGCTGCCTCGACCGGCGAATACGTGCTGCGTCTCGATGCTCATTCCACGTATCCCGCCGACTATCTGACCAAATGCGTCGAGACGTCGCTCCGCACCGGTGCCGACAACGTGGGGGGTCTGTTCCTCACGCGTGCGCGTGGAACCGGCTACGAGGCGTCGCTCGTGCAGGCTCTGACCACGCATTGGTTCGGCGTAGGCATCTCCTTCAGAACCACGGCCAAGGAAGGACCCGCGGACACCGTTCCTTACGGCTTCTTCCGACGCGAGACGTTCGAGCGATTCGGGCTTTTCGACGAGCGACTTTGGCGCGGCCAGGATTACGAGTTCAACCGCCGCATCAGCGCTCGCGGGGGGCGGGTATGGCTCGACCCCAGAATAGTGCTGGACTACTTCCAACAGCCCACTCTCGGAAGATTCCTGCAGAAGCAGTTCCTGGCCGACGCTCCGTTTAACGCGTACATGTGGTATTTGGCGCCGTACACCTTCACGCCCCGGCACGCAATAACGGCCGTATTCGCGCTAGGCGTGTTGCTCGGAGTTCCGCTCGCATTTTTCTCGCGATCGGTTGCGTATGTCGTGGCGGCGATTCTCGCGGTTTACGCGGCGCTCGCTCTGGTCGCTTCGGTTCAGCAGGCGATCCGGTACCGGCGGCCCGCGCACGTGCTGCTCCTCCCGCCGTGTTTTCTCGCGTACCACCTGACGCACGGGATCGGCGTGCTCGTAGGGGTGCTCAAGCTCCTCGTGGGCGGGCAGCCCGTTCGCCGGGACGATCCGGCGTGGACCGTGCAGGATTCGGCGGTGCGCCAATGACGAGTGGTGCCGGGGCGGCCGCTGACCTTGCGACCTCCGCGAATCGGATTGCGAGTCTCCGGTCCTGGCTGACATCGCAGCCGACCACCATGGGGCGCGAGTGGGTAGAGCAGCTGGAGGAGCGGAAACGCGAGGAGGCCATGTTCCACGACCTGGACCGGGCGCACGATCCCGCTCGTAAACCAGGCGCTGCCAACAGGCGATTTTATGCAGCCACCGCGCCTGTTGAAGCCTACGTGAGCGAATGGACCAGGCGCCACGTGGAGGGAAAAGTTTTCCTCGACTATGCCTGCGGGAATGGTCGCAACGCGATACGCGCGGCGCAGCAGGGAGCGGCGCTGGCGATCGGCATCGACATCAGCGAAGTCTCCGTCGAAAACGCGCGTCGGGCCGCCGCCGAGGCCGCGGTGGCAGACCGGTGCTTATTTTTACAACGTGACTGCGAGGATACCGGGCTCCCGGCCGGAGCGATCGACGTCTGCGTCTGTTCGTCCATGCTGCACCACCTGGACCTTGATCGGGCGTATCCCGAATTGGCGCGGATCCTCGCTCCGGACGGCCGGATACTCGGGCATGAGGCGCTCGCATACAACCCGCTCATTCAACTGTACCGCGCGCTGACGCCGCAGCTCCGCACCGCCTGGGAAACGCAGCACATACTTTCTCTAGGTGACGTGCGCAAAGCGCGCCGCTGGTTTCGTGTGGGTACCGTCCGCTACTTCCTCATGACGGCGCCGGTGGCGACGCTGTTGCCGGACGGCGCGATTCGACGCGTCGGGCTCGGCATCGCGCACCGGATCGACGTGGTCCTGACCCGCTTGCCGCTGCTCAACCGCCTGTCGTGGCAGTTCACTTTCGAGCTGATCAACGGCGAAAGGGCAGCTTCGCGCGCGCACGGCGAGGTGACGCCGTAATGTCCACCAGGGGTGTAACAGTAGTGATCGCCACTCTCGGGGGCGCTTCGCTCAGGCAAACGATCGAGCAGCTCAATCGGGGCACCGTCGTTCCCGATGAGATTCTGGTGTGCGTTCCCAACGCTGACGACGTTCGTCCCGAGTCCCTTCCGTATGACAACGTTCGCGTCGTCGCCGTCGGGCGGAGGGGGCAGGTGAATCAACGAATCGCCGGTTTCAGGAGCGCGCGCACCGAGTATGTCCTGCAACTCGACGACGACATCTATCTCGACGAGGATTGTTTGGAGCGGCTGCTCCGCGAGGCTGCTCGTCGCGGCGACCGCAGCGCCCTCGCTCCGACGATCGTGTACACCGATACGAGACTGCCCTGCCACTCCATGCGGGACCGGCGGACGCCCCCATCGTGGCTCGAAAAGAAGATACATGGTGAAGATCTCTCCCGGCCTGGTCGGATCACGCGCGCCGGGTTGAACGTGGAGCTGGATTTTTCTGCTTCGGACGAGTCGAGCGTGCCGACGGAATGGGTGCCCGGCGGCTGCGTATTACACGCGCGCAAGAACGTGCTGCTCGAAGAGTTTTACCCGTTCGCGGGAAAAGCATATGGAGAGGACACCATCCATAGCGTGCACCTGCGGCGGAAGGGAGTCGAGCTGTTCATCGTGCGGGATGCGATTTGCGCTATGGACTACGTGGGCGACTTGGGGTTGTCCATTCCGGGTACGCTCCGGTACATCTACTCCGAGTTCAGATGGAGGCGGCACCTCGTGGAGCTGACCTCGGGATCCGTCGCCCTCGTCGCATGTGACGTCGTTCGGAAGTACGGACGCAGAGTGCTGCCCACGCTGATCAAGAGAGCGCGCCGGCACGGTTTGCTGCCTGCCGCCCGCTGACCGAAGAATGCCATGAGTCGGCAGGTTTCCGTAGTGATTGCCACGCTAGGCGGACCGTCGCTGGACCGCACTATCCGGCTTCTGAATGAGGGTAGTGTCGTACCCGTTGAAATAATCGTGTCCGTGCCTGAGGGATACGCTTCAAGCATCGGCGCGCTTTCGTACCACAACGTGCGCCTCGTGCTGAGTGGGAAGAAGGCCCAGGTCGCGCAGCGGGCCGCCGGCTTCCGCGAAGCCACATGTGAGTACGTAATGCAGCTCGACGATGACATGTATTTCCGTCGGGATTGTCTGGAGAAGCTCGTTCGGGAAGCAGAGCGGCGAGGGCCAATGTGCGCGCTCGCTCCGGTGTTTGTGTATACGGATACCGGAATCTCGTGCCAGGCGCGAATCGGAAGACCGCCACCGTCCTGGCTGGAAAAGAAAATCCACGGAAGCGACCTCTCTGCGGCGGGACGGATAACGCCAGCAGGCCGGCATCTCAATCTCGATTTCCCGCCGAGTACTGAGGACTCCAGCTTCGAGTCCGAGTGGTTGGCTGGCGGTTGCGTCCTCCATTACAGGAAAAATCTCGTCCTGACTGACTACTACCCCTTCGTCGCCGGTCGCGACACCATAAAACGAGGGCGCGGTAAGGAGTACGGAGAGGACGTCATCCACAGCGTACTCCTGCGGCAGCGGGGCGTCCGACTGTTCGTCGTCCCGGGCGCCGTGTGCAGCATGGATCGGGCGATTGCATCGAGGCTCTCGATTCCAAATTCGCTTCGGCAGATTTACGACGAGTTCAGGTGGCGACGGTATCTCGTCGGACTGATTGATGGATCGGAGCTGCGCCTGGCGTCCGACATACTCCACACGTATTCACGGCACCTGTTGCCGGGACTCATCCGAAGGATGCGGGACGGGGGGCTCCTCACGAACAAGAAGCGATCTACGCCGGAAGGAAGCCCCATCTCGTGAGGATGCTTTTGATTTTCACCCGTCCGAACATGCTTGACACGTGGGTCCCGTCCTGCAATGTTCAACGATTGAACGCATCTAGCCGGTATCGCCATATCGCCGCGGCAGCAGTCCGAGCGCTTGGCTCCTTGCGCCGGAATAGTCGGGGCGGAACGGAATTAAACTTCACGGTCTTTCACGCATTGTGACTGACCCTGCATTCGGCCGCGCATGAGCCCGTTTTAGTGAATACGTACCGAAGAATCCGCGAGATCCTTGCTCCGGCCGAGCGCAAAGGCGCCTGGGTATTGCTCGCCCTGATGTTCGTCGGCATGGCTGTGGAAACCATCGGAATCGGCGTAATCGTGCCGGTGATCGCGCTTCTCACTGACGGTGGTATCCCGGAGCGGTATCCGCAGCTGCAACCTCTGATCAGGTTCCTGGGCAATCCGACGCAGGCTCAACTCGTCACGCGTGGAGTACTAGCTTTGTCCGGCGTTTACCTGGTCAAGGCGTTGTATCTTGCTTTTCTCGGCTGGCAGCTCAACAAGTACGTCGCCGATGTACGGGTGCAGCTTTCCCAGCGGCTGTTCGCCACTTATCTGCGCCAGCCCTACACCTTCCATTTGCAGCGAAACTCCGCGCAGCTGCTGCGGAATGTGTCCGGCGAAGTTGGAATCTTCGGCGCACTGCTGACACAGTCACTGACGTTGACTGCCGAGATCATGGTGGTACTCGGCGTCGCGGCGTTGTTGCTCGCCGTGGAGCCTGTCGGGGCGATCATCGTCGGACTCGTGCTCGGCACGGCAAGCGTGAGTTTCTATTATGCGACGCGGGCGAGCATCACACGTTGGGGCGTTGCGCGCCAGCATCACGAGGGATTGCGGATCCAGCACCTGCAACAGGGGCTTGGCGGCGCGAAGGACGTGAAGCTGCTCGGGCGCGAGCGCGACTTTCTGACCCAGCACGAAGTTCATCACGTACAGAGCGCGCGCGTTGGATTGCTCCAGGCCGTCCTGGGGTCACTCCCGCGCCTCTGGCTCGAGCTGCTGGCGGTGTTTGGGCTCTCGATCCTGGTGCTCACGATGGTGGCTCAAGGCCGCGAGACGGCCAGTATCGTCCCGACCCTCGGCTTGTTCGCCGTCGCTGCTTTTCGATTGATGCCTTCGGTCAATCGTGTGCTTAGCGCCGTGCAGTATGTGCGCTTCACCCGCCCGGTGATCAACACGCTGTACGACGAGATCAAGTCGCTTGCACCGGAAGCTGCGCGCGCGACATCCGGTCCTCTCGAGTTCCGCACCGAGATCCATCTGGACGATGTGAGTTTCGCCTATCCTGGCGCCGCGGGCCGCGCGCTCAACAACGTGACGCTGACAATTCGGCGCGGCGAGTCCGTAGGCTTCATCGGGCCCACCGGATCGGGCAAGAGCACGCTCGTGGACGTTGTCCTTGGGCTTCTTCCGCCGAACGGCGGGCGGGTGATAGTGGATGGCCAGGACATTCAGGAGAACCTGCGCGCATGGCAGGATCAGATCGGTTATGTGTCGCAGTCGATTTACCTCACTGACGATACCATCCGGCGCAACGTCGCTTTCGGGTTGGCCCATGACGAGATCGACGACGCAGCAGTCCAGAGAGCGGTCGAGGCCGCGCAGCTGGACGAGTTCCTCGCGACCCTGCCGAAGGGGCTCGAGACTGTGGTAGGTGAGCGCGGGATTCGTCTGTCCGGCGGTCAGCGACAGCGCATCGGTATAGCGCGGGCGCTGTATCACGATCCTTCCGTCCTCGTGCTCGACGAAGCGACCAGCGCTCTCGACATCGCCACCGAACGGGAAGTCATGAAGGCATTCCTGACGCTGCGCGGCGATAAGACCATCCTCATCGTGGCGCACCGTCTTTCCACGGTGGAACACTGCGATCGGTTGTACAAACTGGTCGGCGGGAGCGTCGCCGAAGAGGGCACGCCGGGTGAGTTGTTGCGAGTGCCAAAGGTTGGTTGAGCGACGCACTCCAGCTGCCGGTCGGGGCGCCGAGCTACGCCCCGCTGTTTTTCTTGACAGGGACGGCGTGCTGTGTCGCGCTCTGGTAGTCGCCGGAAAGGCGTATGCGCCGAGAAAGCTCGGCGATCTGCGTCTGGTGCCGAATGCCTCGACGATAGTGCAGCGCCTCAAGGATGCCGGATTCCTCGTCGTCGTCGTGACCAACCAACCTGATATCGGCAACGGGCTTTCGAGTCTCGATCTGGTCGAAGAAATGCACCGCCGCCTGCGCGAGCGAGTGGCCGTAGATGGGATCCTGATGTGCCCTCACCGCCAGACGGATCGCTGTAGCTGCCGAAAACCAAAGCCGGGCATGCTTCTGACGGCCGCCCGGCGTTACGGGATCGATCTGTCGCGAAGCTTCATGGTGGGGGATCGTACGAGTGACGTCGAAGCTGGTCGGAACGCCGGTTGTCGAAGCGTATTTATTGATCGTGGCTATGCGGAGGGGGGCCCATCCGACGTGGAAGCGCGGACGGGGTCACTTCAAGGGGCCGCGGCGTACATCCTCTCCTGCGTACACCAATCCCGTGTGATGGGTGGCAGGGGGCCCAGGGTAAAATCGAAGCATTTCATGACAACGTCCGCGCACCGGACGTCACCAAGCACCAGGATGGGGAAAACAACATGAGCGCATCGGCGCCAAGCAGGATTTTTGACAGGGTATTCGTTACCGGTGGTGCGGGGTACTGCGGGAGCAGACTCGTGCCGCAGCTACTCGAGAGGGGTTACCAGGTCACCGTTTACGACATTCTTTACTTCGGAGACGACTTTCTCCCGAAGGAGAATTCGAATCTCAGGATCGTCCAGGGCGACATACGCGATACCGCGAAGCTCGCCGCTGCGTCTCGCGGGCATGACGCCTTCGTCAGCCTCGCGTGCATTTCCAACGACGCCAGCTTCGAGCTCGACGAGCAGCTCTCGACATCCGTGAATCTCGACGCCTTCGAGCCGATGGTGGCTGCGGCGAAAGAGAACGGAATCAGAAGGTTTGTGTACGCTTCGTCCAGCTCGGTGTACGGTGTATCCGATAAACCGGACGTTACCGAAGACCACCCGCTCGTGCCGCTGACGCTCTACAACAAGTACAAGGGAATGTGCGAGCCGCTGCTGAAGCGGCACACCACGGACGACTTTACCGGCGTGATTTTTCGCCCTGCGACCGTCTGCGGCTATGCGCCTCGCCAGCGTCTCGATCTCTCGGTCAACATCCTGACAAATCACGCCGTAAACAAGGACAAGATCACCGTTTTTGGCGGCAGTCAGCTCCGTCCCAATCTTCACGTGCAGGACTATTGCGACGCGGTCGAGATGTTCCTCACGGCGCCAGCCGGGAAAATCCAGAACGAAACTTTCAACGTTGGCTACCACAACCTGTCCATCGGTGACATCGCACAGGTCGTGAAGCGCGTGGTGGAAGAGGAGTTTCCCGAGAAGAAGGACATCCCCATCGAGACGGCCCCCTCGGACGACATCCGCTCGTATCACATCAATTCGGACAAGGTGAAGCGCGTGCTTGGCTTTCAGCCGAAGTACACCGTGGAAGACGCGGTTCGGGAGCTCTGCGGCGCCTTCCGCGACGGTCGCCTGCCCGGCAGCATGGACGATGACCGCTATTTCAACGTTCGGCGTCTCAAGCGGCTGAACGCGGCTTGACAGCTCGAGATGTAGCGATTGTGACCGGTGGCGCCGGATTCATCGGCAGCCATATGTGCGATTTGCTGATACAGGAGGGATTCGAGGTTCGCGTCATCGACAACATGGTCGGCGGCCGCGAAGAGAACCTCGCTCAGCACGGGTCGAACGCGCTCACGGTCGAGCGGCGGGACGTGCGGGACTTCGCTTGTGATGACTCCGTTTTCAAGGGCGCGAAGTACGTTTTTCACTTCGCCGGCATCGGGGACATAGTTCCCTCGATAGAGCGGCCCGCGGA
>DATLBG010000128.1:0-45164 GCA_035527035.1 Gemmatimonadaceae bacterium | reverse complement strand
AGTCCGGGAAACCGGACTCTTTTGCATTCGGGTGGCTAGATTTCGCGCTGAAATCGATCCCCTCAGAACGGAGCTTTCGCGGTGAAGATTGCCGTGTGCGTCAAGCGCGTGCCGGACATGGACGCGCGGTTCAGAATCTCGAGTGACGGCACCTCGCTGGACGAGGCCGGCCTCAAGTTCGACATCAATGATTTCGACGCGTGGGCCGTCGAGGCCGCGCTGCAGATCAAGGAGAAGGCGGGGCAGGGCGAAGTAGTAGTCCTGTCGCTCGGACCCGCTGCCGCGCAGGAGACGATTCGCAAGGCGCTGAGCATGGGCGCCGACCGGGGGATCCACCTCGCCGCCGACCGCATCCCCTTCGACGGATTCACGATCGCGCGCGCTCTCGCCGCCGAGCTGAAGGACGGCGCGTACGACCTGGTGTTCTTCGGCAAGATGTCGCCCGATTCTTCCAACGGCATCGTCGGACCGATCGTGGCGGAGCTGCTCGATTACGCCTGCGTCACCGCGATCTCCGGACTCGAGATGGGCGAGGGGCGCGGCACCGCCAAGCGGGAGCTCGAGGGCGCGCAGGAGATCGTCGAGTTCACGCTGCCCGCGGTCCTCACCGTGGACGAAGGACTCAATACCGCGCGGTACCCATCGCTCAAGGGAATCATGGCCGCCAAGAAGAAGCCGCTCGAAAGCAAGCCCGCGCAGCTGGGCGATCCCGCGGTGACGATCAAGTCGCTGAACATGCCGCCCGACCGGCCACCTGGAAAGATCGTGGGCGAAGGCGCCGCGGCCGTGCCCGAGCTGGTGCGTCTGCTCCAGACAGAAGCGAAGGTTCTCTGATGGCGAACATTCTTGCATTCGCGGAGCAGCGCGGCGGAGAGCTGCGCAAAGTCGCCCTCGAGAACGTGACGGCGGCGCGCGCGCTGGCAGACGCGACCGGCGGTGAAGTTCACGCGCTGCTCGCCGGCGCCGGCGGCATCGCGTCCAAAGCGGAGCAGCTCGGGAAATACGGCGCGGACGTCGTGCTTGTGTGCGAGCACGACGCGCTCAAGGATTACAACGCGGAAGCGGTCGCCGCGCTCGCTGCCGACCGGATCAAATCCGGCGGGTATCGCGTCGCGGTATTCTCCACCTCTGCGCAGGGACGCGATCTGCTCCCGCGCGTCGCGGCCAAGCTCGGCGCGGGCATCGTGACCGACGTGACCGAAGCGCGCATCGAAGGGGACGCAGTTGTCGTGAAGCACCCGATCAACATCGGGAAGGTCATCGCGACGGCGTCGATTGCCGGTTCTCCCGCGGTGATCGGGCTCCGCCCGGGTAACACGACACCCGCCGAGAACCAGAAGCCGGCGAAGGTCGAGCAGGTGCAGCCCGTGGGCGACCCGTCCGCGTCGCGCGTAAAGGTGAAGGAGATGAAGCAGGGCTCGGGTGCAAAGCTGGATATCGGCGAGGCGCCGGTGGTGATCGCCGGCGGGCGCGGGCTCAAGTCCGCCGAGGGGTTCAAGCTCGCCGAGGACCTGGCGGACGCGTTCGGCAACGCCGCGATCGGCGCGACGCGCGCGGTGTGCGATGACGGCTGGCGGCCGCACTCGGAGCAGATCGGACAGACGGGCCGGGTGGTCAGCCCGGATCTCTACATCGCGGTCGGAATCTCCGGCGCGATCCAACACCTCGCCGGCATGCGCACCTCCCGCACGATCGTCGCGATCAACAAGGACAAGGAAGCGCCGATCTTCAAGATCGCCGACTACGGAATAGTGGGCGACGTGGCGGAAGTTCTTCCCGCGCTCACCGCCGCGGTGCGGGAAGCGCGGAAGTCGCACTGATGGGAGACGGCAGCCTGCCGATAATTCCGGCGAAGCATCAGCCGGAGCTGCCCGTCGAGCGGTTCGTCACCGTCGGCGCGCCCGACCCCGAGCACGTCCCGATGGACGTCGTGTTCGTCGGCGGGGGACCTGCCGGTCTCGCGGGCGCGATCGAGCTGGCGCGGCTGATCAAGAAGGACAACGAGAGCGGCGGATCGCTCGGGGACATCCAGATCGCCGTCCTGGAAAAAGCCCAGGCGCTCGGCGAGCATTCGCTGTCGGGAGCAGTCGTGAATCCCCGCGCGATGCGCGAGCTCTTTCCGGACACGAGCGACAAGGACTTCCCCTTCCGGGGTCCGGTGACGGGCGAGCGCGTGTATTTCATGACCGGCTCGCGCGCGCTTCGCATCCCGACGCCCCCGACGATGAACAACCACGGCTACTTCATCGCGTCCGCGTGCGAGATCGTGCGCTGGCTCGGCGAGCGCGCCGAGGAGCTCGGTGTGAACGTGTTCACCGGCTTTCCAGCAGCGTCGCTCCTGACGGAAGGCGCGAAGGTTACCGGCGTGCGCACAGCCGAAGCCGGCTTGGCGAAGGACGGCCAGCGCGGGCCTGCGTATGCGCCGGCGACCGACATCACGGCCCGCGTCACGGTGCTATCGGAGGGCACGCGCGGCTCGCTGTCGCAGGCCTGGATCAAGTCGCAGGGAATCACCTCCGAAAACCCGCAGATCTACGCGCTGGGCGTGAAGGAGATCTGGGAAACCAGGAAACCGTTGGACGCGATCGTGCACACGCTCGGCTGGCCGCTCCCGACCAGTGCGTTCGGGGGAAGCTTCATGTATCCATTGGCGCCGAATACCGTGGCTCTCGGTCTCGTGGTCGGGATGGATTACAAGGACGCGTCGCTCGACGTGCACGAGCTGCTCCAGCGCATGAAGCAACACAGTCTGTTCCGCCAGTATCTGGAAGGCGGCGAGATGGTGGAGTGGGGCGCCAAGACGATTCCCGAGGGCGGGTACTATGCGCTGCCGCAGAGGAAGAGCGGCGACGGCGTGCTGATTGTCGGGGACGCGGCGGGGTACGTCGAAGTAGCGTCGCTCAAGGGCGTGCACTACGCGATGCAGTCCGGCATGTACGCGGCGCGTGCGATCTTCGATGCTCTCAAGAAGGGCGATACCTCCGCGAACGCGCTCTC
Organism: Gemmatimonadaceae bacterium; assembly: GCA_035527035.1. Classification (GTDB taxonomy): domain Bacteria; phylum Gemmatimonadota; class Gemmatimonadetes; order Gemmatimonadales; family Gemmatimonadaceae; genus JACDCY01. The sequence goes on along the minus strand of DATLBG010000128.1, from coordinate 42,167 downwards.
GGCTTACGACCGGGCTATCGAAGCGAGCTATGTCACCGACGACTTGCGCAAGCGCCGCAACATGCGGCTGGCGTTTCAGAAGTACGGGTTCTACGTGGGCGGTGCGATGGCGACGCTGATGACTCTTACCAAAGGCGCGTTTCCCGGCGGGAAGATCGAATCGCACAGCGACGCGGACGCGCCGCGCCGAACGGGGAGCGGCGAGCGATTTGTGCCCGACAACAAGCTCACGTTCAGCAAGCTCGACGCAGTGTACAAGTCAGGCAACGCCACGCGCGATGATATCCCCTCGCATCTGATAGTAGGGAAGGACGTGCCCGCGGACGTCGCTGAGCTGTACGTGCACATGTGCCCCGCGGGCGTGTACGAGCGCGAGGGCGAGCGGCTGATCGTGAACCCGGCGAACTGCGTGGACTGCAAGGCCACCGACGTGATCGGGCCGCGATGGACTCCGCGCGAGGGCGGAAGCGGGCCCAGATACCGGCAGATGTGACTGGCTCACTCGCACGGAGAGAGTAACAATGGGTTGGATTCTGCGCGCGATCGTCTTCACCGCGGCTACCGCGATGTTCGTCCACAGCGCGTGGCGCGTCGCGAGAATTAGTGAGGCGAGACTCCTTCGCCTTGGCCAGATGGCGTTTTATGCCGCGCTCATGCTCCTCGTGATCCCGAAGGAGCAGGCCCGTATCGCGGGAGACTGGCCGTTCTGGGCCGCGTTCGCTCTATTGCTCGTGTCGTTCGGATTCACTCTCGCCCACAAGCTTAGGCCCTGACTTTGAGCCGCGCGCGGAACTGCACCCGCGCTAGGGTGCTGCGTTGCCGATAGACGCGCTGAGGGTGTAGGCGCCGGTCGCGCCCCGGGCAATGGAGTTCGCGACCAGAACGTAGCTCGCCGTCGTGTCCACCGTCCAGGTGATCAGCGAGTTCATCCCCTCGCCTCCGTCGTCGTCGGACGTAACGCGCACCAGCTCGTTCCCGTCCACGCGATACAGCACGAGGATGGGGTCAAACGCTGTTGCCTCCATGGAAGCCCGCAGAATCGCACCGGCTCTCGCGTCGAACGCGTAGGCGTGGAAGTACGAGCCGTCGAGGAGAGTTCTATCGCCCGAGGCCAGCCGGGCCTGCACCGGCTGCCCCAGAGAAAGATTGATGCGGGGAGCGTTCACCACCTGCCGTTCCGCAACGCTCCGCCCGGAGGTAGGCGCCTCGGTTGCCGACTGAGCGCAGGCGTCGTCGCAACGCTCGAGTCTGAGGCGGTACGCCAGCGCTGAGGAGCTGTCGCTCGCGCCGTACGTCGTAGCGACGACTATGTACGCCCCATCCGCCGGCAATGTGGCTACCAGCCGCGACGAGCTCCCCTCGCCCCCGTCGTCGTCGGTCGCGAGAACGCGCACGTCCTCGCCCGCTGCCCGCACCAGGAACAGGTAGGGGTCGAAGTTGTCCGACTCCAGATGAATCACGAACCGGTCGTTCGCGCGACCCTCGAAGCGGTACGTGTGGAAGCGCCCGCGGCGTTCCATGCGCGGCGCGTCGGCGCGTATTTCTCCGGAGACCGTATCACCGGGAACGAGCGGGCGATGCGGGCCCGCGAGCGCCGGTCCGAACTGCTCCCGCGTCGCCGCGTTGGCCGCCCGGGCACGAAACGCTTCGGCCGCGGATTCGTTGCCCTGCTCGACATGGAGGACGTAGCTGCCCGTCGACGAGCTGACAACGCCCGTTGCTACCAGGACGTAGGTGCCGCGGCGGTCGACCGGGAATTCGATGAGCGCACTCAATCCTTCGCCGCCGTCATCGTCCGCGGTGATGAGCACGAGCGAGTCTCCCTCGAGCCGCAACAGTGCGAGGTATGGGTCGAAACCGCCCGCCGCGAGCGCCGCACGCAACGTCTGTCCGGCCACAGCCTCGATCCAGTAGCCATGGAAGGGAGTTCCATCGCCGAGCGCGGCGTCCGATCCCGCAAGAGTGCCCGCGGCGGTGCCGGCGGGCGACACGGCTCTCCGCTGCGACCGCAGAGCGCTCTGGTACGCCCCCACCGACCGGCTGCCTGGCGTGTCGCGGTAAGCCGCGCACGCATCGTCGCACTGATCCACGCTGATGCTGTAGGTCGGTGCCAGCGTCGAGTCGCGCATCGCAAACACCGACGCGATGACGAGATACTCGCCCGGCGCCGGGAGCGTGTCCACGATCCGGGCGTTCATTCCGTCGCCGCTGTCGTCATCATTCGCGAGCAGCGTCGCCGGCCTGCCGTCCACGTGCGCCAGGCGGAGATACGGGTCGAAGGCATCCGACCGCAGCGTGATCACGACTCGCTGACCGGCCTCGCCGCGGAAGCGGTACGACTGGAAGCGGCCGCTCCCTTCGAGGGTCGGAGCTGAGCGCGGCATCTCGGTCGTTTGCGTTTGTCCGATCCGCAGCGTCTGGTGTGGTTGAGCGAGGGCCTGGCGCAGGACCGGCAGCGCGCCGGCTGTGTACGCGGCCGCCAGGAACTGCTCGCTCGTGGTCGCTGCACTTTGATCCAGCAGCAGCGTGTACGCGCCCAATGACCGCGACGATGCCGCCGTCGCAACCAGCACGTACGTTCCGTTCCGGTCGACCGTCCAGTCCAGCAAAGCGTTCAAGCCCTCGCCGCCATCGTCGTCGGTGGCCACGCTCGCAAGCGAATCCCCTTCGAGTCGCAGCAGAGTCAGGTACGGGTCCATCGCCGACGATTGCATTGCGGCGCGGAGCGGCTGCCCTTCAGATGCTTGAATCCAGTAGGCGTGGAAGTGGGCGCCGTCGTTCAGCGTCGAGTCGCCCGGCGCGAGCGTTCCTTCGACGGAAGCGCCGCTCGCGATCTGGAGCCGCGGCGCGCGAACGGCCGAAGCGTAGGACGCCGCCGTGCGTGTGGCCGGAGCGTCGCTGAATGCCGCGCACGCGCTGTCACACGGCGCCATCGCCAGCGTGTACGGGCCCGACGTCGACGATCCCGTCGCACTCAGCGCCGACGCGACTACGAGATACTCGCCGTCCTCCGGAAGGGTGGCGACGAGGCGGGCGTTGATGCCCGTTCCACCGTCATCGTCGCTGCCGACGAGCCGGACGGACGGCGCGGCCAAAAGTGCGAGATGCAGGTGCGGATCGAACGCCGCCGACTCCATCGTGAGCGCGATCCGGTCGTTCGCGCGGCCGCGGAAGCGATACGCCTGGAAGCGGCCGCTGCCGGGGAGCTGCGGTGCGGAATCGGGCAACACCGCGCTGATGGTGTCCGGCAGCGTAAGCGGTCTGTGCGCGGCGGTGACCGCCGGGCGGAGGCGGCCGGTCGCGGCGCTGGTTTCGCCGGGAGCGCACGGGCCGCCCGCGGCGCACGCTGCGGCCATCGGCTCGATCGTCAAGCGGTAGTCGCCCTGCGCTGTCGTCGAGAAGCTCGTAGGTACGATCAGATACTCGCCCGCCTCCGGGATCTCGAGCGCGATTTGCGCGCCGAGACTCTCCGCTCCGTCGTCGTCGCGGGCGACCTCACGGATGTTGTTACCGGCCAGCCGATACACGTACAGGTATGCGTCGAAGTCGCTCGAGCGGTTCGTGACGACGATGCGCTCGCCGCGCCGTGCGGTGTAGCGCCAGACTTCGAACGGCTTGTCGTCCGGGAGCCGGGGACCGCGCGGGGCGAGCGAGGAAGCCACCGGCGTTCCGGAGAAGATCGGCCTGGGAGTAATGGCCATGATCGCCTGGCTCGCGGAGAGCTCCGCCGGCTCATCGCCGATCTCGCACACCTGGTGTCGGGAACAAGCATCGGCGAGCCGCAGCAGCGACAGCGAGAAATTGCCGGTATCGCTGGCGCTGAGGCCGTTCGCGACGATTACGTACTCGCCCGTGACCGGGAGCCGAGCGGTTATCAGCGAGTTCTTTCCGCTCCCGCCGTCGTCGTCGGAATCCACCGAGATGAGCGTATCCCCGTCGGGACGGAGCAGGTGCAGATACGTGTCGAAGCTGCCTGCGCTCGGCGCGCGCGCGGAAAGGAATATCGCGACATCCGCGTCTGCAGCCCCGGTGAACCGATATGCCTGGAAGTAAGTGTCGTCGCTCAGCGTCGGGTCAGAGTGCGACAGCCGGTCGCTTATGGAGTCACCGAGCGAAAGCGTCGACGTGGGCGCGGCGCGCACGGCGGCGAACAGGCTTCTCCGTTCCGGGGCAGCGGGGGTCAGGTCGCAGGGGCCGCCAGCCGCGCAGGCTTCCGCGAGCGGCCGTATCCGTAAGGCGTAGCGCCCGGTTCGTCCCGGCTGGAAGCTGGTCGTCACGATCACGTACGTGCCGCTGTCGGGCAGCTCCACCGCGAGCCGCGAGTCGGGCATGGGCGGCGTGTCGTCGTTCTCGCGCATCGACTCCGGCCCTTCCGCCGTCGGACGCGTGAATATCAGATATGGGTCGAAGTCGGACGAGACAAGGTCGATCACTATCCGCTCGCCTGCACGCCCCTGATAGCGCCACGCATCGAAGTAGCTGCTGTCCATCAGGCGTCCATCGGTCGCCGCGAGATCCGCGGTCGACGAGTCGCCCAGCGCGATCCGGCGGGCGGAGCCTGCGTTGATCCGCCTGATCGGGGTGAGACCCGAGTCCTCATCACCTTCGACCGTGCAGGGCCCGCCTGCCGCGCATGCTTCGGCCAGCGTTCTGAGAGACAAGCGGTATCGGCCGACGGCGTCCGGACGTTGCGTATTTGCAACGATGAGATAGTCGCCGTCGCGCGGGACGCGGATCGCCGTCTGCGCAATTTTGGAGACATTGTCGGGCATCTTCATTTGCAGCGCCTGCTGCGACTCGCCGTCCGCGGCGAGCAACATCAGGAAGACGTCGAACTCCGGCGAATCGAGCGCCACGGCCACGTCCTGGCCGGCCTGCGCGGAGAACCTCCAAACCTGGAATCGAGTCCCGTCGGCCAGCGTAGGATCGGCGGGCGTGACAGTGGATTCAACGCGACGTCCGATTGTAATGGGCCGCGCCGCAGCGCGCCGTACGGGCCCCGCATAACCCGTATCCGCGTTGCTGCCGGGGGTCTGGGCTGAAAGGCTCGCCGCCGGGACGGCCAGCGTCCAAGCCGCGACAAGCCGCGTGAATACGTATCGGGCGCGATGCATCGACCTATCTCACTACGAGATCGAATGGCTTCGTAGGCGGCTTCCAGATGTGCGTCTCGCTCCTGACTTCGGCTCGCTGCCCCAGATACCAGTCTTTGAGGAAGGTTTGCGCCGTCGCATGGAGATACTCCGGGCCTCGTATCTCGCGCGGCTCTCCGCGCTTGCGGCCGCGGAGGAGCGCGGCCGTGAAGAGGCCGTGACGAAGCTGGCTGTTTTCCTCCGCGAGGCCGGACGAGTCGGTCGCGGCCAGAATGGCGAGATTCGGCGGCGACTCATCCTGCAACCGGTACACCGCGCGGGCTCGCGATTCCTTGTTACGGAAGGCGGTGATCATCTGACCGGAACGGCACGCGTCCAGCACCATCAGCGTGGAGCCCTTGATGTCGGCCATCCGGTTCAGCAGGTCGTCGTCCCGGATGCCCTTCAAGTTCAGGGTTCTCACGTTCGTCAGCGAGTTGACCTCGGCCCCCGCGAGGAACAGGTGCCCGTTCTCCATCGCGCCATGACCGGCAAAAAAGAATACGAAAGTATCGTTCGGCTTCACGCGATCGCTGATGTCCATCAGCGTCGTGATGATCGAGTCCCTCGTCGCGTCGCCGTCGTACAGGGAGTCAACACGGACCGTCCCGAAGAGTGGAGCGGACTGTCGGCGAAGAGAATCCGCGAACGCGCGCGCATCGGTTCGGGCGTACGACAGGCTGTCGACCCCTGCCGGATACCTGTTGATCCCGACCGCCAGAATGTGGAGAGTGGCCGTCATAGCGGCGGAGTCGGCTTTGCCGATCAGGCTGTCTCGCGCGACAGCGACAGCCACGTCGCCTTCGCCGTAAAGCGTCGCCACGACGTACTGCACGCCGGGAACGAGCGGAACGACGTAATCCCATTGCGTGGGGCATCCGGCGCCCTCGGCGGCGCCGGGGGCAGGGGTGCTACGGGCCTCGACCTCGATGCTGTCCATGTGAAGCTTCACTTTCGGCACGCCGTCGCCGCGGCCTTCTACTACCACACAGACTTCGCCGACCTTGCCGTCGGCCGTGGCCTTCGAGCGATGGATCCGTATCGTCTGGGCGGTCGTCGCCTTATTGTCGGATGGTGCTGCGGCGCCCGGCTTGGGTTTGGCGGGACCCTGCTGCACCTGCGCGTGCATGACCCCGCCGGACACGAACGGCGACAGTCCGAAGAGGGCAGTGAGGGCAAACGCGCGCGGGGTCATCCTGGCTCCGGTGATTCTGGTCACGTGTTTAACGAACAACCCTGAAAATTAGTGTGTTTACGGGCGCCGCGGATGGAGCTCGACGCGCCGGGAAACGGCTGTCCACCCCCTGACGGCAAGCGTGTCCTTGCCGTTTCCCCTCGTCGCAACAGTCGCTGTAGGCACGCAGTCCGGCACATCCCGGATCAGCGGGCGCAGATCATAAGGATCGGAGCTTACCACGACCTTGATGTTCTCCACGCCTTCCGGACTGTCATCCGGTAGCCGGCCGATCACGAAGGGCGCGCGCAGCTGCTCGATGGTCAGCTGCGCCTGGGTGCGGTTTCCAACAGGCCACAGGACACGAGGCGCCGAGCCGTATCCCGCGACGGCGGCTGTCAGATACAGCTTGGAAGAAGCTATCGCTGCCTGGGGTACCCTCACCGACACCCACACATTGTAGTCTCTACCGACGTGGGCCGAGTCGAAAGTGAATGTGTCCGTCGGGAACGATGTGACGCTTGTTGGGAGAACGCGGACGTCAACCCGCAACCGCGACCGCGGCGGTGGCTGGTCGTTACGCACCAGGCCGAGCGCGGCGATGGAGAAAGCGCGGCGTAACGGCCGGCAAAGAGCGGCTACGTTCCCCACGTATCCACGCGGAGATCTCTCGGTGGCGGACATGCTGATGCCGCCGGCGTCGTCGCCCCAGAGCGGGGCAACGTCGTGCCCGTCCACGATCACCTGATAAGCGTCGCCCACCCGACGAAGCTCAGCCATCGGTTTTGAGGCCGCGTCAGTGAGTCGAACCCATGGCAGCGCGGCCAGCGAATCGCGCAGCGCGCCCGCGCTGGGATGGACGAACAGCTTCAATCTGCTGAGGTCCATCGCGCCCGGCGGGACCCTGCTCAGCGTCGCGCGCGCCGACCGTGGCACGGTGCCCGACACTACGCTCGCGAAAGATGACGCGTCGAACACCGAGTCCACCTTGATCTGCGCGACCCGCCCGCTCTCGAACCTGGTCTCGCCGGCGGGATATACGTCGTACCACATCCCCTTTCTTACTCCGTGAATCGCGCCGACGTCGATACCCACGCGGTCGCCCTCACGCTGCGCTATGGCGTATCCGCGCGCAGGGAGAGCGAATCCTGCATCCACCCTGAAGATGCGGCCGCCACGCTCACCTTCGAGCTGAGGGGTCTGACGTCCGCCCACGTCGCTGCGAATCTGCTGGAGCACGTCGTCCCATCGCGTGTCCGCGCCGGCGCCTTCCAGCGCGGCCGCCAGAGCACGGGTGAACACTCCCGAGACGCCCTCGCCGTAGTAGTTCTTCTCGTAGGCCTTTTGCGCAGAGGACGCAGCGGTGAGGACCGTATGATTCAACGCGCGCCCGCCGTCCAACACGCTGCTGGACAGCGACACATACTCCGGAGGACGCGGACCGCGGGCAACCGGGGCCGAAGCACTTGTGGTGTCCGGTTCGCCGCGGGTGATGGTGCCCGAAAAGCAGGCGTCTATGATGATCGTGACGTTGCGGCTGCGGAGGCGCGCCAGCCAGGCTCCGATCTCGTCGTCGATGACGAGGTCATCGGGACTGTCCGGGTTCGCCGCGTCGTGGGGGACGAGGCCCTCATCCCACTTGTCGCCCGCATCGCCATTTCTCGCTTCGTCGCCATTCCGGTCAGGCGCCCAGGAGCCGTGCCCCGAAAAGTAGATGACGACTACGTCCTGACTCTCGGTTGCGCGGCTGGCGATCCATGCGAATTCCCGGCGGATGGCATCCTTAGTGGCGCCCCCGTCCACAATGACGTGCTGATTCTCGCCGGGGGCGAAGCCCCGGTTCCGCAAGGCGGTCTTCATTAGAACCACATCGCGAGCCGGCCCCCGCAGATTCGCGAGGTGCATGTTTTTCCATTTGTCGCTTCCCGCGTGCTCGTACGTCCCCACCCCGATCAGCAGCGATATGTGACGCGCGGGGCGGGGAGGGGTGCGATCACCGGCGCCGGAGAAGCCGGTGAGCAACCCGGCCGCTACGACGCCGATGACCGCGAACATCTTCTTCATGGTCACTTAGCGCTGGCGCAGGAATTCTCTGATCGACGCGCCACTCCGGCTTCCTTCAGGCCGCGGCGTCTGCCGGGCGTTGTAGTTCGATTCCGTGAACGCGAGGGTCTTCTGCTGCACGCCCCGCATCACCTGCGAGAATGTTGCGTTCGGAGCGGCCGCCTCGAGCGCTTCGGCCAGGTAATACGTGAAAACGCTGACGGTGCCGCCGTACTTCGGCCAGCCGGACGCCGTCCACGACAGCTCTTCGTCCGTGGACGCGGCTAGCAGCAGATGTCGCTGCGGCTCGCGGAGCAAGTCGCCGCCGCCGCCGGAAGCCGGAGCGCCCGACTTGTCGTTGCTGGTGAGGAAAGTCGCGGGGACCGACGTATTCCCCTTCACGTCCACCCACTTCTGCTCCTTCGACTGGCCAGTCGAGCCGCCCATGGTCCCCGTTCCGGAGAAGCAGGCGTCCATGATCATCAGCACTCTGTCGGTCCTGAGCTGATTTGCCAGAAATCCGAGCTCGTCGTCGAGCAGCACACCGCCGCGCCCGTCCGCTCCCCACATGAAGAGTGCCTCGTCCACCTGGTCAGCCTCTGGATCGAGCGCGCCGGTGAGCGCGAGGTTCTCTTCCATCTGCATTCCGTGACCCGAGTAATAGAAAACCGCTACGCCTTCGGGCCCGGCCTGGCCGAGGTGGCGGAGATACGCCTCCGACACGTGCTCGCGAGTCGCCTCGCGGTCGGTGATGTACTTCACGTTCGCCGGAGCGAACCCGTACTTCTCGACAAGGATGCGGCCGATGAGGCGCGCGTCGGCAACGGGACCGTTCAGGCTGTTGCCGATCCCCTGGTAATCGTCGATGCCCACGAGCAGCGCGTATCTCCCCTTGGCGTCGCCGCCGCCGGGGTAGCGCGCCGCGTAATCGATCGCCGCCGGACGCTGCTGCGTCGTAGTGGCCGCGCCGTCACGCTCGACGAGCAGCGTGTATGCGCCCTCAGCACCCTTACCGAAGCTGTTGGCGATTACGAGAAACGTCCCGTCCCCGGGGAGCTCGAAGCTGATCCGGGCGTTCGTTCCGCCGGCCCCGTCGTCGTCCTGCGCGAGATTCTCCACCCGCTCGCCATTCTGCCTCGCGACGATCAGATACGCGTCGAACGCCTCCGATTCCATGGTAACCCTGATCTTCTCGCCGGCCCTGCCGTCATAAGTCCACTGGTCGTAGTGGCTGCTGTCGGGGAGCGTTGGGTCGCCGGCCTCGAGCGTCCCGGTTGCGCGGGTGCCCATCACGAGCGACGTAGGCCCGGCCTTGGATGCGACGCTGATCGCCGATAAAAGCTCTGCTTTCGATACGGAGCCCTTCTTGTTTCCTGAATCCGTGGTGCAGGCAACGACGGAAACAGCTGCCAGGACAAGGACTGAGAAGCGCGCGGATGTAGACATGGATTTCTATTGAGTGGGGGTTTTTCCGTTGCGGGTCTCGGCGGGTGCCGACCGATCCCGTGGCTAATATGCCGATTGGCGGGCCCGGTGTCATTTAAAGTGGGATTGCGGCCTGAGGCCGCAATCCGCCAGTTCAGCCACGGTCGAAGCGGTAGATGGTGATAGTCTGCCGGATCTCTCCCGACCTGAACTCCCGCACGTCCTCGTGGGCGACCTTCAGGCCCCGTTCCGCGCATTCCTTTAGGAAGTCCGGAAACGCAATCCGGCCGGGGTCCGCGATCAGGGCGTGCCCGCCGGGAGCAAGGAGCCTGTAGATCGCAGCCGAGACCATGGGCGGATACCGAGGCTCGTACATCACGTCGGCCGCGATCACGACGTCGAATGTGCCGACGTCCTCGGGCATCGCCGACCAATCCACGTGTCGAGTGTTGACCGCGCGCTTCGCATTGACGCGGGCGTTGACCTGGGTGAAGGCGAGCGCGTCGTCGTAGTAGTCAGTGGCCGTGACATCGAACCCGGCGATCGCGGCGGCACAGGCGCATAGACCGGAGCCGCACCCGAGCTCTATCAGCGACCGCCCCGCGCCCTTCTCCTCCAGAAGCCGCTCCGCCAGCATCATGGACGAAGGCCAGATGTCTGCCCAGTAAGGCAGCCGCTCGTCCTTGACGTAATCCTCTTCGGTGATGAGGTCGTCGGCGTTCCGAGGGCGGAGCAGGAGGAAGTCGCGGCCCGCGATCGTGAACACCTCCTCGACCGTGTCGAACTGGCGCTCGAGCCGCGAGCGCAGCTCGTCCTTCACGCGTGCAGCTCGAGCCGCTCGGTCAGGTGCGCGTCCGGATCGAGCGGTATCGCGGTCACGATCTCGCCGAGATCGATGGCGCGGCCGGCGGGCACGACCAGCAGCGCATTGGCGGCGGCCATGGACGACAGGATCCCCGAGCCCTGCGGTCCCGTGGAGCGCGCATACAGCTCGCCGTTCTCCGCGCGCGTCAGGATCGCGCGGAAGAGATGCGCCATCGTCTCCGACGCCTTGAACTTGTCGGCCGCGATCGCGGTGATGGGGCGCGGATACGGCCGCGGCGATCCCATCATCTTGCGAAGGATTGGCCTGATGAACAGCTCGCCGCCGATCAGGGCGGAGACTGGATTCCCCGGCAGGCCGAGCCACGGCTTTCCTCTGACCGACCCGAACGCGATGTTGGCGCCCGGCCGCGCGCGGATCTTCCAGAACGTGATCCTGCCGCCCATCGCCTCGATCACGCCGCGGGTGTGGTCGAACTCCCCGACGGAGATTCCACCGCTCGTGATGATCAGGTCGCTGCCCGACGCCTCCTCGAGCGACTGGCGCAGCGCGGCCGGGTCGTCCGCGATCAGGCCGCGGTCCACGGGCACGCCGCCCGTCTCGCGCACCAGCGCGGCGAGCGAGTAGCTGTTGCTCGATACGATGCTCGTCCCGCTGTCGGTCGCGAGATCCTCTACGCGCACGAGCTCGTCGCCGGTGCTGAGAATCGAGACCACGGGTATCGCGTGCACGGCGACGCGGCTCATTCCGATGGACGCCAGCACTCCGATGTGCGGCGCGAGCAGCCGCGTCCCGCGCGAGATCACGAGCTGCCCCTCCGCGATGTCTTCCGCGCGTTGCCGCACGTTGCGCCCGGTGTCGCGCGTGTCGTTGATCGTCACCACGCCGTCATGCTCGCTCGTGTCCTCGATCCGGATGACGGTGTCGGCTCCGTCCGGCACGGGCGCGCCCGTCATGATCTTCATCGCCTCGCCGGGGACGACGGGCCGGTCCGCGCGCGCGCCGGCCCGGATGGTCGTCAAGACGCGGAGTCGCGCCCCTGCCGCGACGTCGCTCGCCCGTACGGCATACCCGTCCATGGACGAGTTGTCCCACGGCGGAATCGATGCGGCCGAAGTCACGTCGAGCGCCGCGAACCGGCCGAGCGCGTCCTCGAGGTGGACCGCCGCCACGTCGAGCGGCGAGATCGCCGCGAGAACCGTCTCGACGGCCTCGGCGACGCCGAGCATCAGCGCGCGGGGTAGGGGGATTCCGCCATGAGCCGCACCATCGTCTGGATCGCGGCCGTCACTGCGGACGTAGACACGAGGAAGTTGTTGCAGATGAAGCTGTAGATCAGCGTCGCGCCGCCCGCGGTTCGCACGTAGCCGCTGAACGCGCGTACGGCGCCGAGCGTGCCGGTCTTGCCGTGCGCGTTGCCTTCGGCGCTGGTGCCGCGCAGCCAGCCCTGCACTGTGCCGCTGACGCCCACCGCGGGCAGCGCTTCGTAGAACACTGTAGCGTGCGGGTGCCGCTGCATCACGGAGAGCACGCGCACCATCGTCGCGGGCGTCACGTAGTTGTGGCGCGACAGCCCGCTGCCGTCGCGGATCGAGAATTCCATGGTGTCCGCGCCCCACTCGAGCAGCTGCCGTCGCACTACCGCGGCGCCGCTGTCCGCCCGGCCCACGCCGGTCCGCTCGAGCCCTATCGTGCGCAGGATTATCTCGGCGATCTGGTTCTGCGACGGCTTGAGCATCGCGCCGAGCACCTCGCTGAGCGGCGGCGATTGCATCACGAACAGCGTCTCGGCGGCAATGCTCGCCGCGGCGCGTCCACTGTCACTCGTAACGATTCCGTCGTGGGTGATGCCGCGCTGGCGCAGCGCGACCGAGAGCGCCTTGAGGTATGCCTGTCGCGGGTCGCTCGCAGGCTTCGCGGACTCGATCGCGGGCCCCGACGCCGTCAGCATCTCTATGGCTTCGAGGCCGTCGTTGAACACCAGGTCGTCGATGCCCGCGCCGTAGTCTTCGCCCAGGTCGTCGTTCTCCCAGCCATAGCCGTGGATGGAGCCGGGGAATGCGTCACCGCTGGCGATAATGGGTCCAGTGAATCCGGAAATCCCGCGCGCGCGCAGCGAGTCGCCGATGCCCCGAAGCGGAACGAGCGGGTCGGAATGAAAGCGGGCACTGACCGTCGGATCGCCGCGGCCGCTCACGAGCAGCTCGCTGCACCGACGCGCCGCGTCGCACCGCGCGGCCAGGGTCGTGCGAAAGCGAAAGTCGGGGCCGAGCAGGTGAAGCGCTACGGCTCCGGTGATCACCTTCATGTTCGAGGCCGGCATCACCAGCTTGCGCGGGTTCAGCGAATACAAGGTGTCGCCCGTCGCGGGATCCACGATCAGCGCGCCCCACGCCGCTGTCCGGAACTTCGGATCGTGGAGCGCGGAATCCGCGGTGCGCGCGATGGTGAGCCGCGCGGACACTTCGGGCGCGACGCTCAGGGGAGGAGCTGCATCCGCGGATGGAACCACGATCGCAGGCGATGGCGCGGGCGGAGCGACCCGCACCGGCGCGCACGCGCCGACCATCAGCGCTCCGCCAACCAAGATCCAAAAACCAGGAACTGCTCTCGCTTTCACTCTACTCACCGGTGTACGTCGCGCTCAGCGTTTCGTCTTCCGCCACCGTCACGCGCGTCACCGAAGCCCGTCCGCTCAGTCGATCGCGCACGCGCTCGAAAATGAACTTCGCCAGGTTCTCGCCGCTCGGGATCAGCATGCCGTCGGCGAACTCCTGCACGTCGGAGTTGATGTTGCGGTGATCGAACCTGTCGCTGACTTCCTCGCGCAGCACCGCGTCGAGCGCGCCGAGATCCACGACAAACCCCGTCTCCGGGTCTATCGGGCCCGAGACGGTCACCTCGCACGCGTAGTTGTGGCCGTGATAGTTGGGGCGGGAGCACGATCCGAAGACCTCGAGGTTTTTCTCCTCGCTCCAGTCGGGTCGGCGGTACCGGTGCGCCGCGGCGAAGGTGATGCGGCGGGTGAGGGAGGCGGAGGGCAAAAAGGTATGAGGTATTAGGTATTAGAAACTGCCTGGACTAATACCTAATACCTAATACCTGCTCGCTGTAGCTAGCGAGTTTCTCCCGCGGCCCCGCCGTCCATCCCCTCCGGCGTCGGGCCGCTGGGCGGATTCCACGGTGCGCCGCTTTCGGTGGCCTCGGTCACGTCGCTGGTGCCGAACAGCTGCGCGTCCACGTCTTCGGCCAGGTGCTCGGCTTCGTCGCTCGACTGCGGCGCGCGATCGCCGAGGAGGCGCCCTTCCTGCATTTCCTCGTTAGCGATGTGATCGTCGATCGCTTCCGGACTCTCCGCCCGGCGGATCGGATCCACGACGATCTCGTTCTCGTACTCGATGAGGCCGATCCCGTCGCTGAGGATGTGGTCGACGATTCGGCGCTCGCCGTCGGTGCCGACGCGCCCGGACAGGCGCACCTGCCCATCGCTCACTTCAACCAGCAGATCGTCGGCGTCTATGGCCGAGTCGTCGGCGAGCCGGTCGCGCACCAGGCGGTGCAGCTCCTGGTCGTCCATGTCCTGAATGTCGTCCGTGTTGTCGAAGTCGCGCTGCATGCCTGCTCCCGTGTCAGCGGAAGAACAGGTACGACGCCCCTATCGTCAACGCGACGTTGTTCTTCCAGAAGTTTGTCGACTGCCGTGGCCCGAGTACGGCGGTGCCGTCCGAAGCCGTGGCGTAGTACGCCGTCGGGTACTGCAGTCGATACAGATACGAGTCCGCGCCAAGCCGCATGGCGAACCGTCCGCCAGGCACATACCGCAGGCCCGCGCCGAGGGTAATCGCAAAGGGGGTGCCGAACCGGTACGGATCCTCCGCGACGTCCTTTCCTCCGGCGACCACCCCGATTCCGCCGTTGATGGTCGGGACCAGCCGCTTCCATCTCTTGTTGCCCGTGAGGTTGACCGAGACTCCCGCGTCGATGATCTGCAGGGGCGAGGAATGCACGCCGAGATCGCGCGTCGCCGCGGGCTCGGACGGGTCAAGGGCGCGCCGCTCGCTGCTCACGTACGCGGCGCGTACCATCAGGTACGCCGGGCCGCCGACCCGCAGCTCGTACCGCAGGCCGAGCATCGGGCCGCCCTGGGGGGCTACGCCCGCGGGATCTTTCCCCGCCGAGAACGTGCCGCCGAACAGCGTCAGCTCGTGCCGGTACTCGAGGTCGCGGAACGGCGAGCGCTCGGGAGGATACCCGACTTGCGCGTCGGCGAGTCGCGGCGAAGACAACGCGGCCGCGAAGAGCAGCGCAGTGACGAACGATTTAGTCGATTTCACGCAGGTCAGCTCCAGTCATTTCTTCAGGCTTCTCCATTCCCATCATCGCCATCAGCGTGGGCCCCACGTCGCACAGCGCGCCGCCGGAACGCAGCGGACGCGGCTCGCCGCCGTACAGCACCAGCGGCACTGGGTTCGTCGTATGCGCCGTGTGCGGTCCGCCGGTCGCGGGATCGAGCATCAGCTCCGCGTTGCCGTGGTCCGCCGTGACGATCAGACGCGTCCCGGTCCTGTCGCAAGCCTGCACGATCCGGCCGAGGCATGCGTCCACCGCCTCCACCGCGCGAATAGTAGCGGGAATGGAGCCGCTGTGCCCGACCATGTCCGCGTTCGCGAAGTTGCACAACAGAAAATCGTGCGCCTTTCGGTCGATCGCGCCGCACAGCGCATCCGCTACTCCGCTCGCGCTCATCTCCGGCTTGAGGTCGTAGGTCGCGACCCTCGGACTGGGGATCAGCACCCGTTCCTCTCCGCTCACCGGCGGCTCGTTGCCTCCGTTGAAGAAGTAAGTCACGTGCGGGTACTTCTCCGTTTCCGCGGTCTTCAGAATCGACTTGCCGCGCTCCGCCAGCACTTCGACGACGATCCGTGCCATGGATTGCGGCCCGTACGCCACCGGCACGCTGAAGCGCGGGTCGTATCCGGTCATGGTCGTGACCGAGATCCGCGGGCGTGGCGCCGGGTCGAAGCCGTCGAAGTCGTCCTCTATCAGCGGACGAACGATCTGCCGCATCCGGTCGGAGCGGTAATTGAAAAAGATCACGGCGTCCCCGTCGCGCATCGGCGCTTTCGGAGCGCCGTGGTCGGAGACGACCACCGGCAGCATGAATTCGTCCGACAGCCCCGCTCCGTACGACGCGAGCACCGCGTCGCGCGGATCGGACACGGCCGGGCCCGCTCCCAGGACCGACGCCCGGTACATGAGCTGGGTTCGCTCCCAGCGCCGGTCGCGGTCCATCCCGTAGTACCGGCCGCCGATGCTTGCCACGAAAGCGCGGTCGCGCGCGTGCGCCAGCAGCTCGTCCAGGTAGCCGAGACCTGAAGCGGGCATCGTGTCGCGACCGTCGAGCATCGCGTGGATCGCGACGCGCTTCACGCCGGCGCGGTCCGCGAGGTCAATCAGCGCGAAGAGGTGCTTGTCCAGCGCATGCACGCCGCCGCATCCGACCAGCCCGAACAGATGCAGCGTGCCGCCGGTCTTTTTCACCTGCTCGCACGCTGCCACGAAAGCGGGATTGGTGAAGAACGACCCGTCCGCGATGGACGCATTGATCCGCACGAGATCCTGCATCACCACCCGGCCGGCGCCAAGGTTGAGATGCCCCACCTCGCTGTTGCCCATCTGTCCCTGTGGCAGTCCCACGCGGAGGCCCGACGCCTCGAGCAGCGTCCTGGAGGGGAGCGACCATAGCGCATCCCAGGCCGGCGTCCTCGCCATGGCTATCGCGTTGCCTTCACGGGCCTCGCGGTGGCCCCAACCATCGAGAACGACGAGCGCGACAGGTCGATGCAATGTGATATTGGCGGGGTATGGTGACGGTGATATGTTCGACCGCCCGTGAAGTGCTCAATCTAACTCCGATTACTCTGCGCTCTCCAGCGATCCGGATGGTTGTCGCCGCGCTGCTCTTGCCGTCGGGCGCGACGCCGGCGCAGGACACGGTCAGGGCGGTCCCGCAGCCGGTGATCCCCGCTCGGCCGACGGTGCTGCGCGCGTCGCCCGCGGGAAAACCGACCGGACGCGTTGACACGACCGCGCGCCTCGAGGTGCTGGCGCGCGACCGCAACTGGCTCCGCGTGCGCACCGAAGGCTGGGTGCTCGCGACCGACGTGCTGCCCGCGGACTCCGGCGGTCTCACGCGGATGAGCGCGGCGGACATCCGCTCGGATTCGGCCGGCACCAGGGGGAAGCTCGTCCGGTGGCAGGTCGAGTTCGTGGCTCTGCACACCGCCGATCCGCTGCGCAAAGGGCTCGTGGACGGCGAGCCGTACATGCTCGTTCAGGGACCGGGCGAGGAGCGGATGCTTCTGTACGTCGCCGTGCCCCCGTCGCTGCTGGGCATGGCTCGTGCTGTCCCTCCACTCGCACAGCTCATCATCGTCGCCCGAATCCGTTACGGACGGAGCGACCCGGTCGGCGTTCCGGTGCTCGACCTCCAGGCCCTTAGCCGCACCCAATGACGGATACAGATTCCGACCGCAGAGGCGGAGAGTTCAGAAGCGACCGCCGCCGCGCCGGATGGCGCGACTTCAGGAGCAGTTATCCGGGATTCATCTTCACGATGATGATTGGAGTCGCCGCGCTCATCGCGATCGACGGCTGGCTGATCTACAAACGGTACGATTACAACAGGGAAGTGCAGCGGCTGCGCGCGAACATGAGCGAGGCCGAGCGCGTGCGGACCGACCTGATCGTCAACGCAGAAAAGGACAAGCTGCGCATCGCCGTCGAGCTGGCCCGGCGGCAGGCGCAGCTCGACAAGCGCATCCACCTCTCGATTCCAGTGGACAGCGGGAGGATATATCTCGAGCGCGAAGGCGCGATCCTCCGCGAGATGCCGGCGCAGGTCGGCCCCGAGCGCACCGTCGGCACCGCGCCCGACACGATTCGAATGGCGATCCCTCGGGGCGAGCGCACGGTGGTGGAGGTGCTCACCAACGGAGAGTGGAGCGTTCCAGCGTGGGTGTACGCGGACAGGAAGCTCGAAGGCAGAGCCGGCCCGGTGCGAGGCGCCCTCGGCCCGATCGCGCTGCTGCTCGACGGAGGCACAGTGATCTACTCGCAGCCGTCGTCCGGCCCGCTCGCGGATTCCACTTATGTGCTTCCCGGGAGCGTGCGCGCGAGCGAAGCGGATTTGAGAGCGATCCTCGAGAACCTTTCTGCAGGGACGAAGGTATACTTCTACTAAGATGGCCATCGTAGACGCGGTTCGATTCGGCGGGCGCAGCGCCTGGTTGTTGCTCGGCGGCTTCGTCGTCGCCACGGCAGTTAGCGCGATGCTCGTTACGCGCACAGCCGAGCTGCGGTACGAGCGCGACGTCAACCGGATGGTGTTCAATGACAACGTCGGGGTGCTCGAGGAGGTCCGCGCCAGGATCGGCACCACGACCGACAGTCTCAAGACACTGCTCGCCAGCGCTCCGGTCGCGGCGGCCGACCAGCCGTACATCGTGGTGAGCATCGCCGAGAGGAAGCTCTGGTTCAAGCAGGGCAACAAGGTCCTTTTTCAGGCGCCGGTGGCGACCGGCAGCGGCAAGGAATTCGTCAGCGGGACCAACCGCTATCGCTTCCAGACTCCCCGCGGCCGTCTCCTGGTGCAGCTGAAGGAAGTGGATCCCGCGTGGGTCCCCCCCGACTGGCACTATCTCGAGCAGGGGCGCAAGCGCGGGCTCGGCGTGGTGAAGCTGTCGCGCGGCCAGAGCGTCCCGACTGGTGACGGCGGGCTTATTTACGTGTCCGGCTCCGAGCTGGTGAGGCGCTCGGCGGATGGCACCGTCGTGTCGCTGGGTGGTGGCAGGGAAGACCGCGAAGTGGTTGCGGGCGGAAACATCATCATCCCCCCGTTCGGCACCAACGCGCGCCGTTACGAGGGCGTGCTGGGCACCCGCCGGCTCAACATGGGTGACGGTTACGGCATCCACGGCACGAACAAGCCGGAAACCGTTGGTCAGGCTGTCAGTCATGGCTGCGTGCGGATGCGGAACGAGGACATCGAGCGGCTGTTCGACATGGTGCCGGTGGGGACTCCGGTCTACCTGTACTGACGCTCCGCCCGTGACGCGGAGGCCTTGCCGCGCGTCATTCTTTTTTGCCTCCTGACCCCCCAAATCGGGTATCTTTCCCAGGATGTCTTTGAATACGCCCGATAGGCGGAAATCGCCCCGTCGCGCGCCAGTACGGCGCCGCTCAAATGCCAGGGACAGCGTGGTTGCGCTGGTCCTGTTCGTGGTGGCCTCGGTAGGCGTCATCCAGTTCCAGCACGGGCGGACCGTTGGCTCGGCGCCGTTCGCGGGCTTCCTCAAGGCTCGGGCGATCCCGGTCGTAATGCCGTCCATGGACGCGTACGGGACAAGCGGCGAGGTCAAGGTCAGATTCGTACTCCCCGGCGAGCCGCTGGAGTACCCGCTGCAGATCGAAGGTGACCCCACGGGGCTGGCTTACACCTGGCTCCGTTTCGGAGACAGCGTGGCCGTCGGCGCGCCGAAGCCCCTGGCGGGCGCGATCCTGGACGGCCCGAGCAAGCCCGGCTTTTACAAGGTCGTGCTCGTGAAGGGGAGAGAGCAGCGCGTTATCGGCGGCCTCGCGGTCGCGGTGCTGGCTCCGTTCGAGGACAAGGTCGGTGGAGTTCTCAACGGATACCGGATCGGCACCTATCTCAGCGAGCGCGTCGCGGGGAAGCGCCCTCCGCCCGAAGGTTTCATGGAGATCATGCCCGGCGATCTCAACCTGATGATCACGAAGCACCTGCGCGTGCGGGATTTCGTGACGCACGACAACCAGAAGTCCTGGCCAAGGTACGCCGCGGTCAGTCCGCGGCTGCTCGACAAGCTCGAGCTCGTCGTAGCGGAGATCGAGCGCTGGGGCGAAGGGCAGATCCAGGTGGAGCTGGACGTCAAGTCGGGATTTCGCTCGCCCGACCATAACCGGACCATCCGGCGCGCGGCGCGCGACAGCCGCCACCAGTACGGCGATGCGGCGGACGTTGCCGTGGATGTCAACGGCGACGGCAAGTTCAGCGCGGGCGACATGAACATGCTCGGTCTCGCTGTGGAGATCGTGGAGATCAAGCATCCCCACCTCGCTGGCGGGCTGGGCATGTACTTGCGGGCGCGCACCCCGTACGTGCACATCGATACCCGCGGTAAGAAGTCGCGCTGGCGCGGCTGAGGCCGTTACGCCGTGAACGATATCATGCGCGAGCGGATCGTCAGGAAGCTGGAATCGCTGCCCGACGACCGGGTTTACGAAATCCTCGATTACATCGACTTTCTAGAGTCCAAGTATGCGCGCCGCACCGCCCCTGCCCAGAACCCCATTCAGCGGCTGGCCGAGAACGTCGAAGACACCCTCAGGGCGGGGAAAGTGTCCGCCGGCGCCATCGCCGGGACCATGAACGTCCTCAGCAAGGCCGCGGGCGTTATCAACGGCGTCGCTAACGTTGGCAAGTCTGTTGCAACGGACGTGGTCAACGTGGTGACGAAGTCCTCGTCGCCGCCGCCAGCGCAGTCGCAGCCGCCAGCCGGCGAGTAGCGATCCGCGCGGCGATCGATCCCACCGCCCGGAGACCGTCGTGACCACGCAAGCAGAGAGAGCAGCAGCCCGCAGGGCCCGAGAGAGGCGCGCGGCGCGCAAAGCCGCCAGCGGCGACGAGCGGCCGCGCACTGGCGCGAAGAAGACGGTCACCGATACCATCTCGCAGCTCCCCAATTTTCTCCGGCTGTTGTACGGGCTGATCACCGATCAGCGGGTGAACGGGGTGGACAAGCTGCTCGTCGGAGCCGCCATCGCGTACATCCTTATGCCGCTGGACATGATGCCCGACTTCATCCCGTTCTTCGGGGAGGTGGACGACGTGTTCGTGCTGGTGATGTCGCTCAAGCGCCTGATCGCGAATGCGGGGAGGGCGGTGGCGCTGGATCACTGGAACGGGGATCCGAAGTCGTTGGATTCGCTCAATCTGCAGCATACGCTGATGGCGGCGGCGTTCTTCCTGCCGAGGCGGGTGCGGCGAAGACTCAAAGCGATCGGGCGGCCGCTCTAGCTCCCTCGGAGTTGAAGGGGAATCCAAGAAATGAGATGCCAGAAGCCGGAGGTCAGACGCCAGACAATCTGACATCTGGCTTTCTGGTATCTGGCTTCTCACATCTTGGAACCCCTGCAGCCCGGCTCCAGCGCCACTAGCGCCCCCCTGGAGGCCGCCGTACTTTTGGCTATGGCACCCCAAACTCGTCACACAAGTCGGCCCGCAGCCCCGGTACCCCCGGCGCGCGGGTCTTCGCGCATTCAGGACCCGGAGCGCGACGACATCGAGTCCGTCCACGACCGCGTTCGCGCCCGCGTGGCGCTCACCTTCGACGACGTACTTCTCAGCCCGGGGCATTCCCAGGTTCACCCACGCGACGTCTCCACCGCGTCGCGGGTCACCCGGGGGATAAGCCTCAACATCCCGCTCCTCTCGGCCGCGATGGACACCGTCTCCGAGTCGGAGATGGGGATCGCGATGGCCCGCGCCGGCGGCATGGGCGTGATCCACAAGAACATGTCGATCGACCGCCAGGCCGCCGAGGTTGACCGGGTCAAGCGGTCCGAGAGCGGGATGATCCTGAATCCGATCACGCTCGCCCCGGGCGGCACGCTCCGCGAAGCGGTCGGCATGATGAACCGGTTCAAGATCTCCGGCGTGCCGATCGTGGACTCGGCGGGACAGCTCGTCGGCATCATCACGAACCGGGACCTGCAGTTTCAGCGCAACCTCGAACGTCCGCTGAGCGAGGCGATGACGTCGGAGGGGCTGGTCACCGCACCGGAGGGCACCACGCTCGACGAAGCCGAGCGGATTCTGGGAGAGCACCGGATCGAGAAGCTGCCGGTAGTGGACAGGGATGGACGACTGAAAGGCCTCATCACAGTGAAGGACATTCACAAGCGCCGGCAGTTCCCGAGCGCGAGCAAGGACGAGCATGGCCGGCTGCGCGCGGCAGCAGCGATCGGCGCCACCGATTATCGCGACCGTGCAAAGGCATTGATCGACGCGGGAGTGGACGTGCTCGTGATCGACACGGCGCACGGCCACAGCGAGGGCGTTCTGCGCGCGACCGCGGACGTGCGCGAAATGTTCCCCGACGTGCAGCTGGTCGTCGGCAACATCGCGACTCGCGAGGGCGCCGCGGCACTGGTCGAGCGCGGCGTGGACGCGGTGAAAGTCGGAGTGGGGCCGGGATCGATCTGCACGACGCGCGTTGTGACAGGTGTCGGCGTGCCGCAGCTCACCGCGATTTTCGACGCGGTCGAAGGCGCGGGCGACGTGCCCGTGATCGCCGACGGCGGAATCAAGTATTCGGGCGACATCGTGAAAGCGCTCGCCGCTGGCGCGTCCACCGTGATGATGGGCTCGATGCTGGCGGGGACGGAGGAAAGCCCGGGCGAATCCATCCTCATGGAAGGACGCCGGTTCAAGACTATCCGCGGCATGGGCAGCCTCTCGGCAATGCAGGACGGCAGCGCCGACAGGTACTTCCAGGAAGGGGAAATGTCGGCGAAGAAGCTCGTGCCCGAGGGAATTGAGGGACGGGTCCCGTACAAGGGCCCCGCGAGCGATGTGCTGTTCCAGATGGTGGGCGGACTGCGAAGCGGGATGGGGTACGTCGGGGCCCAGACTATCGAGGCGTTGCGCACGGAGTCCAGATTTGTGCGCGTTACGGCTGCCGGGCTGCGGGAGTCGCATCCCCATGACGTGACGATCACGCGCGAGGCGCCCAACTACTCGACCTCATGAGTCTCGGCACGCGGAAGTCCATCGGACAGCTGCAGGCGGAAGCGTCGGGAGAAGGGATCGAGGAGCAGCACACGTTGCGGCGCGCTCTCGGCCCGCTGAACCTGACCACGCTCGGCATCGGGGCCATCATCGGCGCCGGCATCTTCGTGCTGACTGGCACAGCAGCGGCGCAGTACGCGGGGCCCGCGATCGTTTATTCCTTCGTTCTCGCGGGACTGGGCTGCTTGTTCGCGGGCCTCTGCTACGCGGAGTTCGCCGCGATGATTCCGATCTCCGGAAGCGCCTACACCTATGGGTACGCGACGCTTGGCGAATTCATCGCGTGGATCATCGGCTGGGACCTCATTCTCGAGTATCTGTTCGGGGCCGCGACCGTGGCGGTGGGATGGTCCGGGTACTTCAGCGCATTCATGGGCGAGCTGGGCATCAACCTTCCGGCCAAGCTGACGAACTCCCCGCTGGCTTATGCGAACGGAGAGTTCACGCAGACGGGCGCGTTCGTGAATTTCCCCGCGGTCTTCCTCGTGGCGATAATGACGGCGCTGCTCGTCATCGGAATCCGGGAGTCCGCCCGCTTCAACAACTTCATCGTCATCGTGAAGCTTGCGATCGTGCTGCTCGTGATCGCTTTCGGCTTCATGTACGTGGACCAGTCCAACTGGCATCCGTTCGTCCCCGAGAACACAGGCAAATTCGGCGAGTTCGGCTGGAGCGGCATCGTTCGCGGCGCGGGAGTGATCTTCTTCGCGTACATCGGATTCGACGCCGTGTCCACCGCCGCGCAGGAAGCCAGGAACCCGCAACGCGACATGCCCATCGGAATTCTCGGCTCGCTCGCGGTCTGCACCGTGCTGTACATCCTCATGGCTCTGGTGATGACGGGCCTGGCGAGCTACACCGAGCTGAACGTCCCGCATCCGGTGTTCGTCGCGATCGAGGCGGGCGGGCCGGCGCTGGCGTGGCTGGGCCCGATCGTGAACATTGGAGCGATCGCCGGTCTCGCATCCGTAGTGCTGGTGATGCTCATGGCGCAGCCGCGGATTTTCTTCGCGATGTCGCGCGACGGGATGCTTCCTCCGGTGTTCGGCAAGGTTCACCCGAAGTTCCGGACGCCGCACGTCACCACCATGCTGACTGGCGCCGTCGCGGCCTTCGTCGCCGGCGTATTCCCGATCGGGATCCTCGGAGAGCTGGTGTCGATAGGTACGCTGCTGGCGTTCGTGATCGTGAGCGCGGGAATCCTCGTTCTCCGTTACCGCGAGCCGAACCTGCCGCGACCATTCCGGACCCCGCTGGTTCCGGTAGTGCCGATTCTCGCGATTCTCATCTGCGGCTACATGATGGCGAGCCTGCCTCGGGATACCTGGCTGCGGCTGCTCGTGTGGATGGTGCTCGGGCTGATCATTTACTTCGCGTACGGCAAGTCGCACTCGAAGCTGGGCCGGGCCGAGGGCGGTGGCTGACCTGCTGGCGGTACCCGCCGAGCGAAGATCGGCGATAGAGCGTCTCGCGAAGGAGTTTCGCGCGGGACGCTCTGTCGCAATTTCGACCCACATAAACTCCGACGGCGACGGCTGCGGCTCGGAGGTCGCGCTCGCGCGCCTGCTGGCGCAGCTCGGAATCGAGGCGCGCATCGCGAATCCCACTCCGTGGCCGGCGATGTTCGACTTTCTCCTCGGCGGCGATGTGCGGAACGATTCCGACGACGCCGAAAAGGCACTGCGTGGAGCCGACATGATCGTCGTGCTGGACATCAGCGATCTTCGCCGGCTCGGCCCGCTTGGTCCGGTGGTGCGCGCGTCGGACGCGACGAAGATCGTCATAGATCACCACATCCCGTCCGATGTGGCGATCACCGAGCTGGCGCTGTGCGATACGTCGGCGTGCGCCACGGGTGAGCTGATCTTCGATCTCGCGTCGGTGCTCGGCCTGGAGCTGACCGGCCCGGTGGCCGAAGCGCTGTATGTGGCGCTGCTGACGGACACCGGCGGCTTCCGCTTCAGCAACACGACCGCGCGCTGCCACACCGTTGCGGGCGCGCTGCTTGCGGCGGGCGTGGATCCTGAAGCGATGTACCGCCGCATTTATGCATCCGTCCCGATCGGGCGGCTGCATCTGCTGCGCGACGCGCTCGCGACGCTCGAGGTGGATCCCGAGTACGGCATTGCGTGGATCTCCGTCGAGGCCGGCGCCCCGGAGACGCACGGGCTCAAGTCCGAAGACCTGGACGGCATCGCCGAGCATCCGCGGTCGGTGGCCGGCACGAAGCTCGCGATTTTTTTCCGCGATCTCGGCCACGGGAAGGTCAAGGCATCTTTCCGCAGCGCGGGCGAGGTGGACGTGAACGCGTTTGCCAGGGAGTTCGGCGGCGGCGGCCACGCGAAGGCGTCCGGCGCGATGATCCCGGGGACTCTCGAAGAGGTGCGGCACGACGTCGTCGCCGCCGCGCGGCTCTTCCTCGAGAAGCACGGGGTCGTCGGCTCCTAGCTAACTTGCGCGGATGGAAAACCTGCAGGAGCGAATCGCCGGCGCTCTGGTGCGCGTGCGCAACAGCCGCCTTGGCAGCGACATCGTCTCGGCCGAGCAGGTTCGCGACGTCGCGACCACGACCGACGGCCGCGTCCGCCTCACTCTTCTGCTCGATCCGGCCGACGACGCCGCGCTCGTGGGCGAAGTGCGGTCCGCGATCGCGGGGATCGACGGAGTTCGGGATGTCCGCGTGGACGTGAAGGATTCGTCGACGGCCGGTGCGCAGCCTGCTGGGCCGAAGCCTGCGGGATCCGGGCGCGCGCTGCCGGTGATGGGGCAGGAGCCCAAGTCGCAGCGCGCCGCGGTGCCGGCTCCGACCCCGGTCGCCTACCCGAACCTCGGCCACATCGTGGCGGTGTCGAGCGGCAAGGGTGGAGTGGGCAAGTCCACCGTCGCCACAAATCTCGCCGTCGCGCTCGCGCAGACCGGCGCGCGCGTGGGTCTCATGGACGCGGACATTTATGGTCCGAACATTCCGGCCATGCTCGGCGTGAACGAGCAGCCGGATGTGCAGGGCGAGAAGATTATTCCACTCGAGGGCCACGGCGTGAAGGTGATGAGCCTGGGCTTTCTGGTCGAGCGCGACCAGCCCGCGATCTGGCGCGGGCCGATCATCATGAAAATCATCACGCAGTTCCTGCGCGACGTGGCGTGGGGAGAGCTCGACTACTTCATCGTGGATCTGCCGCCGGGCACCGGCGACGCGCAGCTCTCGCTGGTGCAGGCGACGCACGTGGGCGGCGCGCTGATCGTCACGACTCCCCAGGAAGTGTCCACCGGAGACGCGTTGCGCGGCGCCAAGATGTTTCAGCGGGTGGGCGTCCCCGTGCTCGGAATCATCGAGAACATGAGCTACTTCGAGTGCGCGCACTGCAGGGAACAGACGATGATTTTCGGCGCGGGGGGAGGAGAACGTCTCGCCAGGGAGCTCGGACTTCCGCTGCTCGCGAGGATTCCGTTGTATCCGCAGGTGCTGCAGGGAGGAGACACCGGCAGGCCGATCGTCGTAGCGGAGCCCGACTCCGTTGCCGGAAGGACCCTACTGGATCTTGGGCGACGGCTCGTCGATCTGGTCGGTAGTCGTGATCCGGCCGCCGTATAACACAGGCTCGCGCTGCCGCGTTGCGCCGGTGCCGCGCGCAAGCTCCGAGTTCAGCTCGCCTCCGACGATCACGACGAACATCGTCAGGTACAGCCAGGTGAGCAGCACGATGACTCCGCCGAGCACGCCGTACATGCTGCTGTAGGTCGCCGCCGTCATCACGTAGAACCGGAAAATCATGGTCACGGCGACCCATGCAGTCGCGGCGAAGATCGCGCCCGTCAGCGCATGTGATTTCTTCTGCTTGATCGCGGGCATGAAGTAGTAGATGAGCCACAGCACGCCGACGACGAACGCGAACGAGACCGGATAGCGCAAAATCTGCCAGGCGGCAGCCGCTTGCGGCTCAACGCCGACAGTCCTGACCAGCCAGCTGAAGACGCTCTTGCTGCCGACGATGACTGTCGTCGAGATCGTCAGCGCGATCCCGACCGCGATCATGAGCGCGATTGCGAGCAGCCGCCGCTTGAGAAATGGACGCGGGTCGGTGACTCCGTATGCGCGATTCAGCGCGCTCGCGATCGTAGCGATCATGTTGGAGCCGGTGTACGCCGCGAGCAGCGCGCCAACGGACATGAGCGCCGGCGCCGTCTCCGAGAACACGACGTCATGCAGCACGTCATCCACCACTTCCATCGCGCCGGGAGGAAGCACTGGCGCAAGCCGGCTGATGGTCGAGCTGATTATCACGGCTTCGTCGCCGACGAGTCCCAGCAGGGGGGCGATGAATAGGAACAGCGGGAACATGGAGAAGAACAGGTTGTACGCTGCTTCGGCCGACATGCCGAGCACGTTGTCCTTCCAGACTTCAGACCACGTCTTCTTGAAGAGCTCGGCGACTCTGTAACCCAGGATTACCATTGCGCGCCGCGATGGAGCAAGGGCCGAGCCGCCCCGGGAACGCGGCTCAGCACCCGGAGCGAGCTAGTGGAACTTTGCGGGCCGCTTGGCCGCGACGACTCCGCCGACCGGCGTCGGCGTCTGCCACGCCAGGTCCTCGCGCGTGTGCGTTGCGGGCGGAACGTATTGTATGGCGGGCTCCGGCTTGTGCGCGCGGAGCACGGCGCCGAGCCCGGCGGTGACGGCTACCGCGGTCACGGTGAACGCGATCCCGCGAAGAATCAGCGCGGGCGCGCTCGACCATGTCATCGCGGCAGCGGCGAGCCACGGCGCGATCAGCATGATGAGCCCCGTGACGAGTCCGCCGAGCGCGGCTCCCCGCTGCGACATCGCGCGCTGCTTCTGTCCCATGACGGCCATGCCTGTGACCTGCGCCACCGCGAACAATCCGAGCGCCGCGATTCCCATCCACATCAGCACGAACGCGACGAGCGCGAAGGGGATCAGCAGAATCCCGATCAGCGTGATCGCGAGAAGGATCAGCAGCGCGGCGAGCGCGGGAAGCGTGGCGAAGTGCACGAGCAGCCCGGTCGTCATCGCCTTGCCGGGATCGCTTCCGAGCGACTCGGTGATCCGGCGGAGCTTCTCCGGCGCGAACACCAGCACTCCGAGTCCGAGCAGAATCAGCACCGCGGACCAGCCGAGCGTGAGCTTCACGGCGCGGACGGTCGCTTCGCGCGGCGGCAGCGGGGGCGCGCTCGCCCACCCGCGCGCGTCGGCGATGGCATCGCGGAGACCCGCGAACAAAAACGAGCCCGTGAGCGGCAGGCCCCGGGCTACGCACGCGGAATCGACTACCGCTTTGCTCAGCGCGGGCTGCTGAACCGGCGCGGCCTGCGGCGCGGCGACCTGCGCGCCGGCATAGCCGGCGGTGCCCGCGAGCGTCAGCATCGCGAGCGAGCATGCTATTGCGGCGCCCTTCATGGCCTGCTCTGGTCCGCTATTACCCGGGTTGCCCGCCTGAGTCCAAAAAAGCTGATGACCGCGACTACGCCCATCACCGACGCCAGCGTCAGCGCCATCGCAGTCCCGCCGGTCTGCAGAGCAGCGACGGTGCGCGGTCCCATGATCGCGGTCAACATGCCCAGCGCCGCCGAGGCCGCGCTGTCGTACACCATGCCCGCGAGCAGTACTGCCGAGTCGAATCGCGAGGCGATCCACAGGGCCATCGTGGTCAGCGTGAAACAGCTCGTGAAGAGGGCCACGCCGAGGGCGATGCGAACCGGACGGTGGCGAGGCACCAGCGAGCGAGCGGTGTTCATCGCGGCCACGTGCCACGGCTCGAACACGTTCACGCGCAGCATCACTTTCTCGGTGAATAGCGGCGACGGCGCGAGATGGGGGAGGCTCTCGATGTGCGCCATGACCGCGCGCGCCGATACGAGCTCGACGCGGCATCTGTCACATTCCTTCACGTGGGCCTGGAGCTCTGGAACCCCAAATCCAATTTCCTCGTCTACGAGGAGATCGAATTCATCGGGCAGTAGGTGTCTGTTCATAGGGATATCCATTGGGTCGTACGGGGGGTGCTTCCGGCGGGTTTCATCGGACGTCCTCCAGGGCCTTTCTGAGCTCGTGGCGAGCTCGGTGGATGTAAGTCTTGACCGTGCCGAGGGGCAGGTCCAGGGTGGCGGCTATCTCCTCATAGGACCGGTCCTCCACATGCCGGAGGAGGATACAGGCCCTGTATTCGGGCCTCAGGGCGGCGACCGCCTTTTCTATGGCCCCGCCGAGCTCCCTGGACTCCATCTCCTCCAGGGCCGACTGGTCCTTCGAGGCCACGGGGATAGCCGTAGACTCGGCTTCGGCGGTCGTGGTGGCATACCTGGACCCTTCCAGGCTGACCGTGTCCACCGTGCGTTTCCGGAGATGATCGATCGCGACGTTGTTCGCGATCTTGAACAGCCAGCTCGAGAATTTGAATTCGGGGCGGTAGCGGTCGATGTTGTTCAGCACCTTGATGAAGCTTTCCTGCGCGAGGTCCTCGGCGGTATCGCGGTCGCGCACCATGCGGAACACGAGCGAGAAGACCGGCCGCTCGTAACGTCTCAGCAGCTCGCGGAAAGCGGCGTCCCGGCCCTGTTGCGCGAGCAGGACGACGTCCGCATCCGGCAGGTTCGCAAGATCGGGAAGTGGGGGCATGTGGTGCTGCGCGGAAGGTTGCACGCCCTCGCACGGCCAGTCAACTTTCACTCTCCATGTTGACAACCGACGCCGAAAGAGCGGCAGCGCGCCAGAGCGCGTCCGGACCGCTGCCCGGCGAAGGCGATCGCGAGAAACGCGAGTATGTCCAGCGCATGTTCTCCGACATCGCGCCGCGGTACGACACGCTCAATCACATCCTGGCGCTCAACATCGATCGCGGGTGGCGACGGCGCGCGATCAGCGCTCTGAACTTCGAGCGCAAGCCGGACGGCGTGTATCTCGACGTCTGCGCCGGCACCCTGGACATAGCGGCGAGCATCTCGCGGCAACCCGGCTTTCGCGGCGTCGTGATCGGCGCCGATTTCGCGGAGCCCATGCTTCGCGCGGGGCGCAGGAAAGCGGAAGCCGCGCATCCCGTGGCCGCGGACGCGGTGCAGCTGCCGCTGGGCGACGACACCGTCTCCGGCGCGATCGTCGCGTTCGGAATACGGAACGTAGCCGGGCTCGACCGGTGTCTCGACGAAATATTTCGCGTGCTGGAGCCGGGCGCGCGGTTCGTCATTCTCGAGTTCTCTACGCCGCGCGCGCCCGTGTTCGCGGGGTTGTACCGGTTCTACTTCCATCATGTGCTGCCGAAGATCGGCGGCGCGCTGAGCGGACACCCCACCGCGTACAGCTATCTTCCAAGGTCAGTGGATGAGTTTCCCGAGGAGGCGGATCTCGCGCGGCGGATGCGCGCCTCCGGGTTCATCGACATCAGCTGGAGCAGGCTCACCTTCGGTATCGTCGCAATTCACGTTGGCTGCAAGCCGTCGCCCGAATCCATTCCGGAGATCGTTCGCATGACCGGCTCGAACGCAGGAAGCTTCTAGATGGCGCTCGATACGCTCGGCGAGTTCATCGAGGCGCTGGAGTCCGCGGGCGAGCTCGTGCGCGTGCGCGAGCCCGTGCGCGCGAAGCTCGAGCTGTGCGAGATCGCGGACCGCACGATGAAGCTGCCGGAAGGCGGCCGGGCGCTGCTGTTCGAGAACGTTGTGCTGGACAACGGCGCGCGATCCGAGTTTCCAGTGGCGATCAACCTGTTCGGGTCGATGCGCCGCATGCAGATCGCGCTCGGCGTGGAGAGCCTCGACGAGATAGGGGCCCGCATCTCCGAGCTGCTCGAAATGAAGGTGCCCGAGGGACTGCTCGCCAAGCTGGCGCTGCTGCCGCGCCTGCTCGAGGTGGGGAAGTTTCCGCCGCGGGTAAAGAGCGGGACACCGTCGTGCCAGGACGTGGTCATGCGCGGCGACGAGGTGGACCTGGACCGGCTGCCGATCATCACGTGCTGGCCGGAGGACGGCGGGCCGTACATCACGCTGCCGATGGTGATCTCGCGCGACCCGAAGCGCGGGATCAGAAACGTGGGGATGTATCGCGTGCAGAAGCTGAGCAGGAACACGCTCGCGATGCACTGGCAGCGGCACAAGGTCGGCGCCGCGCACTGGCGCGAGATGGCGGAGCGCGAAGAGCGGATGGACGTGGTGATAGCGGTTGGCGGCGATCCGGCGTCGGTGTATTCGGCTTCGGCCCCGCTCCCGCCGACGGTGGACGAGTTTCTGTTCGCGGGGTTTCTGCGGGCGTCGCCGGTGCATCTGGCGAAGGCCGTCACGTGCGATCTCGAGGTTCCCGCCGACGCGGAGTTCGTGATCGAGGGGTACATAGATCCCGCCGAGCCGCTGGTGACGGAGGGGCCGTTCGGGGATCACACCGGCTTTTACTCCGAGGCGGACCTGTATCCGCTCGTGCATGTCACCGCGATCACGATGCGGAAGTCGCCGGTGTACGCGACCACGATCGTGGGGAGGCCGCCGATGGAGGACTTCTATCTGGGCCATGCGACGGAGAGAATCTTCCTGCCGTTGCTGCGGCTGACGCTGCCCGAGGTGGTGGACTATCACATGCCGGCCGAGGGGATCTTTCACAACCTCGTGTTCGTCTCGATCGACAAGCAGTTCCCGGGTCACGCGCACAAGGTGATGAACGCGTTGTGGGGGCAGGGGCTGATGGCGCTCGCCAAGGTGATCATCGTGGTGGACAAGGAAGTGAACGTGCGGGATCCGAAGGAGGCGTGGTGGATCGCGCTCAACAACATCGATCCCGAGCGCGACACGCGATTCACCATGGGCCCGATAGACGTGCTCGACCATTCGTCGCGCGCGTTCACGTACGGCTCGAAGATGGGAATCGACGCGACGCGGAAGTGGCCGGAAGAGGGGTTCACGCGGAACTGGCCGGCGCTGATCGAGATGGACGACGAGACCAAGGCGCGGGTGGACGGGCTGTGGCCGCGGCTTGGTATCCACAAATGACTGCCGTGAGAGAGGGGCAGACGTTCGACGGCCGGTCCCTGCTCGTGCGGTACGTGAATTTCGTGAAGCTGCCCCACACGGTGTTCGCGCTGCCGTTTGCCCTCGTGGGCGCGACGCTCGCGAGCTACGTCGCTCCGGTGACGCCGGAGCTGCTGGGGTGGATCGTGCTCGCGTTCACGGCAGCGAGGTTTGCCGCGATGGGGTTCAACCGCATAGTTGACCGCAACATCGACGCGGCAAATCCGCGAACGGCTACGCGCGAGATTCCATCGGGCGCGTTGAGCGTCGGCGCCGCGACGGTTGCCGTGGTCGTGGCATCGGCGCTGTTCCTGCTCGCCTCATATCGCATCAACCCGCTTTGCCTCGCGCTCGCGCCGGCGGCGCTCGGGTGGGTGCTGCTGTACAGCTTCACGAAACGGTTCACGCGGCTGTCGCATGTCGTGCTCGGCGTCGGTCTCGCGATTGCGCCGGTCGGCGGCTATCTCGCGGTGACGGGCGCGTGGAGCACGCCCTGGTGGCTGCTGGTGGCGCTCGCGGCCGCGGTTGCCGCGTGGGTCGCGGGCTTCGACATCCTGTACTCGCTGCAGGACGTGGAGTTCGACCGGTCGCAGCGGCTCTATTCGATTCCGGCGGCGGTCGGCGAGGCGCGGGCGTTGACGCTCGCGCGCGCACTGCACGTGCTCGCGGTCGCCGCGCTCGTTGCCGCGGGGTTCGCGGCCGGTGCCGGCATTCCATACTGGGTTGGCGTCGGGGTTGTTGCCGTCCTGCTCGGGTACGAGCACTCACTCGTGCGCCCGGGTGATCTGTCGAAGCTGGACGCTGCCTTCTTCACGATGAACGGCGTGATCAGCATCGCGTTTTTCGGATTCGTGCTGCTGGAGCGGATGCTCGCGTGAGCAAGGCGGCCAACGCTGAGGCGCCGCTCGTCGTCGCCATCACGGGGGCATCGGGCGCGCCATACGCGGTGCGTCTGGTGGAGCAGCTGATTGCGGCGCGTGTGCGCATTTCGCTGATCGTGTCGCGGCATGGATGGCGGCTGCTCGAGACCGAATCGGACATCCCGGATCTTCCGGCGCTGCGCAAAGCTGTCGGAGGCGACGCCGCGGCGTGGGACGCATCGGTCACCGTGTTCGACGACGACGACCGCGGTGCCGCGCCGGCGTCCGGTTCGGCGCTTAGCCGGGGGATGGTGATCTGTCCCTGCTCGATGGGGACGCTGTCCGCCGTTGCGATGGGCTCGTCCCGCTCTCTGATCGAGCGGGCTGCTGATGTCGCATTGAAGGAGCGGCGCAAGCTCGTGCTGGTCACGCGCGAGACGCCGCTCAGCACAATTCACCTAGGCAACATGCTGCGGGTAGCGCGGGCAGGCGCGGTGGTGCTGCCCGCGGCCCCGGGCTTCTATCATCGGCCGACTGCGATCAGCGAGCTGGTGGATTTCGTGGTCGCGCGAGTGCTCGACCAAATCGAGATCCGTCATGCGCTGGGAAAGCGGTGGGGCGGAGATTGATGGCGCTTTTCGAAACACGACTCATACGGAGACGAGCAAATGACTGGGAATCCCGTCGGGTGGTTCGAGATTTATGTCCAGGACATGAGCCGGGCCAAAGGCTTCTATGAGTCCGTCTTTAAGGTCGAGCTTAAACGCCTGCCCGTGGATGGCCTCCAGATGTGGTCGTTCCCGACGGACCCGGAAGGCAAGGGCAGTTCCGGCGCCCTCGTGAGCATGCCCGGATTGCCGTCCGGCGGAAACAGCACCCTCGTGTACTTCACGAGCGAGGACTGCTCGATCGAGGGCGCACGCGTCGCCGGGGCGGGCGGACGCGTTCAGCGGGATCGGATGTCGATCGGGGAATACGGATTCGTCGTTCTGGCGTTCGATACCGAGGGGAACATGTTCGGGATTCACTCCCTTCGGTGACGGTCGCGCCGGAGGCCGCGCGGTAGCTACGCCGCGAGTGGTTTGGTGCGCTTCAATTCCTTGGGATGCCGGCGGAACCAGGATGACACCAGCATGAGCTCGTCGATGGCGTGAGTCGGCACGACCCCGGGCGCGACGGGTGCATCGCCGGCGAACATAGACCGCACCATCTCCTGTAGCGCGACCTTCTCCTTCCTGGACTTCGGCTTCTGCTGCTCGGCGCGCACGAGCCCGCGCCTGATCACGTACACGCGGTCGTCGCCCTCCGCGCCTTTCACCGTGTACGTGAACGAGAGAGTCTCGACTGCGAACCGCAGCCGGGTGAACTCTTCGCGCAGATCCTCCAGCCGCTGTAGCTTGTCGCGCAGCGAGGCGGCGCGCTCGAAGTTCATCAGCTCGCTGGCGATGATCATGGACTCCCGCAACGACTCCGTCGGTCCGTCGTCTCGCCCCTCGAGAAACGCGCGCGCGTCGCGCGCCCGCGCGCCGTACTGCGACACCGAGCACGCCCCGCAGCACGGTCCGATGCATTTGCCGATCTCGTGGCGGATGCAGCCGGGGGTCACCGGTCCCGTGTCGAACAGCTCTGGCTGGTCGGAGAACACCATCTTCGTGTCTAGCGCGCAGTCGCGGAGACCGAGCGCGTCGCTGAGCTCGCGCACTGCCTCGCCCAGGCGCTGCGCACCATGGAAGGGACCGTAGTACACCGAAGCGTCATCCAGCGTCGGCGCCCGAACGACTAGCAGCTTCGGAGCCGCTCCGTCGGCAAGCTTGATGAACGCGTAGTGCCGCCCGTCAGACTTCATCATGACGTTGAAGCGCGGCCGGTACCTCTTGATCAGCCGCAGCTCCTGGAGCAGCGCCGCGAACTCATTCGGCGTGTACTCCCAGTCGATCGCGTTCGCTTCCCGCAGCATCCGCGCGCCCTTGTCGGCGGGGAAGGCGCACCGGAAGTAGCTCATGAGGCGCGAGCGAACTCTCTTGGACTTGCCGACGTACAGCACCTCGCCGCCCGGCGAGATCATGCGATACACGCCGGGCCTGTCCAAAGCGCTCGCGCGAACGTGGTCGCGCATCGCCTTCAGCTCGGCTTCGGTGACGTACGCCGCGCTCGATTTCCTTCTGCTCATCTCAGCGCTGGCACCGCGGACAGAAGTACGTCGCGCGGCCGTCTATCGCGTGAGTGAGCGCGATGCGCGTGCGACAGCGGCGACATGGCTCGTCCGCGCGACCGTATGCGTCCAACCGCTCGGCGAACGCGCCCTCCGCGTAGTCGCGGATCGTCGTGCCGCGCAGCTTGATGGCTTCCGTGAGCACCGAGACGATACCGTCGCGGAGAAGATGGGCTTCCTCCCGGCGGACGCGTTTGGCCGACCGCGATGGATCCATGCGCGCGCGCCACAGCGCCTCGCTCGCGTAGATGTTGCCCACGCCGGCCAGCCTGTGCTGATCCATGATCAGCGGCTTCACCGGCCTGACCGACTTCTGCAGCAGCTCGAAAAGCCAATCGCCCGTGAAAGCCTTCTCGAGCGGCTCCGGGCCAAGCTTCGATACATAAGCCTCGAATTCCTTCGGCGTGAAGAGCTGGAACGTGCCCAGCCGTCGCACGTCACGGTAATGCAGCCGCCGGCCATCGTCGAGAGTCAGATGGAGCGTGGAGTATTCGTCGATGCCGCGGCCGCTCCGCTCGACCACGAAGCTTCCGGTGAACCGCGGCTGCACAGCGACACGCGCGCCCGAATCGAAATCGATTACGGCCAGCTTCGCGCGGCGCCACACGCGCTCGATCTTTTTCCCTACCAGCGTCCGGTGAAGCTTCTGCGGCGTCGCGCCCCGCAAAACGTCCGGCCTCCCGACCGTCACGCCTGTCACGGTTCGGCCGCGAACCCGCTTGTGAAGGTCGCGAGCCATCGTCTCGACCTCCGGCAGCTCAGGCAAGCTTCGCGATCTCCCGCCAGCCGATGTCGCGCCGCAGCTGCTTGCCATCGAGTACGACGGCGTCGGCCGCGTCGCGGCTGGCGCGCGCGGCCTCGCGAATGTCGTCGGCAACGGCCGTCACGGCGAGGACGCGGCCACCCGAGCTGACGAGGCGTCCGTTCGCTCGCGCCGTGCCCGCGTGGAATACGCGGACATTGGGCGGAGTCGCCGGGATATCCAGGGCGTCGCCGGCGCGCGGCGCGTCCGGGTAACCGGCCGCGGCCACCACCGTCGTCACCGCGCACGCCCGCGACCACTCCAGAGCCATGCCTTCAATTGAACCGCCACCAGCGATCGCATGCAGCGGGTCGAGCAGCGGGCTTTTCAGGAGCGGAAGCACGGCCTGCGTCTCCGGATCGCCGAACCGGCAGTTGAACTCTACGACCTTTGGCCCGTCCCGGGTCAGCATGAGTCCGGCGTACAGCAGACCGTTGAACGCCGAGCCGTTCCCCCGCATCCAGGAGAGCGAAGGATGAATTATCCGGCTCGTCACTTCCTGAACGAGTGCTGGCGTTCCCAGCGACACCGGAGCGTACGCGCCCATCCCGCCGGTGTTCGGTCCGGCGTCGCCGTCGAGCAGCCGCTTGTGGTCCTGCGCGGGCATCATCGGGATCGCGGAAGTCCCATCCGTTAGAACGAACAGCGACAGCTCCTCGCCCTCCATGAATTCTTCCACGAGGATCTCGCTTCCGGCATCGCCGAGGGATCGCTCGCCGAGCAGGCGGTCCACGGCCGATTCCGCCTCGGCGACGGTTTGCGCGACGATGACTCCTTTGCCGGCGGCCAGTCCGCTCGCTTTTATCACGACGGGCGCGCCGAACTCGGCCACCGCGCGCTTGGCGGCGCGGACATCGCTCGTTACGACCGCGAGAGCCGTCGGTACACCGGCCTCGCGCATCATCTGCTTGGCGAACGACTTTGAGCTCTCGATCCTCGCTGCCGCGGCGGTCGGGCCGAACACGCGGAGCCCGCGCTCGCGGAATGCGTCCGCGATTCCCGCGGCGAGCGGCGCTTCGGGTCCGACTACGGTAAGGTCGGCTCGCTCACGCTCGGCCAGCGCGACGAGCTCGGGGACGTTCGTGGCGGACACCGGCTCGCACCGCGCGTGCTCGGCGATCCCGGGATTGCCGGGGGCCGCGATCAGCTCGAGTGCGGGATCATCGGAGTGAAGCTTCCAGGCAAGCGCATGCTCGCGCCCGCCTCCCCCGACGAGCAGGACCTTCATCCCAATGCCTGATCCAGGTCCGCGATGAGGTCGCCCACGTCCTCGACGCCGCATGAAAGACGGACCAACCCATCTGACAGCCCGAGCTGCGCGCGGCGTTCCGCGGGCACGGACGCGTGCGTCATCGACGCCGGATTGCTGATGAGGCTCTCGACACCTCCGAGCGACTCGGCCAGCGAGAACACCTTCACTTTGCGGAGTACGGCGTCCGCCCGCTCGCGCGTGCCGAGC
This sequence comes from Gemmatimonadaceae bacterium, assembly GCA_035527035.1. Lineage (GTDB taxonomy): Bacteria > Gemmatimonadota > Gemmatimonadetes > Gemmatimonadales > Gemmatimonadaceae > JACDCY01. The sequence goes on along the minus strand of DATLBG010000128.1, from coordinate 5,362 downwards.
TCGACGGAGATCATCCCGCCGAAGCCCGACATCTGACGCTTCGCGAGCTCGTGCTGCGGGTGCGAGGGGAGCCCCGGATACAACACCTTGTCCTCCCCCACGCGCTCGGCGAGCCACTGCGCGATCTGCCGTCCGTTGCTGTCGTGCCGCTCCATGCGCAGGTGAAGCGTCTTCGTCCCGCGAAGCGCCAGCCAGCAGTCGAAGGGGCCGGGGATGGCGCCGGCGGCGTTCACGATGAACTGCAGCCGCTCCGCCACGGAGTCGTCGTTCGTGACCGCCATCCCGCCGATCATGTCGCTGTGGCCGTTGAGATACTTCGTCGTCGAGTGGTATACGATCGTCGCGCCGTACTCCAGTGGACGCTGGAAGAACGGGCTCGCGAAGGTGTTGTCCACGATCATGATGCAGCCCGCGTCGCGGGCGATGCCGGCGACCGCGGACAGATCGGTGAGCCGCATGAGCGGATTGGTGGGTGTCTCGACGAGAATCCCCTTCGTCGCGGGCGTCAGCGCCTCCGAGATCCTGTTCGGGTCCCGCGTGTCGACGAACGAGAATGACATTCCCATCCGGCTCAGGATCTTGTCGAAGAGCCGGAACGTTCCGCCGTACACGCTCTCGCCGCACACGATGTGATCGCCCGCGGAAAAGAGCTTCATTATCGAATCGAGACAGCCCATGCCGCTGGAGAAGGCGAAGCCGTGACGAGCGCCCTCGAGCGACGCGACGTTCCGCTCCAGCGCCTCGCGCGTCGGGTTTTTCCCCCGGGCGTACTCGTACCCCTTGTTTTCGCCCAGTCCGGCCTGCACATAAGTGGAGGTCAGATAAACGGGCGTCATGATGGCGCCTGCCAGGGGCTCGGGGCGCTGACCCGCGTGAATCGCGCGAGTTGCGAAGCCGGTTTCGAGATCGCCGTCGAAGATGCGGGTCATTGAGGATTTGGAAGATGGTCCCTGCTGCGCAAAGTTAATGACAAACAGCCAGCGCCCGTCTAGCACGGCCCCGCAGATATCCGGGAGAGTGGCGCCCGGCGCGGGGCTGTCGTGCCTGGTGGTGGACGACGAGCCTCGCCTTCGCCAGGTGCTCGTCCGGCTCATGATCGGAGAGGGGTTCCGCTGCGACGAGGCGCCGAACGGAGCGGAGGCTCTCGAGAAGCTAGACAACGGCGAGTACGTGCTCGTGCTGAGCGATCTCCGGATGCCCCGCATGGACGGACTCGAGCTCCTCAGGAACATCCAGGAGCGCCATCCGCGCGTGGCGGTGATTCTGATAACGGCTGTCGCCGAAGTGGAGGTCGCTCTCAACGCACTCGCGATGGGGGCGATGGACTATCTGACCAAGCCGTTTCACATCGAGGAAGTCCGGGCGCGGGTCGCGCAGGCCTTGGAGAAGCGGCGTCTGGTTCTCGAGAACAGGAACTATCAGCAGGAGCTCGAGGCGCGCGTAGCCGAGCAGGCCGGCAGGATCGAGGAGCTCTTCCTCGGCGGAGTGCAGGCGGTGGTGCATGCGCTCGAAGTGAAGGATCCTTATACGCGCGGCCACTCCATCCGGGTCAGCCGGTTCTCCATGCAGATGGCGCGGCATCTGGGGCTCGACGACGACACCGTCCGCCAGGTCGAGCTCGGTGGACACGTGCACGACATCGGCAAGATCGGCGTCCGCGAGTCGATCCTCAACAAAGAAGGCCCGCTCACCGACGCCGAGTACGCGCACATCATGACGCACCCGGTCGTGGGCTGGCAAATCCTGTCGCCACTGCTTTCGGACGCCCCGATGGCGCTCAACATCGTGCGGTCGCACCACGAGCGGTTCGACGGTAATGGCGTGCCCGACGCGCTAGGCGGCGAGCTGATTCCCCTCGAAGCGCGGATCGCGAGCGTGACGGACGCGTTCGACGCCATGACCAGCGGCCGCGCGTACCGGCGTGGTCACCGGATGAACGTGGCCACGGCTCTCAAGGAGCTGCAAAAGCACCGCGGCACTCAGTTCGACCCCAGGATGGTGGCTGAGTTCGTCAAGCTCGTCGAGGACGGAACGATCGTGATCCCGACCGTGAGCGAGCTCGATCTGATCACTCCGCCGGAACAGCACGAGACTTTTTAACGCGCGCGGGCCGCGACTAGATTTTCCCCTGCGGCGATCGCGCACTTCTCACATGGCGAGCACGGCAATGTCTCACGAAGGATTGATGGTCGGAGTATCCGGCGTCCGCGGTCGCGTGGGCGAAGCGCTGACGCCCGAAGTCGTCGCGCGGTTCGCGGCGGCTTTCGGCGCCTGGGCAGCCGCCGGGTCGGCCGGTAGCAGGAAGAGAACACGCCCCCGGGTCGTTCTCGGGCGGGATAGCCGCGTCTCGGGGCCGATGTTCCAACGCGTGGTCATATCCGCGCTCCAGTCCGTCGGGTGCGACATCATTGACATCGGAATGGTGCCGACTCCGACGGTGCAGCTCGCCGTCGAGCATCATCACGCGGCAGGGGGGCTGGCTATCACGGCGAGCCACAACCCCATCGAATGGAACGCCCTCAAGTTCATCGCGCCGTCGGGGCTCTTTCTCGACGCTGCGCAGGGCACGGCGATGCGCAAGACTCTGGACGGCGACATCCCGCGCGCGACGTGGGACAACCTCGGCGAGCTGAGCGAGGATACCGCGGCGATCGCGCGGCACATCGACAGCATTCTTTCCATTCCGTTCCTCGACGCCGACGCCATTCGCCGCCGGCGGTTCCATGTGGCGCTCGACTGCGTGCGCGGCGCGGGCGCCGTGATCATGCCCACGCTGCTCGACAGGCTGGGCTGCAGGGTCACGGCGATCAACATGGAGACCGACGGCCGCTTCCCCCGCGCGCCCGAGCCCGTGGCCGAGAACCTCGGCGAGCTCGAGGCGCTGGTCAGAGACCGCGGAGCGGACCTGGGCCTCGCGGTGGATCCCGACGTCGATCGCCTCGCCCTCGTATCCGACGCGGGGAAAGCCATCGGAGAAGATTTCACGCTCGCGCTGGCCGCGCGCGTCGTGCTCCAGCACCGCCCGGGCGATCTCGTCACCAATCTTTCGACGAGCAGGATCATGGAAGACGTCGCCTCGCAGGCGGGACGGCGCGTGATCCGGGCGCCTGTCGGCGAGGTCAACGTGGCCGTGCGCATGCGCGATGAGGGGGCTCCGATCGGCGGGGAGGGGAACGGCGGGGTGATCCTGTCGGAGGTCCACCTTGGGCGCGACGCGCCGATCGGGGCCGCTCTCGTCCTCCACCTGCTGGCCACGGAAGGGAAGCGCCTGTCGGAGATAGTCGCGGGCTATCCGCGGTACTCCATCGTGAAGGACAAGCTCGACCGGCCCGCGCTGCCCCTGGACGGGGTATACGACGCGCTCAGGAAAGCGTTTCCGGATGCGACGGCCGACACGCAGGATGGGCTCCGGCTGGCGTGGCCGGACCGCTGGGTGCACGTCAGGCCGTCGGGGACGGAGCCGATCGTGCGCGTAATCGCCGAAGCTCCCGACGAGGCCGGGGCACGGCATATGATACTAGAGGCCAGGACGCTCCTCGACCGGCTGGTCGGTTAGACCCTAACTCCGAAGCGATTCTATGTGCGGCATTGTGGGATATGTAGGTCCGAACGTGGCGAACCCGGTGCTCGTGGAGGGGCTGCGGCGGCTGGAGTACCGCGGCTACGACTCGGCCGGCATCGCCGTGATGAACGGAAACGGCCTGGAGACGCGTAAGGCGGCCGGGAAAATCTCCCGTCTGGAAGAGGAGCTGGCGTCGTCGCCGATCTCAGGCACCACCGGCATCGCGCATACGCGCTGGGCGACCCATGGAGCACCGACGCAGTGCAACGCGCACCCGCACGTCGACTGCAAATCGCACATCGCCGTGGTCCACAACGGGATCATCGAGAATTCGTCGGTGCTGCGGAAGCAGCTAGAGGCCAACGGGCACAAGTTCGTGTCCGAGACCGACACGGAGACGATCGCGCACCTGATCGAAGAGGCGTTCGAGGGCAGTCTCGAGGACGCCGTCATCGACGCGCTCCAGGAGATCGAAGGCACCTACGGCATCGCCGTCATCTCCAGCGATGACCCCGACAAGATCGTGGCGGCGCGAAAGGGCAGCCCGCTCCTGATCGGAATCGGCGAAAACGAGTTCTACGTGGCGAGCGATGCGTCCGCGATTCTCGCGCACACCCGCGACGTGATCTACCTGGACGACGGCGACATCGCGGTGCTCGACCGCAACGGCTACCACATTCTCGACGAGCGGTCGGTCCGGCTCTCGCGCAAGGTCAGCAGGATCGACTGGGACCTTGACCAGATAGAGCGCGGCGGCTTCGACCACTTCATGCTGAAGGAGATCTTCGAGCAGGGAGCGAGCATCGAGAACACGATGCGCGGCCGGCTGCTCGACGCGGAAGGCACGGCCAAGCTCGGCGGTGTGAACCTGAGCGACGAGGAGCTGCTGAAGTTCGACAATATCGTGATCACCGCGTGCGGCACCAGCTGGCACTCGGCGCTGATCGGCGAGCACATGCTCGAGGAAATGGCCCGGATCCCGGTAGAGGTCGAGTACGCATCGGAGTTCCGTTACCGGAATCCGATCGTGACCGACCGCACCCTGTGCATCGTGATTTCGCAGTCGGGCGAGACGGCCGACACGCTCGCCGCGATGCGCGAGGCGAAGAATCGCGGCGCGTTCACTTATGGCATCGTCAACTCCGTGGGATCTTCCATCGCGCGCGAGAGTGACGGCGGCATTTACGTGCACGCCGGGCCCGAGATAGGCGTTGCATCCACCAAAGCATTCACCTGCCAGGTGATCGCGCTGCTGCTCTTCACTCTCAAGCTGGCAAGGCTCAGGAACCTCTCGGTCGTCCGCGGCCGCGAGATCATCGAAGCCATGCGCGCGCTTCCAGGGCAGATTCAGGAGATTCTGGATTCCGCTCAGCGCATCGAGGATCTGGCCGAGCAGTTCAAGGACAGCACCAACTTTCTGTACCTCGGCAGAGGGTACAATTTTCCGACGGCGCTCGAGGGCGCGCTCAAGCTCAAGGAGATCAGCTACATCCACGCGGAGGGCTACCCCGCCGCGGAGATGAAGCACGGCCCGATCGCGCTGATCGACGAGGCGATGCCTGTAGTCTTCATCACTCCCCACGACTCGGTGTTCGACAAGGTCGTGTCCAACGTGCAGGAGGTGAAAGCGCGGGGCGCGCGCGTAATCGCGATCACCACCGGCGAGGAGACCGCGCTCGAAGGAAAGATCGACTACGAGATCAGGATACCTCCGACGATCGAGATGCTGATTCCCGTGCTCGCCGTGGTGCCGCTGCAGCTGCTGGCGTATTACATCGCGGTCAAGCGGGGCGCGAACGT